>MVRA01000201.1 GCA_002067315.1 Methanocella sp. PtaU1.Bin125 | reverse complement strand
GGGAGGGCGGGCAGTACGAATGGCCCGCCGGAGGCGGCATGCGACAGGCGCCAGCGCGCCCGCCAGACGAGTTTTCATGAGAAGTGCGGATGAAAGCGGTAATTTACGAGAGATACGGGCCCCCGAAGTCCTCAGGCTGGCCGAGGTAGCGAAGCCAGTGCCCCGGGACGACGAAGTGCTGATCAAAGTACACGCGAAACCGTGGCCGCGGGGGACTGGCGCATACGCAGTGCTCAGCCCTTCATGGCACGGCTGTACAACGGCCTCTTCAGGCCGAAACGGATCACGGTACCGGGATTCGACCTGGCGGGCGAGATCGAGGCGGCCGGAAGGAATGTCAGGCGGTTCAGGCCTGGGGACCGGGTTTTCGCGTGGACCGGCTTCGGTTTCGGCGCTTACGCGGAGTATAAATGCATGCCGGAAACCGGCAAGCCCATGGACGGTATGATCGAGCTGATGCCGGCCGGATTGGCCTTCGATGAGGCCGCGGCGGTCCCCTCCGGTGGCATTACCGCGTTGAGTTTCATCAGGAAAGCGAACGTCCGGGCCGGGCAGAAAGTGATGATCTACGGCGCTTCGGACAGCGTGGGCACGTACGCGGTACAGCTGGCCCGGCACTTCGGGGCCGAAGTGACCGGCGTCTGCGGCACGGCGAACCTGGATATGGTGAAATCGCTGGGCGCCGATAAGGTCATCGATTACACGAAGGAGGACTTCCCGGGAAACGGAGAGACCTACGATCTCGTTTTCGATGCGGTCGGCAAAACCTCGCGCTCGCGATGGAAAAAGTCGCTGAAGAAGGGCGGGCCCTACATTTCCGTCATGTCTTCAGCCGGCCTCCTGCCGGGAACCTCGCTTTCCTAAAAGAGCTGATCGAGGCGGGGGAGCTGAGGCCGGTCATCGACCGGCGCTACCCGCTGGAGCAGATGGCCGAGGCCCACCGCTACGTCGAGACAGGGCATAAAAAGGGAAGCATCGTTGTCACGGTGGGGCGCGACGACGTTATGAAAGGGTGAAGGATGGAACAGTAGGGCTGTAATCTCACGCACCAGCAGGGGCATAAGACAAAATGTTTTTCATTTAGTTCCGGTTATTCTATTCTTGTATGGCGGAAAAAGTTCGGGATACCCTGTCTTCAGATTTAATCAAGCTGAAGGAAAGTCCCGGAGGCTATCTGTTAATGGTTTCTCAAAAATGGGAGCGGGCAGTTGATCGTGTCCTCGAAGGCTTCGACACTACCTGTACTCAGGTAGAGCTTCTGTCTTGCATCGTGGAGCTTGCGAAGGAGGGAAACCCCGTTACCCAGAAAGACATAGCCGAGTTCCTCGACCGGGATAAAAACACGGTTTCCGAGGTGATGAGGCTGCTGGAGAAGAAGGGCTACATTACCCGGACGGTCAGCGAGACCGACTTGCGCGCGAAGTACATCCGCCTCACCGACAAAGGATATGATCTGCTCGGGAAGTCCGTCCATGAAATGGTAAAGATGAACGAGCAGTTCTTCCCGCAACGCGACGAAAACGATGAGCTAAAAAAGCTGTTGATAAAATACCTTTAACGGCTGGTACCCATTTTCAATCCGTAAAGTATAAATAGCTCATGCCATATTACATGTAGTACGTATACTTACGATAATTGTACGTACTATAATTGTACGTACAATACGTGGTAGTACTATAAGGTGATGTCATGAGCTTTGATACAGATGCCATTAATGGATTTATGAGAAGAAAGACAGGGGATTTCGAATTCAATCCCATTCAAAACCCGAACAGGAGCCTCGCCAGAGTCGCAGGGGTCTTCTACCTGGTGATGATCGTATGTGGAATGGCCGCCCAGGTGATCCGCGGCAGTCTTATCGTGCCCGGAAACGCGGTGGCAACGGCCAGTAACATCATAGCTTCCGAATCGCTATTCCGGATCGCCTTCGTCAGCGATCTGCTCATGGCGACGGTCTTCCTGCTGTTCGCCTGGGCGCTATACGTGCTGCTCAAGCCGGTCAATAAAAACACGGCGTTATTGTTCGTGCTGCTGGCCACGGCCAGCGTCGCGATCCTGAGCCTCAACCTGCTCAACCAGTTCGCTATCCTCATCCTGTTGAGCGATGCCGGCTTCCTGTCGGCGTTCGGGGCCACTCAGCTGCACGCCCTGGTGATGCTATTCGCCGATCTGCAGTACTATGGGTATTACATAGCCCAGATCTCGTTCGGCCTCTGGCTGGTTCCCCTCGGGTACCTGGCCATGAAGTCGGGTTTCCTGCCGAGGATACTGGCCATGTTGCTAATCATTGCCGCGTTCGGCCACCTGTCCGGATCTTTCGCGGCGTTCCTGCTCCCGGGCCTCGAATCGGTGGCCGACCTGGCCGCGGCCCTGGAAATCCCGTTCGGCCTGTGGCTGCTGGTCAAGGGCGTGAAGGCGCCCGGTATGCAGGTAAAAAATCCTGACTGTCAGGCGGCGATCAGTTAACGGCATGGGATTGATGAAGGGAGAGCCACGCGAATGAAGGCGGTCGTTTGCATAGAACAGCCCGCCGGAAATCCTTCGGACGGCCTCCCTGCACATTAAGGTGATAGAATGGCGCAGAAAGGGAATAATTTCAAGGATCGGCTGCCGGAGAAAGCGCTTCTGGTCGTATATTCCTACCATCACAGGAATACGGAGAAAGTCGCGAACGTCATCGCGAAGGTGCTCGATGCGCAAATAAAAACCCCGCAACAGGTTTGCCCGGAAGAGCTCCGGGACTACGATCTGGTCGGCTTTGGCTCCGGGATATACGATGAAAAGCACGACATATCTCTGCTCGACCTCGCAGACCGGCTGCCGCCGGCCGCCGGCGGGAAGTCGTTCCTTTTCTCGACCAACGGCGCCCCGGCGTCGCTGTTCGACGAGCGCATGAGCCGCGATCAGCTGGCTAAAAACCACCGGCTGCTCAAGGAGAAGCTGCAGGCGAAAGGTTATGTGATCGTCGGCGAGTTCTCCTGCCCGGGCCTCAACACGAACCGGTTCCTGAAGCACATCGGCGGGCTGAACAAAGGCCGGCCGAACGGGGAAGACCTGAAGCGGGCGGAGGAATTCGCAAGAGGCCTGAAAGCCTGATCCGTTCCTGTCATCGCACCAGCCTCAGAGCGCCCGGCTATTGTCCGACGCGGCCGCCCGGTTTCGCGACTTGGGTACGCCCGGGCTAACGCAATATTTTTCATCAAGTTCTTTTCATTCTGATCATATATGGCTAAAAAAGTTGACCGGGAGTCCATGGCCGCCGGGTTCAGGAAGATCGAAGACAGCCCCGGGACGTACATGAAGCTGGTGCTGAAAAAGTGGGGAAAGGCCATGGAGGGCCTCCTCGACGGCATGGACGCAACGTCGCCGCAGGTGGAGATCCTGACGGCCGTAGCCAATTTGTCCCAGGACGGTAACCCCGTCACCCAGAGGGATGTGGGCGAGTACACCCACCGTGACAAAAACACCGTCTCGGGAATCCTGAAGACCCTGGAAAAGAGAGGCTACATCACCAGGTCGACGCGAGAGGGCAACATGCGCGCGAAGTACCTCGTCCTCACCGAAAAAGGGCTCCGCCTGGTCGAAAAGGCCCTCGACGAGGCGCTGCTGATCGACGAGCGGTTCTTCCCCGATGACGACGAGACCAGAGAGCTAAAAAAGTTGTTGAAGAGATATCTTTAACAATCGGATTTTTCATGATCGATAAATTATTTATAGTCGAACTCCCATCCCTAAACTGTACGCATACGTACTGTACGAATTAGTACAGTACGAATAAGTAGAGTATAAATTAGGACTATATCGATGGACGCCATCCGCCGTATCCGATAGCGGAAGCTGTCGATGTGACAACAAGGGGAAGCTATAGCGGCGGATCATCAAAATTCCCGTTATCGGGACAGATAAGTCGGGAGGAATTGCCATGAAAGCAATTATTTACACGAAGTATGGATCGCCCGATGTCCTCAGGCTCGGAGAGGTAGAAAAACCCGTGCCCGGGGGCAACGAAGTGCTGGTCAAAGTTCATGCGGCATCCGCAAATAAGAGCGACCTGTATCGCCTGAGCGGGAAACCGTTCCTGGTCCGCCTGATGGGCGGCGGGCTCCGGAAACCTAAATACACTATACTCGGGGCCGACATCGCGGGACGGGTCGAAGCCGCCGGCAGAAACGCAAAGAACTACAGGCCCGGAGACGAGGTATTCGGGAACCTGGCGCAGTGCGGCCTGGGCGCCTTTTCCGAGTACGTCGCGGTTCCCGAGAGCGTGCTGGCCCCGAAACCGGCCAACCTGACCTTCGAGGAGGCGGCGGCCGTGCCCCAGGCGGCCGGTACGGCCCTGCAGGGCCTGCGGGACGTCGGGCGGATCAGGCCCGGGCAGAAGGTCCTGGTGAACGGCGCGTCGGGGGGCGTGGGCACGTTTGCGGTACAGCTGGCCCGGCACTTCGGGGCGGAAGTGACGGCCGTGTGCAGCACGAGCCAGGCAGGCATCGCCAGATCGATCGGCGCCGACCACGTCATCGACTACACCCGGGAGGACTTCACTCAAAACGGGCAGCGCTACGACCTGATTCTCGCGGCGAACGGGTACCGCCCGATTACCGCTTACCGGCGCGCGTTAAGTCCCGAAGGAACCTACGTCATGAGCGGCGGTACCCTGGCCCAGATGTTCCAGGCAATGCTCCTGGGGCCGGTGATGTCGATGGGAGGCAGTAAGAAAATGACCAGCGTATCTTACTGGCCAGACCAGCGGGATTTGTTCTTTTTGAAGGAGCTTATCGAGGCGGGCGCGGTCAAACCGGTCATCGACCGCAGCTACCCGTTACGCGAAGTCCCCGAAGCGTTCCGGTACCTGGGAGCAGGGCACGCCCGGGGAAAAGTAGTGATTAAGATCAGGGAGAATTGAAATGACCAACCCTACTGTAGATGCATCGATGAACAAAATGGCGAGAAAAGCAGGGTGGCTGTATCTACTGCTGGCCTTATGCTTTCTCTTCAGCACGATGTACGTGGACTCCCGACTATACGTGACGGGCGATGCCGCGGCCACGGTCAGCAATATCCATGCCTCCGAAGGGCTGTTCCGGCTCGGCATAGTGAGCATCCTGGTCGGCCAGATCGCGTTCATGCTGCTGGTCAACGAGCTATACACGCTGCTTAAATCCGTGGACAGGGGACAGGCCAGGCTGATGCTCATCCTCGTGGTGGCCGGCGTCGCCGCGGGCTGCCTCAATATGGCAACGAAGTGTGCGCCCCTGCTTCTCTCGAATGGCGCCGGGTACCTCGCGGCCTTCGACCCGGCCCAGCTGGACGGGCTGGCCATGCTGTCCCTCGATCTGTATCGTTACGGGGTATACGTCGTCGACATTTTCTGGAGCCTCTGGCTGATCCCCCTCGGGCTGCTCGTGTACAAATCGGGCTTTTTCCCCCGGGTTATGGGCGTCCTGCTGCTGATCGGATCGATCGGCTATCTGCTGGTCAGCTTCAAATTGCTTCTACCCAACAACGAGGCAATTTCGACCGGGTCCTCGGTTTTTGTCATGATTTCGACCATGGCGGAATTCATATTTGTCTTCTGGCTGTTGTTGAAAGGCGTAAACATACGGCGGGCTGAACAAGGGCCGGCCTGATGAAGACCTGGAGCGGCGGAGGCGCTGACCCGGGGCACTAGGCGGGAACCGAAAGAGAACCAGACACCGGCTGCGGCACTCATTTTTTTGATGCGGGTCGCACGGCGGCTTCGCGCGCGGGCGCGTGCCCGGCCACCTGCTGTCGACTGGTAGCCGGGTCAGAAAACATAAATACCTACATAGGACAATTGATCGCATAGTCACCGCGCAAGAAAATATTTAAAAATCGCGGACACAGGTCGGTTATCATGTCAGGAACTAGCGAGAACACGCTGCCGGCGCCGGAGTGCGCCTCGTGCAAGGACGGCCAGGGCTCCAGCAAGTGTGCCACCTGCCCGTCGAAGTCGCCGGAGAAGCAGGCGCAGAAAACGGCGCAGGAGCAGGCTATTGAGAAGCGTCTGGAGCATGTGAGGCACCGCATCGCCATCGTGAGCGGCAAGGGCGGCGTGGGCAAGAGCACGATCACGGCCAGCCTGGCGCTCAACCTGTCCATGATGGGCTACCGGGTGGGCGTCCTGGACGCCGACGTGAGCGGGCCCAACATCCCGCACCTGCTGGGCCTCGAAGGGCGGCACCTCGAAGGGTCCGCGCTGGGCCTGGAGCCGATCATGTCCCGCAACGGGATCAAGGCCATCTCCTCCGAGTTCGTGCTGACCACCAGCGACACCCCCATGCTGTGGCGCGGCCCCATGCGGACTTCGCTTGTCACGCAGTTCGTCACCGACGTCAACTGGGGCGAGCTGGACTACCTGCTCATCGACCTGCCGCCGGGCACCGGCGACGAGCCCATGAGCGTCATGCAGCTCATACCGCTGGACGGCATCATCATCGTGAGCACGTCCTCGAACCTGTCCATCCTGGACGTCAGCAAGATCATCAACATGGCGAAGACGATCAACGTCCCGGTGATCGGGCTCGTGGAGAACATGTCTTACCTCAGCTGCCCTGACTGCGATAAGAAGATCAGGCTGTTCGGGGAGAGCAAGGTCGAGAAGCTGGCGAAACACTACGGCCTGAACCTGATCGGTGAAGTCCCGCTCGACCCGACCAACAGCGGCGTGGACGAGCTGCCCGCGGACGGAAGATCGCTCATCGTGACGGCGGTCAAGGACATCGCGCAGAAGGTCGTGGACTACACCGAGCGCCGCCGCTGAACCGCCATTGTTTCTGACTGACAGGACAGCCGGCTATGGCGTTCAATCAGCCGGCTACGACTGTCCCGTCTGTCGCCCCGACCTGCCATTCAGTCAGCGATGACCGGGCAGGTGTTCTTTCCCAGCAGCGCATAGATGGCACACCATCCGTACACGGCCTCGAGGACGGACAAGGCCCCGATAATCGCGATGAGGGCCCCTGCCCAGAGGTTGACCCGATAGGTCACGTATATGCCCGCGGCCAGGAAGACGATGCCGATGCCAAACCGGATCATCCGGTCCCGCGCGCCGATGTTCGGCCTCATAGGACCGGGATTGGCGCCGGCGCCCATAAAACAATTCGCAAGGTTGCGCGGCGCCGCTTGCGGCGGGCAGCGGCAGGCCTGACAGAAAGGATACGGGTAAGCTGCCGATGTTACCCGGAGACTGCGATGCCCGTTGTGGCCGATGTGCCCGTCATTCTAAGAAAAAAACTCGATTTCCTCTTTTTCTGCCTCATGCCGGACTATATACGGGATGAACTCCCGGAGCATCGTCCATCCTGACAGGCCCTCGTAGACCGTGAATAAGCCTACCGCGAAGACGAAGAGCCCGAGCCACAGGTTGGCGAACAGTGTATACGCGCCGATGGCCGCGATCACGAGGCCCAGCCCGAATCGTATGATCCGCTCTGCCTTACCCGAATTTGGCTTCATGATCGTTAATCGTCCCGCATGCAGAAATAAAGGTGCGGGGTTTCCCGCACACATGCCGGGAAATGCCACGGAATCACCGGTGCCGGGCGGGAAAACACAAAAAGATCATAGCTGTATCTTCTAAGGGGCGGCTCGCGCGGCTCGGGCCGGGTCTTCGAAGCGGCGATCTGGCACGCCATCGTCCGCCCGCGCAGGCTACCGGCTGCCGATGCCCTTGATGGACCTGTAGGCCCGCTTCGCGGCCTTGAAGAGGTTATAGAACGCCAGCGCTGCCAGGAACATGCCGATGACGAACCGGATGGCGCCGCCGATGAACGCCCTCGTTTCTGCCATGCGACTACGGTCGGCACGCGGGGATAAAAGGCCGCGTCGGCTTTTTACCGGCGCTGCAGGCGGGTTCACAGGTTATAGATGCTGCGGTAGTCCCCGGGTTCTCTCGGTTCGGTCAGGTATCGGTCCATCTCTGCCTGACCCGTCTCTGCCGGGTAACTCTCCGTTTCCATCTGGCTGGTCTCTCCTTTCCTCTTTAGCATGCGGGACAGCCCGTATACGGTGACACCCAGGGCTGCGATGCCTGCGCCATACTTGATCGCCTTCGTGACGGTGCTCATGATCATCCTCATGAAAGACAGGGTAGCCGTAGAAAAAATAGTCTGCCGGGATTTCACCGGAAGAAGGCGCCGGGATTTATCGATGCGTCCAGATCTATTTCTGGATGATGATGGTGAGGATGTCGCCGTCGAGCAGCCCGTGGTCGAGCCCGACCCGCTGGCCGGCGTGCTTGGCCGAGTCGCCCCAGACCCGCGCGTAGCGGAACTTGCGGCGGAAGTCCTTGTGCAGGCGGTCGCACACGTCGCCGACGGTACAGCCTTCCCGCATGATCATGGGCTCCTCGAGATCGGCCTGCTCGCCCTGCGGCTTGAGGTAGATGTTGATGAAGCCGAGCGTGTCGTAGATCGAGTCGCGGAGCACGTCGAGGTTGAGCTCGCGGTCGGCCGAGATCAGGAGCGCGTGATCGGGCAGCGTCTGCGCGTAGCCCCGGTCGACGAGGTCGACCTTGTTGACGACCAGCAGCGCCGGGATGTACACGCGGTTCCCGCGCACGACGTCGATGATCTGGTCCGAGGTCACATCCTCCCGGATGTTGACTAGCGCGTTGTGGATCTTGTATTCGCCGAGGATGGTCTTGATCGTCTCGTGGTCGATGCTGAGCTCGACGGTGGAGGTCACCATCACGCCACCCTTGATCGTCCGGGTGATCGTCACGTCGGGCGGCTGCTGGTTGATGCGGATGCCCGCATCGTACAGCTCTTTCTCGAGGACGGGCAGCTGCTGGTAGTTGAACACGTCGATCAGCAGCAGGATGAGATCGCAGGAGCGGATGACGGAGATGACCTCGCGGCCTTTGCCGCGGCCGGCGGCCGCGCCCTTGACCAGGCCGGGCAGGTCGAGGATCTGTATCTTGGCGTCCTTATACTCCATGACGCCGGGGATGACGTCCAGCGTGGTGAACTCGTAGGCGCCGACCTCGGAGTGCGCGTCGGTCAGCTTGTTGATCAGCGTGGACTTGCCGACCGAGGGGAAGCCGACTAACGTAACCGTGGCGTCGCCGCTCTTCTTGACGCTGTAGCCCCCCGCGCCGCCGCCCTTCGACATGGCCTGCTTGATCAGCTCGTCCTTGAGCCGCGCCATCTTCGCCTTCAGGCGGCCGAGGTGATGCTCCGTGGCCTTGTTTTTCTGGGTCTTGTCGATTTCCTCTTGAATCGCCCTTACTTCTTCCTCAATCGTCATAGCTTTAAAATCCCTTTTTTAAAAAGGCTGAAAGGGCCGGGACCGGGATTCGAACCCGGCTCATGGGATCCACAGTCCCGTAGGATGGCCAACTACCCCATCCCGGCAAAAGCAACTCCACTACTGATTTTCAGTTTAATAAAGCTTATGGTCACGCACTGGACACAGAGGCCATGGCGACGGGATGGAAGCGATGATTCTTAGGCCCGCGCTTCGACGCCGCCTTCATTAAACGTTAAGTCGTACGCTCCCAGACTGTGCTGAAAATGATGCTCATCAGTGCGACGACCATCGGGTTCTTTGAGGTCAGCCCGGTCATCACCGTATCGGGGACGGGCGGGATCCACATCATCTCATTATCGTCGGCCAGCACGCCGAGCGCGCGCTTGAACGCCCCCGGGGTGAGCGGCAGATGGGCGAACTTGGCCGCGATCGGCTCCAGCCCGCGGATGTCTACCGTCTGCAGGTCGTGCACGTGGACTTCGGGAAATGCGTCTTTGATCAGGCTCACGTTTTCCTGGCCGTAGGTCAGCACGTCGATGGGGAAGCCCCGGCCGACCACCAGCCCCAGGTAAACGATGTAGTCGCCCGGCAGGATCGCCCGGACGGACCGGCCGGCGCCTTCGAGCATCTCCTCGAGCTTGTGCTCGACGTTCTCCTGGCCGAACAGCGTCCAGAGCACGTTCGGGTATTCCTGGCCGGGGCCGGACTTTTCCAGCTCTTCCAGCTCCAGCATCGCGTCGTCCTCGGCCTTGCGGTGGACGTCGGTCATGTGCCGCAACGCGATCTTCGGCGGGGTGGCCCGGTAGATCGCCGGGCGGGAGCTCACAATCTGTACCAGGCCTTTGTCCGTCAGTGTCTTCAGGCTCTGGTAGACGCTCGGCTTCGGGATTTCCAGGTACTCGTAGATCTGCTTGGCCTCCGCCTGGCCGAAGCCGACCAGTCCCGAGTAGACCTTTGCCTCGTACTCTGTGAGCCCCAGCGTCTTCAGGGACTCGATAAGGGTGCTGGAAATCGCAGACATAGTAAGCTGCCCGTCATAGCCGTTTTTATTCGCCATATTATTTAGTAGTTATCGTTAAAACTACCGAACGCAAACTTTAAATAACTTTCGATTATAGTAGTCATTGATAAAACTACTGGCTCTGGCTATGGCAAAAGCTGGAAACCACCGGTATGCATGCCGGAGTCATAGTTTATTCAGGCGTTAAACGAATAAATGCTTGATTGACAGCGGAGGAATCTCTACGCTCTCCCAGGAAAGTGTCCTTGAAAACCGAGAGAAAAAAGGGAATATCATCGAATGCTCGGGCCTCACCGTGCGATTCGGCAAGATCACGGCGCTGGACGGGGTCGACCTGAAGATCGGCTACGGCGAGAACTTCGGCATGCTTGGGCCCAACGGCTCCGGCAAGACCACGCTGATCCGGGTGCTGTGCGGCCTGCTCAAGCCCACCTCCGGCACGGCAGCGGTCATGGGCCGGGCAATGCCGTCCCGGGCGAACAACGCCAGCATCGGCTACATGACCCAGATGGACGCCATGTACAGCGACCTGACGGTCCGGGAGAACGTCCGGTTCTTCGCTTCTTTATACGGCCTCAAGGGCCGGGAGCGGGAAGAGCGCATTGACGAGGTGCTGGAAGTCGCGGACCTGCGGAAGAGGGAGCACAGCATCGTCGGGACGCTGTCCGGCGGCATGAAGAAGCGTGCGTCCATGGCCTGCGTGCTGGTGCACCGGCCGAAGATCCTGTTCCTCGACGAGCCCACGGTCGGGGTGGACCCGAAGCTCCGGGCCCAGTTCTGGGACTACTTCAAGCTACTGAATCAACAGGGCGTCACGCTGATCGTCTCGACGCACATCATGGACGAGGCGGAGCGGTGCGGCCGCCTGGCCTTCATCCGGGAAGGGAAGATACTCGAGACCGGCACGCCCGCGCAGCTGAAGGACCTGATGCATTGCGCCACGCTGGAGGACGCCTACATGTGCTACGCGGAGGCAAAGCATGGACATTAACCGGATCCTCCCGTTAGCCCGCCGGATCGTGACGCAGTGCGTCCGGGACCGGCGCACGATGGGGCTGATCATCATCGTCCCCTCGCTGGTCATGGCCCTGCTCGGCTACTTCTACACGACGAGCACCAGCAGCGTGATCACGCTGGGCGTCGTGGACCAGGACCTGGGCATGGGGCCGCTGAAGCTCTCGGGCTTTGTGGTCGACGAGCTGAGGCTGCAGCCGAACGTGACGGTCGTGCTGCTGGGAACCGAAGACCCGGACCAGGCGATCAAGGACAAAAAGGTCGACGCAGCCGTCATCTTCGGCAGCGGCTTCACGTCGGGCGTCCTCACGGGCCACCAGGCCAGCATGGAAGTGGTCAGCGAGGGCACCGACCAGATGAAGACCGCGCTGGCTGCGAAGGCGGTGGGCACCGCCGCCATGTCGGCCGTGTCTAAGAAGACGCAGACGCCGAACTCCAATGCGTCCGCGGCGCTCATGAACATCGAGAGCAGGCAGGTCTATGCGTCCGGCTACACGACGCTGGACCTGTTCGCGCCGTACATGCTGGGCATCATCGCCTTCGTGTTCGTGTTCATCTTCACCGGCGTGACCTTCCTGCGGGAGCGGTCCTTCGGCACCTTCGAGCGCCTGCTGGTCTCCCCGCTCACCCGGGCCGAGACGATCGTCGGGTACATGCTGGGCTTCAGCGTGTTCGCGATCATCCAGTCGGCGATCATCCTGGCGTTCGCCATATTCGTGCTGAAGGTGAAGATCGCCGGGGACATCTACGCGGTGGTCCTGCTACAGCTGCTGCTGACCGTGGTGGGCGTCAACCTCGGCATCTTCTGCAGCGCCTTCGCCCGGAACGAGCTGCAGGCCGTACAGTTCATCCCGCTGCTCATCCTGCCGCAGGTGTTCCTCGACGGTATGTTATGGCCCATATCGACGCTGCCGAACTACCTGCAGGTCCTCTCGTACCTGATGCCGCTGACGTACGCGAACAACGCCTTACAGAGCATCATGGTCCGCGGCACCGGCCTGGGCGCGGTCTGGACAGACATCGCGGTACTGCTGGGCTTCGCTATCGTGATGATCGCGCTGTCGGCACTGAGCCTGAACAAACAATTACAGCAGTAGCCCGACACCCGTGGGAATAACAGGATGCACAATGCGCCGCATCCCGGCCCGGCGGCCCGCGCGCGTGCGCGTGACCAACCGGGCGAATCTAACACCCGGGCGAATCTAACAACCGGGCGAATCTAACACCCGGGCGAATCTAACAACCGGGCGAATCTAACACCCGGGCGGATCGCAGCCTCTGTCACTGCGTTTAATTCCCGCGCCGGGCCTGTACTCGATTCGAGCGTTTACGGTTGGTGAGATAAAGGCTTTTATATTCGGCGAACATGTCCTAATACTGCTGCGGGTTTCGCCCGTGCAGTTGACGGCGTATGAAAAGGAAAAATGACAGGATCATCGTCTTTGGCATGATCGCCATCGGCGTCCTCGCCATGGCCGGTATCGTCACGGTACTGGGCCTCGGCGCCTACATTTATACGAGCGAGAAACCGACCCCGACGCCGGAGCCGGCCCCGACGGTCACGCCCGCCCCGACACCGGGGCCGGTGGCTGACCTGAAGGACACGCTTTACGTCAGGAAAGTGCTCAGCGACGGGGCCGGCCGGACATACACGCTGCTCATCGACCTGAGGCCCGACGCTGACCCCTTTGACATGAGACGGCTGGCCGTTCACATCGTGGCGGACGATAAGACTTATAACGTCTGGGACTACAGCCACGGTGAGCACAGCTCGACTGGCGACGATGACTCCGTCCTCGAGCCTGGCGAGACGTTCACGGTGACGGTCTACCTGCCGCAGGCCGACGTTCCGATGAACACGGGCCCGCTGATGCAGATCCTCCTGATCGTCGACGGGCAGACCGCCTGCTCGCTCAACGCCCCGGCAGTGTAATTGAACAGGAAAAAAGAATGGCGAGGCCCGGAGGCCTCTTCTCGTGTTACGCGTAGAGGTTGGACCGCGGGGCCTCGGCGGGCTCTTCCTTGTGGAGCACCTTCTCGATGGCCTTCTCGAAGTCGTCCTTGCTGACCGATCTGGACCGCCGCCGGATCGCGAACATGCCGGCCTCGGTGACGATGGACTTGATGTCCGCGCCGCTCGCGCCCTCGGTCTCCTTGACGATCTCGGCCATGTCGACGTCCGCGTCCATCGTCATCTTGCGCGTGTGGATCTTGAAGATCGCGTCCCGGCCCTTCTCGTCCGGCACCGGCACCTCGATGATCCGGTCGAACCGGCCGGGCCGCAGGATGGCGGGGTCCAGCATGTCGATCCGGTTCGTCGCGGCCATGATGCGCACGTTGCCCCGGTCGGTGAAGCCGTCCAGCTCCGAGAGCAGCTGCATCATGGTACGGTTGACCTCGGCGCTGCCGGTGGTGCCGTCGTGGGTGCGGCGGCTGCCGACCGCGTCCAGCTCGTCGATGAAGATGATGCTCGGCGCCTTGTCGCGGGCCATCTGGAACAGGTCGCGCACCAGCTGGGCGCCCTCTCCGATGAACTTGTGGACCAGCTCAGAGCCCGACATCCGGATGAAGGTCGCGTTCGCCTTGTTGGCCACGGCCTTGGCGAGCAGCGTCTTGCCGGTGCCCGGCGGGCCGTAGAGCAATACGCCCTTGGGCGGCTCGATGCCGACGCTGGCGAACAGCTCGGGCTGCGTCAGCGGCAGCTCGACGGTCTCGACTACTTCCTGAATTTCCTTGTCAAGGCCGCCCACGTCGGCGTAGTCGACGTTCGGCGCCTCGATGACTTCCATGACCCGGGCCCGGACATCCGCCGGCTTCTCCAGGATCTTGACGATGGCCAGAGAATTGTTGACCGCCACACGGGTGCCCAGCGTGAGCTTCTGGAGGATCTCCTCGGACGGCTTGGTCAGCACTTCCTGGTTGTTGCCGTGCTGGCGCAGGATGACCATCCCGCCGTCCCCGATCTCGATGACGCTGGCGATGAAGAGAGGAGTCCGGCGAAGATGCGCGTTCTCCTGCTGCAGCCGCTGGATCTCCTTCAGGTTATTGTTATTGATCATGGTGGATTCGAGCAGCCTCGACTTCAGCTCCTCGTACTGGAGCCGGAGAAGCTCGAGCTCCTCCTGGGAGGCCTGTTTCTCCTTCTCGAGAGCCTGGACCCTGTCGATCATGGGCTCCGGAAACGAATCCGGTGTGTCAGTTTTCGTCATATAAAAAACAATTAAACGCCCTTCGAATTAAAATCTTTTTGGTTTCAGATGTGTATTTCCGTTATTAAAGCGGAATATCGGTGCAGCAAATCGTTTTTCGTATTTGCGACTGTGCAACCCTCAGGCAGTTGTAGGCGTTGGCCAAAGCGTATTTAACTACTCCCTGATCGCCTGTCCGCCAGTAGGCTGCCAGGGCAGCCCTCACGTCGTCGACCTTCGCCTCTTCTACCCTCGGGAGGCCGTAGTATCCCTCCACGTAGTCCAGGTCAGCCGACGGCACGTTCAGGTGGTCTTTGGCGTACAGGCAGGTGTCGTGCTTCCGGAACCTCATCAGCGTCTGCCGCAGCCGCGGGTATAGCTCCGGATGATAGTCCCGGGCCCGCAGGAGCATGTACGGGAGGTCGAACCCCGTCTCAATAGAGTCCGTCGCGCCGTAGTGCGCGGCGATGGTGCCCCCGTCGAAGGTGTCGATATAGTTCATAAAGCCCTTGAGCACCTGACCTTCCTCCAGCTCGGAGGCGGTGGCGGCGACGAAGACCTTCACGTACGCCTTGCTGATCGAGCTCAGCCCCGTCGTGTGGGCCGCCGCGATCAAACAGATCGGGTAGTCGGGGCCCGCCGGGTACTCGTCGGGGGAAAACGCGAGCACGTCCACGGCGACCAGGACGCCGTTGAGGTACTCGTCCGATATCCTTAACGGGTCGATCTCCACCTGCAGGCACTGGCTCATGGTGTAGAGGTATGGCCACTATCGAATAAATACTTCTTCAGGCCCTGAAAAAGCGAGCCTGCACGCCGGGGCGGTCGCGTGCGCGCGGGACCGGCCGGCGAGCGGCAGATGCCCGGGCATGTTACACATGCGTAATAAACTTCAGGTACCTCATCACAGTCTCTTTCTTCACCCGGCCCGTCCGGACCAGCAGGTAAAGCACGACGGCACCTGCGATAATGAGGACGACGATGCCCACGACGGCGTAGGTGAGGATGTGCCCGTATTCCAGGACGGTCTCCCACTGCTCGCCCAGGCTGAAACCCAGATAGGCCAGGACCAGGCACCACGGGAACGCGCCCAGCATGCTGTAGGCCATGAACTTGTAGAAGTTCATCCCGAGCAGGCCCGCCGGGACGTTGACGATGGTGCGCACCACGGGCAGCAGCCGGGTGTAGAAGACCGCCGACTCGCCGAACTTGCAGAACCACTTCTCGGCCCATACCATCTTGTCCGGGGTGACGCCGAGGTATTTGCCGTACCGGTCGACCATCGGCTTGCCGCCCCACGCCCCGATCGCGTAGCCGATCGCCGAGCCGGCGCCGGTGCCGAGGGAGCCGACCACGGCAGCGAGGACCCAGTTCATCGGGGCGTTCTCGCCCGAGGACAGGAACCCTGCGAACGTCATGATGAGCTCGCTGGGGACGGGGATGCCGGCGCTCTCGATCGTCATCAGGACGAAGACGCCGGCGTAGCCCAGGCTCGCCAGCAGGCCGGTGATCGCCCCGGTGAAGTCGCCAAGCTGCAAGATGAATCCGGACATGGATAGCTCTACAGATTTTGAGAGGGTTCGAATGTATATACTTTTGTGTAGAGATGCCTGTCCGGCAACCACATGCTAATGCGGCCTGGGAACCGCGCGAGAAAATAGTTAAAGATGGGACGTTTAACACTTCTGAGGCAGTGACTATGACGGGAAGATGGGCGAGACAGGTCCTCGAAGCATCGATGAGCCGACGGGCGTTTCTGAAGGCGACGGGAGCGGCCGCCATCCTGGCCGCGACCGGCATGGCGGGCTGCACGGGCGCGGGCACGACGGATACCGTCAGCCCCACCCCGGCGCCGACGGCGGCACCGACACCGGTACCGCCGGCCGCCACCGGCAAGCTGGCGGTCGCCACCGACGCGGACCCGGCCAGGCTGGTGGACAAAGCGATCGACGCGTACGGGGGCCTGGAAGGCATCGTCCGGCCGGGGGATAACGTGGTCGTGAAGGCCAACTTTTCGTGGGCTTACTCCCCGGCGCAGGGCGGGTGTAACAATCCCGGAGTGCTGGCCCGCGTCATGGAGCGGTGCAAAGAGGCGGGGGCGGGAAGCGTGACGGCCGTGGACTATACTATCGACAACGCCCAGGACTGCCTGCGGCTCAGCGGCATAAGGAAAGCCGTCGAAGACGCGGGGCTCAAGGTACAGGCGCTCAGGTCCGACGACTTCGAGGACCGGGCGGACGGCGGCGTATTCCTGAAGTCGGTGCAGGTGCCGAAGATGCTGAAGGACTGCGACGTGCTTGTCGACGTGCCGGCGGTCAAGAGCCACGGCAACACCCTGATGACCGGGGCCATGAAGAACCTGATGGGCCTGGTCCGGAACCGCGGCGCCCTGCACAGCGGCAACCTCGACCAGGGCATCGCCGACCTCGCCGCGCTGTTCCGGCCCGGCCTGACCATCGCGGACGCGTACCTCGTGGTCCGGAACAACGGGCCCCGGGGCTCCCGCGACCCGGCCGACCTCGCGTCCCCTCACCAGGTGGTCGTGGGCGACGACATCGTGGCCGTGGACGCCTACTGTACGCGCTACGTCGGCCTCGGGCCGGGGGACGTCGAGCACGTGAAGCTCGCCGCGCAGGGCGGGCTGGGCCAGATGGACATGAGCAAGATGAGTATCATTACACTATGAAAATTGACATCCCCTTCCGCCACGCCCGGCTGGCCGTCCAGGCCGCCTTCTTCGCCGGCTTCGTCTACCTGTTCCTTAGTGTCCCGTACCCGGTGGCGATGCCTTATTCCACGCTGCCGCTCTCGGTCGATCCCCTGGCCGCCCTCGGCGGGGCCGTCTTCAGCCGGGGCGCGTGGCTGCCGGCGCTGCTGCCCGTCGGGGCGTTCCTGCTGGCCGCAGTGCTGCTCGGCCGGGCCTTCTGCGGCTGGGCCTGTCCCGTGGGCTTCCTCAACGACCTCGTCGGCCTGGTGCGCCGGGGCAGGGACCGGAACCGGTACGGCTACCTCCAGTTCGGCGTGCCGGCCGCGGTGCTCATCCTCTCGGCCTTCGCGGTCGACGTGCTGGCCCTCGCCGACCCGCTGGTGATCTTCCAGCGGTCCCTGTACGTGCTGTGGACCGGGACGGCGGTACCCGTCGTGCTCCTGCTCATCGTGCTGGCCGCGCTCGCCGTGCCGCGGTTCTGGTGCCGGGCGCTGTGCCCGCTGGGCGGGATGCTGGGCGTCGCCGGGCTCCTGTCGCCGTTCGGCTTCCGGGCGAGCGACCAGTGTATCCGCTGCGGCAAATGCCGCCGGGCCTGCCCGATGGGGGCGATCGCGAAGGACCTCCGCTGGGACGCCACCGCCTGCACGAAGTGCCTGGAGTGTGAAAAGGCATGCTCTAAGGGCGCCGTCAGCTTTGCGCCTGCCGCGCCGCAGGCCCCCCGGATCTCCCCGTCCCGGCGCGCGTTCATCGCGGGCGCGGCGGCGCTGGCGGCCCTGTTCGCGTCCGCCCGGGCGGCGTCCGCGCTGACCGGGGAGAAGGCGCTGATCCGGCCGCCCGGCTCGCTCGTCGAGGAGCGGTTCAACGCGGCCTGCGCCCGGTGTGAGTCGTGCGTCCGGGCCTGCCCGAACCAGGTCATCCGGCCGGCCGGGCCCGACGCGGGGCTGGAGCGCTTCTATACCCCCTCACTGGACTTCGATAAGGGCTACTGCATGCGCTGCGGCACCTGCGGCCAGGTCTGCCCCACAGGCGCGGTTATAAGCCTGCCGGAGGAGCAGATCAAGTTAGGGACGGCGAGCATCGACACGACGCTGTGCCTGGCCTGGAACGGCGTCCGGTGCCTGGTCTGCGACGAGGTCTGCCCGAAGCGCGCCATCCGCGGGGGGTCGGGGAGGATGCGCCCCCGGGTGGACGGGGACGCCTGCATCGGGTGCGGCCAGTGCCAGCTCAACTGTCCCGTGGAAGGCAAAGCGATCCGGGTTTCCGGCGCGGGGGAGAGGAGAAGGAGTTGAACAACAAGGAAGTCGCGGACATTCTTCTGGACATTTCCCGGCTGCTCGAGCTGGAGGGCGAGGACGCCTACCGCATCCGCGCCTACCGGAAGGCCGCGCAGAGCGTCGAGAGCCTGGACGGCGACGTGAACGAGTACTACCGGAAGGGCCGCCTGCGGGACATCCCGGGGGTCGGGGAGAGCATCGCCGGCACGATCGCGGAGGTGCTCGACACCGGCCGGAGCCGGATGCACGAAGCCCTAAAAAAAGACGTGCCCCCGGAGCTCTACGAGGTCGTTGAGGTGCCGGGCATCGGCCGCAAGACCGCGCTGAAGATCTACCGGGCCCTGGGGGCGAAGACCGTGGAGGACTTCCGCCGGGCGGCGAAGTCCCGCCGCATCCGCAAGGTCCGCGGGCTGGGCGACCGCACGGAACAGAATATCCTCGAGGCCATCGACCGGTACCGGAAGATGCGGGAAGAGGTCCGCGTCCCCATCCACCGGGCACGGGCCATCGCCAGGGACCTGATGAGATACTTCTCGGGCTGCCAGGGCCTCGTCTGCGCCGGGGTCGCCGGCAGCATCCGTCGGTGGAAGACGCTGGTCGGCGACATCAACATCCTGGCCGTCGCCACCGACCCGGAGGAGATTATCCGCTGCTTCTGCGAAAACCCGCTGAGCAAGGCCGTCAAAGAGCGGGGGAGCCACCACGCCCTGATCACCACCCGCTACCGGCTGGACGCGACGCTGGAGGTGGTGAGCCCGGAGGACTACGGGCTCCACCTGATCTGGGACACCGGCTCGGACGGGCATTTGCAGTGCCTCGCCGAACACGCCGCCGGTCGGGGCGTCCGGCTGGGCCGCGACGGGTACTACGTGGAGGCGACGGGCGAGCGCCGGGCCTTCGCGGACGAGGAGAGCCTGTACCGGTCGCTGGGCCTCGAGTACATCCCGCCCGAGCTCCGGGAGGGCCGGGGCGAGATCGAGTCCGCGAAGGAGGGCACACTCCCCGACCTGATCTCGCAGGAACAAATTAAAGGCGACCTCCACCTGCACACGGACTGGAGCGACGGCGCCAACAGCATCCGGGACATCGCCATGGCCGCGCGGGCCCGGGGCTACGAGTACATCGCCGTCTGCGACCACTCCCGGTCGCTGCAAGTCGCCAACGGCCTGAGCGTGGAGCGGCTGCGCGACCAGATGGTCGAGATCGACCGGCTCAACGACACGCTGGAGGGCTTTTCGATTCTCAAGGGCAGCGAGGTCGACATCATGGCCGACGGCAGCCTCGACCTCCCGGACGACGTGCTGGCCGATTTAGACATCGTGGTCGGCTCCGTCCATACGGGCATGAGGCAGGACGCCGACACGATCACCCGCCGGGTGCTCAACGCGCTGGAAAACGAGTACCTGACGATACTCGCCCACCCGACCTCGCGAATTATCGGCAGGAGAGAGCCGATGGCGCTGGACATCGACCGCGTGATCGAGGCCGCCGTGGAGCGCGACAAGGTCCTCGAAGTCAACGCCTACCCGGACCGGCTGGACCTGAGCGACGAGCACGTGGCCCGGGCGATGGAGGCCGGGGCCATGATCGCCATCGACACCGACTCCCACTCCATCCCCGAGCTGGACTTCATGGAGTACGGGGTGCACAACGCCCGCCGCGGCCGCGCCACGAAGGCGCGCACGCTGAACACGCTCTCGTACGACGCGCTCAACGCCTTCCTCCAGAGATGAACACCAAGGGTCCAAGTGTCCAAGATGAGACGCCAGGGCGCCACTGTAGAAACTAAGAGGCGCCAAGGCGCCAAGATTTCTTTTTAATTCAAGGCGCCAAGAGGCCAAGAGCTCCTTTTAAATACCACCTATAACCGCTTGGCTTCCTGGCTTCCCCCGTAAAAAAACAGACTTGACCTCTTAGCGACTCTTCTTAGCCTCTTGGCGACTTAATCCAAAAAAAACACTTGGCGTCCTGGCGCCTCTTAGTTTCTACAGTGGCGCCCTGGCGTCTCATCTTGGACACTTGGACACTTGACGGGGTCGATAGTTTTTTTTGGACGCATCGCCTGATCACTATCATCATGATTCGCGCGTTCGTGGCCGTCAACCTGGAGCAATCGATCAGGGACAGGATCGGCGAGGCGGAGAAGGACTTCGACATCAAGGGGATCAAGCCCGTCGATCCGGCGCTGATCCACGTCACGATGAAGTTCCTCGGGAACGTGGAAGAAAGCCGTGTGGACGAGATCGCCGCCGCGCTGGGAAAGGTGAAGGTTCCGCCGTTCACCGCCCGCATCCGGTCGATCGGCGGGTTCCCGAACGCGCGCAGCCCCAGGGTGATCTGGATCGGGGCGGAGCCGGGGGAGACCTTCGCGGAGATGAACCGGCAGGTGGAGGACGCGCTGGCCGGCATCGGGTTCGAGCGGGAGGGCCGGTTCAAGCCCCACGTGACCATCGGGCGGGTGAAGTTCCCGGACCCGGCGCAGAAGCAGAAACTGCCGCTGCTGTTCGAGAAGTACCGGGACTTCGACGCGGGCGCCATGCGGGTCGACCGCCTGCACCTGATGAAGAGCACGTTGAGCCCGAAGGGGCCGAAGTACGAGGCGCTGCGAGAGATCAGCCTGTAGAGCGAGAGAGGTTTTTTCATTTGATCGAGGACATCACGAGAGAGGTGCTGGCGCGGGTCAAGCCCTCGGCGAAGGACACCGACCATCTGCACGCGCTGGCGAGGGGCATCATCGTCAGGCTGAACGCGAAGGCCGCGGAAATGGGCCTGGACGTGTACGCCATCCACGTGGGCTCCACCGCCCGGGACACGTGGTTGAGAGGCAAGAAAGACATCGACATCTTCCTCATGTTCCCGCCGGACACGCCCCGGGAGAAGCTGGAAGAGTCCGGGCTGGAGCTGGCGAAAAGCCTCTGCTGCGAGTACCAGGAGCGGTACGCGGAGCACCCGTACATCAAGTCGTGCTACGGCGGCATCGACGTTGACCTGGTGCCCTGCTACCGGGTACCCGACGCGGCCCACATCCAGTCCGCGGTCGACCGCAGCCCGTTTCATAACGCGTACGTGCAGGCGCACATCGACGGCCTCAGCGACGAGGCCCGCCTGCTGAAGCAGTTCATGCACGGCACCGGCGTCTACGGCTCCGAGCTGAAGACGCAGGGCTTCTCCGGCTACCTGTCCGAGCTGCTCATCATCAGGTACGGCTCGTTCATGGAGGCCGTGCGCGCGGGAGCGAACTTCCGGCGGGGCACGGTGATCGACATCGAGGGGCACATGGATAAGACCGTCAAACACCCGGAGCCGCTGATCGTCATCGACCCGGTCGACCCCCGCCGCAACGTGGCCGCCGCGCTGTCCCCGCAAAAGTTCTACGAGTACATCGACGCCTGCCGGGACTTCCTGGCGAAGCCGTCGATCGGCTTCTTCTTCCCCCCGGAGCCGGAGCCGATGGACGAGCCCGGGCTGCTGCGGGCCCTCGACGCCCGGGGCACGCTCCTGCTGGCGGTGGCGTTCCGCACCCCGGACATCGTCGAGGACACGCTCTATCCGCAACTGCGCAAGGGCGCCGAGTCCGTCGCCGGCATGCTCGAGCGGCACGAGTTCCGCGTGTTCGAGCGCGGCGTCTGGTCAGGCGGGGGCTGGAGTGCCCTCGTCTTCGAGCTGCTGGTCTGGCGGCTGCCGGACATCGAGCGCCACTACGGGCCCCCGGTCGAGCAGCGGGAGCACGCGGGCCGGTTCAAGCAAAAGTACCCCGACGCCTACATCGACGAGTACCGCTACGCGGTCAACCTGCCCCGGGGGCACACCACCGCCGAAGGCCTGATCAGCGACTGCCTGACGGAGTGCGGGCTCGGCAAGAACGTGGCCGCATCCATCAAAAGCGAGTTCGTCCTGCTGACCGGCGCCAGCCTCCTGAGCCTCGGCCCCGGCATGGGCACCTTCCTCCGCACCTTCCTCCGCTAAGCCGCCAAGTTTCCAAGGGAAGGGGCCAAGACGCCACTGTAGAAACTAAGAGACGCCAAGCCGCCAAGTGTAATTTTTTAGTTTCAAGGCGCCAAGGGTCCAAGTAGTTTAGATTGATAAGAAAAATGGCACCGGGCCTCCTGGCGCCTCATATTTTCTACAGTGGTGTCTTGGACCCTCTTCTTGGACACCTGGCAGCTTGAAACTAAAAAAAAGATCTTGGCGCCTTGGCGCCTCCTATTGTCTACAGTGGCGTCTTGGACACTTCTCTTGGCCTCTTAGACACTTTAAAGGCGCCAGTATTGTTTTTGCACGTTTACCGCGTACTCGATGTTGAGGGTGGCCATGTCGCTGGCCGGCATGGTGACCTCGGGCTCCTCGCCGAGGAACCCGCGGATGGAGGCCTCGACGCAGGCGGGCAGCTCGGCCGAGTACCCGCCTTCGAGGAGCGCGGCGATGCCGCGGCTCCCGCGCAGGCCCCGGAGCGCGTACGCCATGGCCTGGAAGCCGACAGTCGAGAGATGCATCCCGCCCAGCGGGTCGCCCCACAGCGAGTCGTAGCCGGCGGACACGATGATCTGGCCGGGCTTATAGCTGTCCGCGATCGGCAGGAGCAGCCGGCGGAAGACGTTCATGTAGTCGGCGTCCGTGGCCCGGGCGGGCAGCGCCACGTTCACGTTGTACCCGGCGCCCTCGCCCGTGCCGGTGTCGTCGGGGCTGCCGGTCCCGGCCGGGTACCAGGGGTACTGGTGGATGGAGAAGTACAGGACGTCCGGCGTCGTGTAAAACATGTGCTCGATGCCGTTGCCGTGATGCACGTCCCAGTCGACGACGAGGACGCGCTTTACCGTCTTCAGGGCATGGGCGGCGGCGATCGCGACGTTGTTGAACAGGCAGAAGCCCATGGCGTGGTCCGGCATCGCGTGGTGGCCCGGCGGCCGGACGACGCCGAAGGCCAGCTCGCGATCGGCGGCCTCGTCCGCGCACCCGATGGCGGCGCCCGCGGCCAGGGTGGCCGCCTCGTACGAGCCCGGGGCCATCTCCACCTCGCCCTCGAACGGGCCCGGACCGGAAGACCTGACCCGACCGATATAGGCCGGGTCGTGGACGGCGGCGATCTCGCTTTCGCTGGCCGGCCGGGGACGCAGCAGCTCGGCCCGGCCGAGCACGCCCGCTTCCTCCAGCCGGGACATGATCCTGGCGGCGCGGGACGGGCTCTCGACGTGGTCTTCGCTGCCGTGCTCCAGGTACGTGTCCGAGTAAAAGATACAGGCCTTGCGTTTCACGTTTGTATATAAACAGGGATGATATTTGAGCATTTTCAGCGGCCGGGGGCTGACGGGGCAGCCGGCGTTTCCACTGGAGAAAGGCGGCGGAAGGCTTTTCCCGGTGAAAGCATCCAAAAAATGCCTGCCGCATATATGCAGTGGAAATGCCCGTTTGCCCTGGTCGAGTAAACGGCATATATCACATCGATTTTAGAAAAACGACTGTGGCATTTGCCGGTCTTTCGACATATAAAAAAACAATAAAATATTAAGTGGCAAGGGGTTATTATATGATAGCCATTATCAAATCGCATTTACCGGATATTAGGATGACGTCGAGCCCATACAATAGTAATATGTTAATCGAAAGTGCACAAAGCTTAAATATTATCGATTGTTTAATAGAGGGTTACGCGATAATATATTCAATGAGAATTTTATTATCGCAACTATAAGGGTAAAGTATATATAATAACGATTGGTTAACTACTTACCGTCAGAATTCATATATTAAATATTTAATTCTGAATGGGAAATAATTTTCTATTGAGGTGGACAGGATGAAAAAACTTACAGTACCAGTATTAGACGAGAAGGACAAGGAGTTCGTTGAGACCCTGGTCAACGTAGGGTTAAAGAGGAACGTCGCCAAGACGCTGGTCTACCTGGCGAACGTCGACGAGACGATCAGCCGGGACATCGAGCTCGGTGCAGACCTCAGGCAGCCTGAAGTCAGCATTGTCATGAGAGAGCTCCGGGACCAGAGCTGGATCGAGGAGAGAGAGATCAAGAAGGAAGGCAAGGGCAGGCCGCTGAAGTGCTACAAGCTCTCGACCAGCATTACCGACATCATCTCCACGCTCGAGGAACGCAAGCGGGTCGAGGCGCAGCTGCACCTGGACAACATCCAGAAGCTCAGGTCGCTCACCGACAAGCTCAAGTAAGCGCTCCACCTTTTCTCATTTTCTTCGCGTCCGGCAGCTTATGCCACGTGTGCGCCATATCATATAATTACCGATAGATATGGCGCCATATCATTATCAGAGACACCGGCGACGTTATCGTTTTCATTTTATATATAATTGGAAAAAAGAAAAACTATATAAGTAATTTCGATGAACAATACATGAAATGAGTGAGTGCAGTAACGAGGGACTGAAGCTCGTACAGATTGACGATGCGGGCATCGGGTCCCCCGTCGGAGGCGCCGCGATCGGGGCGCTTGAGGCAGATTCGGGCATTTTCAGGCACAAGCTGATCGGCGAAGAATACTTTCAGGACGGCCGGTACGCGGCCAAAGAGTACCAGGACCGGACCGTCGGCATCGTGAGCGAGCTTTTCCGGGAGATGGGCGTCACGAAGGAGACGCACCGGGTCGAGATCTGCTCCGGGCACATTTTCGACAACGTCCGGCTCTGGCTGGACGAGCAGGGCTATTGCTGGAAGTCGGTCAAGATCGACGGACAGCTCCAGCTCAGCATCGAGGACGCGTTCTCCGACTACCTGGTCAGCATCGGCGTGCCGGAGAAGATCCGCCGTATCGAGGTGGGCCGGGACCAGTTCATGTATCTCTTCAACTGGGTGCGGGAAGACCCCGAGCGCCGGGTCCGGTACTGCAAGACCAACGGCACCAAGTGGAAGAACAAGTGGTCCCACCGGCTATACGAAAAACAGCGTGTGCGGTAACACGATAGACGCTATAGGCACAACGGACACAGTGGCGTCCCGTTTTTTCTATCACGCAGATACGCGATAGCCAGGATACCCTGCCATTGTGCCCATTATGCCCATCGTGCCTACAGGTATGTGAATCCGCCGTAGGGCGTATACCCGAAGGGCGTGAACCCTATGCCGTACGTGCTGGCGTACCCGGCGCCGGGGTACGGGCCGAAGGCGCTGATGCCCGGGTAGCTGTAGAACGTATCAGATACCTGTGTTTGCGGCGGTATGAAAGTCCCTCCCACGGAACTGCCCGATATCGTACGCGTGAACCCGCCGGTCTGTACCAGCGGCCCGACAGGCCCGCAGGGAGCGACCTGCGCCGATGCGCTGGCGGTTAGAGCCAGGAACGCGGCCAGTATGGCCAGGGCTATTAATACTTTACTGTACTGCATCATTCATCCCCTTTTAGTGATCGGGCGCCCGATTTATAAAACGCTATCCTGAAAAAAGGGCGGAAAGCGGACATTCTGCCGGGGATGGCAGCCGGGCGGCGGGCGCATGCGGCCCCGGCACCGACCCGAAGGGATTTAAAACGCCGGCGCGTGCCATGGTACGGCCCGGCCATGCCGGGCCGGGGCATCATCATGGGACACGGATGGAAACAGTTGACGGAGAACAGCGGAGCGGCAATCATCGGGCTCGTCCTGATCAACGTCTTCTGGGGCGCGTCCTCCATCGCGTCCAAGGAGGCCCTGCTGCAGCTCACCGCCGTGGAGGTGGTCACCGTGCGTTTTGCCATCGCGTTCGTCGCGGTGCTGGCCATCGCGCTGGCGTTCGCGCCCGGGGCGCTGCGCGTCAGGCTGCGCGACCTGCCGGCGCTGGCGTTTCTGTCCGTCGCCGGGGTGTCGCTGCAGTTCGTGCTGCAGGTCACCGCGCTCGTCTACACGACCGCCACGAACTTTTCGCTGCTGTTCAACCTGTCCGCGTTCTTCATCATGATCCTGGGCGCCGTGCTGCTGGGAGAGCGGCTCGGGAAAAACCAGCTGGCCGGGGCGGTCGTCGCCTTCGCCGGAGTGTTCCTCATCGTCGGCGGGAGCGGCATCGGCCTGTCGGCCGCGCACCTGCCTGGCGACCTGATCGGGCTGGCGAGCGCGGCGCTGTTCGGCGTGTACACGATCGCGGCGCGCCGGGTATCCGGGCGGTTCGGC
This sequence comes from Methanocella sp. PtaU1.Bin125, assembly GCA_002067315.1. GTDB lineage: Archaea > Halobacteriota > Methanocellia > Methanocellales > Methanocellaceae > Methanocella_A. The sequence continues at coordinate 2,633 of MVRA01000201.1, read as the reverse complement.
CCGATGACCATCCTGGTCTACACGTTCTTCTTCGGGGTCCTCGGCCTGCTGCCCGTCTACGTCCTCGCCACGCCGATGACCCCGCTGGCCGGGCTGAACGCGGTATCCTGGGCGTCCCTGCTGTTCCTGGCGCTCTGCTGCTCCGTGATCGCCTTCCTCGTCTACAATCACGGGACGGCCCGGCTGCGGTCTGCCGACGTGGCGATGACCATCTACGTGACGCCGCTGGCCGGGGTGACGCTGGCCGTCCTGCTGCTGGGCGAGACGCTGACCGCGATCACGCTGTCGGGAGCGGCGCTGATCATGGCCGGGCTGTACGTGTCCCGGGAGCGCGGGCCCGCGGGCCGGGCACAGGCGACGCCGGAGGCCCGGGACGGGTAACTTTTATGCCCTTGCCGGGCGCTTTCACAGTGATGCCGGACTTCACAGACCCGACCCACGCGGCGGGCCATGCCTTCGAGCGGCACGTGATCGGGCTGCTCGGGAAGGACTTCAGGATCGTGAGCTGGATGAGCGACGGCGCCCGGGGACGGGAGGAGATCGACTTCAGCCCCGACCTCGTCGTGGAACATCTCCCCAGCGGCACGGTCATCGGCATCGAGTGCAAGTACCGGTCGACGCTGTTCGGGGGCAACATCTCATGGGCCAAGGAGTACCAGCCGGCCAAGTACCGCCGGTTCACGACGGCCACCGGCTTCCGCGTCTTCGTGGTCGTGGGCACCGGGGGCACCCCGGAGAGGCCGCAGTACATGTATTGCCTGCCGCTCTGGCAGGCGAGGCACAACCGGCTGAATCCGGCGGGCCTGAAACGCTACCGTCGCGATCCCCTGCGAAAATTTTCCTATGACCCGGCCTCGGGCGCGCTGAAGTGATCCGCGGTTGCGAATGTCGTAAAGGTTATCGCGTTTCCCGCCGTTCCCTTCCTCGATGCAAGGCTCGATCCTCCTGTTTTCCGATATCCACGCGGACATCGGCGCGCTGGACGCCATCCTGCGGCTCGCCGGCGGCCGGACCTTCGTCAGGCGATTCGGCCGCGTGGAGAGGACGTACAACCTGGGCGACGTCGTGGAGAGGGGCTACAGCCCGTGCGAGGTGATCGACCGGCTGAAGAGCACGCCGGGACTGATGTCGGTGCGGGGTAACCACGACGAGGCTTTCATCTGGTCGGTGCCCGTGTCCGGCAGCGATGCCAGAAGCCTGCGGGCGCACGAGGAGTGTCGCCGGCGGGGCGGATGGGAAGAGTTCTTCGGCGGCATGCCCGTCGCCTTTGCCGACAGGGCAGAGCGGCTGTACGCCGTCCACGGCGGGCCGCTGGACCCGGCAGTGATTTGTGACGGGGACGCCGGGCCGATGGACGCGTGGACCGCGTCGCAGGCCTGGCAGCGGATCTCGCGAACCGGGACGGGCTACCCGGACCTGAGCGGCTACCACTATACGCCGGAGCAGGCCTTCGCCGCCGTGGGGCCGTCCATGCGGCAGGGCTACGCCATCGTCTGCGGCCATGAGCACACCGAGGCGGCCTACCGGGAGCGGGGCGGCAGGGTCGAGGACATCCTGTTCGGCCTGGAGAAGGTCTCGTTCACGGCCGGCGGCCGGAAGATTGAGGAGAAGAGGGTGCCGCTGGAGGACGATGCCGGCTATCTCGTGCGCCTCGGCATCGCGGGGCCGGCCGGCTACTACCGGCGCTACGGCCGGGACCGGTGCTATTTCGGGGTCTATTACAAGGAGGAGGGCCGGCGCTTCATCTCGATGCTGAGCTTCCCGCTCGGCCGGGACGCGGTGCCGCCGTGAAAGGTCAGACTCTGCAGGCGACGGTCCTCGCGTAGCGCCGGCGGACCTGGCAGCAGGCCCGGTCGAGGGGCTTGATCGCCTGGGCGCCGCAGCACGCCTCGCAGGCACGGCACTGCCGCGCCTGGGCCGTGGTCGGGGCCTCCCGGTTCTCGTCGCGCATTTTTCGGCAAAGGGACAGGGCCACTTCATACGGGATTCTTTCGGCCATGATGCTCACTCTGTCAGGTATCGTCCTGCTCTGATATAACCGTTGGCGTCGGCCGGCATGGCAGCTATCGCTTCAGGTACCTCGCGCCCACCAGGCTACAGCCGTTGGCGATGCACATCTTCGCGGGATCGCCCTTGCTGAACCCTTCGCATCCCCAGCATGGTAACGCCTGAAAAGAGAGAAAACGGAGCTTTTTGCGGCGGTTCTCCGCCCGGACCTCCTCGCAAAGCTCGAGAGCGGTCTCCCATGGTACAGATGCTGCCATTACGAACCACGTGATGTGATCGCCGCCGGTAGAAATAATAGTGCCGCCATCGTGATACCATTTTGCCGGGCAGCGCCCGCCGCAGATTAAACGAGCGATAATACAGCGTTCCGGGTAATTTTTACTCTTTTTTCAGAAAAGGCGTATATCCTGACAGGGTAAAAATGAATTCGAACTCGTGTGAAAGGCGCGATAAAATCACGGGATACCGAGCGATATGGAAAGCCACGATGCCAGCAACAGGGCGCAGGATACGCTGAAGGCCAGCGACGACAGGTACCGGTTTCTGCTGGAGAACTCGGGGGACATCCTCTGGACCATCGACCTGGACGGCACCTGGCAGTTCATGACGGAAAACGTCGAGAAAGT
>MVRA01000200.1 GCA_002067315.1 Methanocella sp. PtaU1.Bin125 | reverse complement strand
CGCGGCGTCGACTTCTCCGGCAAAGGCGAGCCGTGGCTGTTCGTGGCCAAGTGGTCCGACGTGACCAAGAGCATCATGCTCCACCACGCGATCTACCCCTCGCCGTTCGACTCCGACGAGGAGTTGGTGGAGCTTCTGGTGAAGATCTCCCTGATGATGTGGGACTATAAACTATAGGCTTCCGGGCTGCCACCGGGACAATTTTCCGCCTTGTCCCACTAACTCGCGCTAACTCGCGAGAGAGACTACCCGCCGTGTCGTCCCGTTATATAGCTTATTTTTTCACTTTCACCGGTATCCATGCCCGTCTGGATTATAAAGTATTTAAACGGCCAGCATTAAACATACCGGGCCAATATTACTTTCGGATTGCACTAACAAAGTGGTAATAAGGCCCCGATGACAGAGAGACGACCAGATATGGCAGAGAAAAAACGAACGACGGCCCGGGATTTAGCGAAACAGATGAAGGAGATCTCCTTCAGCGAGTTCATCGCCACCAATCCTCATCTCGTGGGCTTCGAGAGCACGGTCAAGATGATACCGATGTCCATCCACGAGATACTCACGAATTCATTAGACGCCTGCGAGTCCGCCGGCATCCTGCCCGAGGTCTGGATCGACCTGAAGAGCCTGGACGACCGCGGAAGGCTCAAGCGGTTCCGGCTGACTGTCCGGGACAACGGCCCGGGCATCGTGCCCCGGAACGTGCCGCTGGTCTTCGGCAAGCTGCTGTACGGCAGCAAGTTCGGGGTGCGGAAACAGTCGCGGGGCCAGCAGGGCATCGGCGTGTCCGCCGTGGTCCTGATCTCGCAGATCAAGACCGGCGAGCACGCGATCGTGAAGACCTCCACCGACGGGCGGACGACACACGTGTTCGAGCTGTCGGTAGACGTGGATAAAAATACGGCCAGGGTCCACGACACGGGCAAGGAGAAGGCCGGCGGCTGGACGGGGGTGGAGATCTCAGTAGTGCTGGAGGCGCAGTACTCGGCGCGGATCATGGAGTACATCGAGCTGACCGCTGCGATCAACCCCCACCTGTCGCTCCATTACGACGGGCTCAACGAGAAGGACGTGCTCGAGATCCCCCGTCGCACAGACGTCATGCCCGCCCTGCCCGTCGAGACGAAGCCCCACCCCTCGGGCGTGGACTACGACCTGCTGAAGCGGCTCGCCTCCCGGACGCGGTACGAGCGGATAGCGGACTTCCTGAAGGGCGAGTTCGACCGGGTCCGCATGGACACGGTCAAAGAGGTCTGGGGCATCCTGAAGGGCCGGGTGGACGCGAAGAAGCGGCCGGCCGAGCTGGACAGGGACGAGCTTTCCGCTTTAGCGGACGCCATGTGCGCCGCGAAGACGCCGCCCCCGTCGCCGGAGTGCCTGTCGCCTGTCGGAGAACAGACGCTCGTGCAGGGCGTGGTGAGCCGGCTCCAGCCCGCCTTCATCGAGGCGGTCACCCGCAGCCCCCGGGCGATGCGGGGCCAGCCGTTTCTCGTCGAAGTGATCATCGCCTACAACTGCAGCGCCGACTTAGCCGGCGTGGGCGAGTCGTCCATCGACCCGGTGACCGGCGTATACGTACACAGGTTCGTCAACCGGGTGCCGCTGCTGTTCAGCGAGGCAGGCGACGTCACGATCAAGGCCGCGAGGGACGCAGGCCTGTCCCGCTACGAGATCGCCCCGGAGACGCGCAGCCACCTGTTCGTCCACGTGGCCGGCGTGAACATCCCCTACACGAGCGAGAGCAAGGAAGCGATCAAGTACGTCGACGAGTACTACGAGGAGATCCGGCTCGCCATCCAGGAGTGCGGCCGGAAGATCGCGAAGCACATCCGCAGCATCAAGCGGAGCGAGGAGAAGGCGGTCATGGGCAAGCGTAAGGCGATCATCCACTCCCTGCTCCTCCGGGAGCTGAACCGCTTCGCGGGAGAGAAGGTCGCCGGCATGGAATACGCCGCCGCGTTCGGCTTCGACCACGTGGTGCCCGAGATACTGGAGCAGTACCACCTGGACGTGTTCCGGGCCGTACAGCCTCCCCGGCGTGCCAGAGAGAGTACAGCCGGGAGTAAAAAGGAGAAAAGGCAGCAGCCAGCGCCGGAGCCGCTGAGGAAGCCGGCCCTGGCCATCGCGCGCTGACGGGAACAACATGGCAGTCGCTAGATTAGTCACCAAGAATAACAAGCTGTACCAGCAGATAGAGGACGCGGCGCTGGCCGACGAGTTCGAGGTCATCTTCGAGGCGGCGTCGGCCGCGAAGCGGCAGGACTTCGTGAAGATGCTGACCTGGCTCAAGAAGGACAGCTCCACGATGGCCATGACGCACGACATCCTGAAGAACCGCCGGCTCACCCGGGACCAGGAGCGGTCCGTCATGGTGCTGTCCGCCTACTGCCTCGGCGCGATGATCCGGGCCGGGAACGCACTGCCCTACACGTTTAAGGCGCTCAAGGTCGACCGCGCGTCCGTGGAGTACGACGACGTCGACGGCTACAGCGCGTCGGGCGACACCTCGGCCATGTGCACGTCGAACGTCGACCAGGCGGCGGGCATCGCCCGGCTGCAGTTCCTGGTCAACCACGTGATCGAGACGATCGTCGCGAACTCGGTGTCCACGAAGAGGGACTGCTATTACATACTCAAGAACCAGTTCCAGAAGTACCCGTGGATGGACCTGAACGGGCAGGGGGAGAGCGACCGGCTCATCGACACGCTGGAGCGGATCACCAGGCTGCAGCGGGAGAACCTCAACATCATCGCCGACCCGAAGGGGCTCATCTACGGCGACATCGCCATCATCGACGAAGAGGGGACGGAGTTCTCCTGCGGGGAGCGGGAGCAGAGCATCACCGGCCTGGCCGGGCAGTGGGAGATCAAGAAGTACAACGTCAAGGCCGTGGTGCCCATCGAGAAGACGGGCGTGTTCATGGACCTTAAGAAATTAAAGGTCGCCGACGAGCTGGGCATCGGCCTGATCCATTTAGGCGGCCAGCCGGCCCGGGGCTGCCGTGCGCTGATCAAGCTGCTGTCCGAGAAGGGCATCCCGATCGGCGTCCTGACCGACTTCTCGCCCTGGTCGGGCATGATCGCCAAGTCAGTGATGAGCGGCAGCATCAACGCGGCCCACCTCTCCGGCCTCCACGCCTCCCGGGCCGCCTTCCTCGGCATCGAGTCGGCCGACGTCAATACATGGTTGCGCGACGTCTGGAAGAGCGTGCAGGAGCCCCTGAGCCGGAACGACCTGCAGCGGGCGCAGAACAACCTGTCCCTGCCCTACATGCAGGATGACTACTGGCGCGGCGAGAACGAGTGGTTCATCAAGCACGCCCGGAAGACCGAACTGGAGGCGCTGGGCACCGCCGCCGGCTCGCCGCTCAAGAAGAAGGAGTTCTACAAGAGCTACCTCCGCGCCAAGCTGAAGCAGAAGCTGAAAGTCCGGGTATAACGACTCCGGTCGGGCTGTGTGCCGGCCCGTTTCCCGGCTGTGCGTATGGTACAAAAGGCGCGGTTAAAGCCGCAGAGACCGCAGAGGGCGCACAGAACGCAGTTTCCTTTTTAACAACAACTTACCAAAAATCTTAAAAAAGCTGCGTTCTCTGCGACCCTCTGCGTTCTCTGCGGCCTCTTACTATTCCTGTGTTCCGATACGCATCACAGGGCTACGGCGATCAAAAAAGTATTTTATTTCAGGAACTCTTTCAGCTTGCCCTCGATGTACTGCCGGGGCACGGCGCCGATAATGGTCTCCGAGAGCTTTCCGTCCGAAAAGATGAACAGCGTCGGGATGCTGCGGATCCGGAACTGGGCCGCGACCTTCGGGTTGTCGTCGGTGTTGAGCTTGTAGAACTTCATCTTCTCGCCGTAGTCCTTGGCCAGTGCCTCGATCGTGGGGGCGAGTATTCTGCAGGGGCCGCACCAGGGGGCCCAGCAGTCGACGAGTACCACTTTACTGCTGCGGACGGCCTGCTCGAAATCTGCGTCGGTGGTTTCCTTCACCAGCTGCGAAGTTTCTGCCATAATCGTGACTCCTTCTGATCTGTATTTTAATATGACCTTATGGTTTATAGGATTTGGGGCGCTAAAAGCGCCCGCCACACTAATTTTCTTTAGATAGAGGATGCCCATAGGATAAATCCTTTGCCCGCAACCGCTCAAGTTGCCAAGTGTCCAAGAAGAGGGGCCAAGACGCCACTGTAGAAACTAAGAGGCGCCAAGACACCAAGTGTGCTTTTTAATATCCAAGTTTCCAAGTGGCCAAGGGTGTTATCGCTGTATTATAAGACATCAACTATATGCTTGGCCCCTCTTCTTGCAGGCTGTCTCATAATTCGATGAGCCGGTACATATAGACAATTCATCTTTCCGTTTGTACAATATACCTGTAATATGAGTGTATAATATGGACATAAATATCGATTATTGTCGACCTGTACAACCCTTTTGAATTATGAGTCAGCCAGCTTGGACCCTTGGCGGCTTGAAACTAAAAAAATAAATCTTGGCGTCTTGGCGCCTCATAGTTTCTACAGTGGCGTCTTGGACTCTCCTCTTGGCTTCTTGGCGGCTTGCGTCAGGGCGCGCTTTTCACGACGAGCACGGGGCAGGGCGCGTGGCGGATGACGCTGTCAGCAACGCTGCCCAGCAGGAGCTCTTCGATGCCGCTTTTGCCCAGCGTGCCCGTGACGATCAGGCCCACGTCATGCTCCTTTGCGAAGTTCACGATCACCGAGGACGGGTGGCCGGTGAGCACGTGGGTCTCGACGTCGACGTCGCCGGCCGCGTCTTTGACCTGCCGGACCGCGTACCGGCCCTCCTCCTCCAGGAT
>MVRA01000199.1 GCA_002067315.1 Methanocella sp. PtaU1.Bin125 | reverse complement strand
ATATGCACGTCGGCGACCGCGCACGCGCCCGCCTCCGGGAAATAGGCCGCGCCGTTGAAGTACTCGACCTTCATGCGTACATCGCTCCTTCGGGAGTGCACAGGGCCGGCTTTTTGATCTTACCGCGGAGCGAAGCGGAGCGGTGTAGCCGGGGGAGTCCAGCGGAGGCCGTTAGGCCGTAGCGACTAGAGGGGGCGGGAGCCCCCTCTTGATCCGTCAACAGCAGAAGAGGTTTCCTGCCCTGGGGTGAATGCACCTGATGCTGATAGAACCCCTCTTGATCCGTCGTCAACAGAGGGGGTTTCCAGCCCTGGATGACACCCAATTCCGGTAAAACAGCTCGTATCTGCGCGCCAGGGCCCGTCGGACGCTGCCTTCGGCAGAGGCCAGGTGCTACCCGCCCTCCCGCCCCCGGGCGCGCGGCGCCGGAGACGATACTGGCGATAGGACGCGATATTCGCACGGCCAGCCGCCGACGCGCGCGCGAGTCCGGCCAGGCAGAGTCGCCATGATATTGCCAGGGGCTACATCGCATCAACAAGCTCATGCCGCTATCTTCTCCATCACCCGCCGGTGGAACTCTTTCAGCAGCGACGTCTTGTCCTCGGCCAGGACCACGTCAGAAGCCGACAGCGAAGCGATACCGAACGACATCGGGCTCGGCGTCTCCACCTGGATGACGTCGACCTCCATGGAGCCGTCCTTGATGTCCCGGACGATGCTCTGGATGTGGGCGATCTCCAGCTTGTCCTCGATGATCTCGCGGTACGACTCCTCCAGCACGGCGAAGTCGTCCAGCTTGTGCGCGTAGGACAGCATCATGTCCGCGGACACCTGCTGGCGCTTCGCGCTCTTCTGGTGGCCCTTGTAGTTGCGGAGGATCATGAGCGACCTCGTCGCGTTGATGCGGAACATGCGCTTGAGCAGCTGCGACTCCTCCAGCGATGCCCGCAACAGCTCCCGGGCCCGGGTCTCGTCCAGCGACATGATGTAGCCTTTTACGTCGATCTTCTTGGACAGCGGCACGGACACGAAGAACCCGCTGTCGCTCACCGAGAGGGTCACGTTGCTGGTACGTTCCCGGGAGATGATGTACGCCAGGATGCGGCTGAGGCCGTCGTTGGTCGGCCGGCCGTAGTTCGACTGGAAGTAGTAGTACCGGCGGAAGTGCATCTTGTCGGCATGCTCCTCGATGACGAACCGCTTCCGGGTCGAGATCGAGTCGGCGCCGGTGTAGCGCTTCTGCTCGTCGAAGATCTGGTAGATGCTGGCCGCGGAGTTCTCGTCGACCGGGTAGGCGTCCAGCAGCCATTTCCGGGTGCTGCGGTCGCCGGCGCGCTTCGCCATCATGCCCCGGAAGTCCAGGATATGCAGGCCCAGGTCGAAGGATAGCGGCAGCCTCTCGGAGAACCATGACGGCACGGTCGGGCGGCTGTTCGACTGGTCGACGTAGACCTTGCTGCCCCGGCGGTACTGGAACTCATAGAATTTGCCGCCGAGCACGAACACGTCGCCTTTCTGTAATTTTTCGAGGTACTGCTCGTCCAGCTTGCCCACCCACTTCTGTTCGCTGCGGGTCATCACGTCGCAGGAGAACTCGTCCGGGATAGTGCCGATGTTCGTGTAGTAGATCATCCGCGCCAGCTTGCCCCGGCGGCCGATCTTCTGCGTCTCCGGGTCGTACCAGATCTTCCCGTAGATGCTCCGGTCCTCCATGCCCGGCAGGTTGCCCGCCAGATAGTTGAGCATGCTCATGAAGTCGTGGTCGGACAGGTTACGGTAACAGTAGGACCGTCGCACGATCCGCTTCACCCGGTCGATCTCCATCGGCTCGTTGATCGCCATGCCGAACACGTGTTGCGTTAGCACGTCCAGGCAGTTCTCCGGGATGGAGATGCCGTCGATGAAGCCGTCCTGCGCCTTCTTCAGCATGACGGCGCACTCGATCAGCTCGTCCCGGTCGAGGGCGATGACCCGGCCTTTGACGACCTGCCCCAGGCTGTGGCCGGCCCGGCCGATTCGCTGCAGCAGGGCCGAAACCGATTTCGGCGACCCGACCTGGATGACCAGATCCAGGTACGGCATGTCGATGCCCAGCTCCAGCGAGGTGGACGAGGTGACCAGCTTGACGGTGCCGGCCTTCAGCTTGTCCTCGATGTCCAGGCGGCCGCCCTTGGAGAGCGAGCCGTGGTGGCAGCCGGAGTTCTCTTCCGTATAATGTTCAGGGTAGTCCCGGCGGAGGTGATACAGGATCCGCTCGGCCCCGCTCCGGGTGTTGGTGAAGACCAGCGTGTTCTTGCTCTCCTGGATGAGGCCGTGGATCATGGAGTACAGCGCCTTGTTGGTCTCCTGTGCCGGGGCCTCGATCAGGTTGGGCACCGGGCATAACAGCTTCAGGTCGAACTCCCGGACGAAGCGGGTGTCGACGATGGACACTTCCCGCGAGACGCCGTCCTCGCAGCCGGCCAGGAACTCGGCGATCCGGTCCAGCGGCTCCACGGTGGCGCTGCACCCGATGCGGACGAACGGCTTCGCCGTGACCTCCGCCAGGCGCTCCAGCGCCAGCGACAGGAACACGCCCCGCTTGGTGTCGGCCATCGAGTGGATCTCGTCGACGATCACCCATCGCACGGTCGCCAGCTTCTCCACGAACTTCGGGGAGTTGAGCAGGATGGCCAGCGTCTCAGGGGTCGTGTTCAGGATATGCGGGGTCTTCCGCAGCATCGAGGCCCGCTCTTCGGACGCCGTGTCGCCGTGGCGGATCGCGTGGCGGATGAGCTTCTCGTCGCCGTACAGCTTGCTGATCTCTTCGAGAGGCTGCCCGAGGTTCTTGTGGATGTCGTTCGCCAGCGACTTCAGCGGCGAGATGTAGATGCAGTAGACGCTGTTCTCCAGCCCGTGCTCCGAGTCGGCGATCAGGAACAGCTCGTTGATGATCGAGGTGAACGCCGACAGCGTCTTGCCCGAGCCCGTCGGGCTGCAGATCAGCACGTTTTTCCCCTGGTGGATCAGCGGTATGGCCAGCCGCTGCGGCGGGGTGAAATAGCCGTTGTTGACCTTCTTCATCCGCCCGAAGTGGCCCTTCCACCACCGGCGGACCGAAGGCTCGAACAGCTCCAGAATCTCCTCGTCCGTGTGCGACAGCGTCGCGTAGCTGACGGACGACGGGGGAGTATAAGCCTGTTTCTTTCTCCTGGTTGTCATAGTGAGGTATACCTGAATTATCGCGTTCGTTGGTTAGCCGGACTCATTCTCCCGCTACTTCAAAATCTTTCCCGGTGTCCGTAACAAAAGTAACCCGCCCGGCCACTTTGTTCCATGCATACGTATCCAGTGAATACCGCCGGCCGTCTCTGCTCATTCTCTGAATGCCTTTACTTCTGGCAACGGCGATCGGGATTATTTTCAGCACGCTACGCTCCAGTGCCTCGCCTCCATACAAACAATATTTACATATGCGCGACCTGTAATCATTGTCGAAATGTTGTACAGGCTGATAATGCATCTAACACAGAGTATACAGAGCTCACAGGGTACACAGAGTCTGTTTACAGAAGGCTTCAGGAGTTTCTTCCGATTAAAAACTTTGTGCACTCTGTGAACTCTGTGTACTTTGTGTTTAGTGCCTTATCGGTCTGTTTTAAAAATATATGTGAATGACATACTGGTGAATCTCCATGACGCTGACCGATCCCGCCCTCGAGGATAAGCTATTCCGGCTCCGGCTGATCTTAGAGCAGTTAGGCAGCGTCCTCGTCGCGTTCTCCGGCGGCGTCGACTCGACGCTACTGTTGAAGTGCGCCGTCGACACCCTCGGCGTAGATAAGGTGGCCGCGGCCACGGCGATTTCGGAGATTACGCCCCGGGAGGACGTGGACGGGGCGGCGATGATCGCGAAAGGCCTCGGCGTGCGCCACATCGCCATCCGGTCGGACGAGCTGCGCAACCGGGAGTTCGTCGCCAACACCCCGGAACGCTGCTACGTCTGCAAGCGGGGCCGTTTCGACGCGATGACCCGGCTGAAGGAAGTGCTGGAGCTGGGCTACATCGCGGACGGTTCCAACATGGACGACGAGGCTGACTACCGGCCGGGAGAGCGGGCGATGCGGGAGCTGGGCATCCGCAGCCCCTTGCGGGAGGCGGGCCTGTACAAGTCCGAGGTACGGCAGCTAGCGAGAGAGATGGGCCTGCCCATGTGGGACCGGCCGTCCCAGGCCTGCCTTGCCACCCGGATACCCTATGGCACGGAGATCACGAAAGACCGGCTGATCATGGCGGACCAGGCCGAGCGGGCGTTGCACTGCTACGGGTTTACCCAGCTGCGCGTCCGCTACCATGGAGACCTGGCCCGGATCGAGGTGCCGGCGAGCGAGCTGGCCGACGCCCTCAAATACCGGGACGACATTGTCAGCCGCCTGAAAAAGATAGGCTTCACCTACGTGACGCTCGACCTCGCCGGGTTCCGGAGCGGGAGCATGAACGAGGTGCTCGAGGGCCGGCCGTGATACGCATGAACACGTTATACCTGAACTGTTTTTCCGGCATCAGCGGCGACATGTTCCTCGGCGCGATGCTCGACCTGGGCGTCAGCCGCGCCGCGCTGTCGGCGGGCCTGGACGCGCTGGGCATCGAAGGCCTGGCGATCGAAGTGTCCCGGGTCACGAAAAAAGGCATCAGAGCCACCCACGTGGAGGTCGTCGCCCCTGACGCGACTGAAGAGCGGCACCTGGCCGAGATCCTGGCGATCATCCGCGGCAGCGATCTCCCGGCCGACGTCAAACGCCTGTCCGAGTCGGTGTTCCGGCGGCTGGGCGCGGCCGAGGCGAAGGTGCACGGCACCACGATCAACCAGGTCCACTTCCACGAGGTGGGCGCGCTGGACACGATCGCCGACGTCGTCGGCGCCGCCGTCTGCCTGAAAGAGGCCGGCGTCGGGCGGGCCTGCGCTTCCCGGGTGAACGTGGGCAGCGGCACGGTCCGCACCTCCCACGGGCTGCTCCCGGTGCCGGCCCCCGCCACGGCCGAGCTGCTCCGCGGCATCCCCACTTACGCGTCGGACGTGAAGGCCGAGCTGACCACCCCCACCGGCGCCGCCATCCTGGCCGAGATATGCAAGAGCACCGGGCCCGTGCCGGCCATGCGCGCGAAAAGGGCCGGCTTCGGCGCGGGAAGCAGGGACCTCGAAATCCCCAACGTGCTCATGGCCATCCTCGGCCAGACCGACAACGAGTGAATCATAACCCCCCCCAAGATGCCAAGAGAAGAGTCCAAGGCGCCACTGTAGAAAATATGAGGCGCCAAGGCGCCAAGTATATTTTTTTAGTTTCAAGGCGCCGGGTATCTAAGAGAAGAAGCCAAGAACCGAAGGAGTATTCCCAAGGACAAATAACAACCTGGTCTCCTGGCAACTTGAATAAAAAAGCGCTTGGCGTCTTGGCGCCTCATATTTTCTATAGTGGCGTCCTGGCCCCTCTTCCTGGCTACTTGGCGCCTTCACGGCGCTGGCCGCCGGTGAGGGCGTGGCTGAGCTGCTGCTGGAGCATGCTGGTGACATATGGCGCCACCATCGGCCAGACCTGGCCGAGGATACTCGCGCCCCCGCCGCCTCGCTTTTCCTCGCCTTTCGCCGCCTTCCGCGGGGCCATCATCCGGAACACCTGGAACGCCGCGATGCCGATGCCGGCGGCGGCCGCCACCGAGATGAACGGGTGATCCTGGATCAGGCTGGAGGCCGGGCGGATTGCCTGGTGCGGCGCGTCGGTGACCGACTTCTTCAGCCGCCCGAAGGACTCGGCGATCAGCGCCTCCGTCACGTGGACGTCTTCTTCAGTGACGCGCCTACTGCCTGCCACTTTTCATCACATCCTCGGTGGTCGGGGTCTTCAGCACCAGCTGCCGCGAGAACAGCACGTAAGCGATCACTGCTGCTATGACTAATGCCACGATGCCCATGATCAACAGCGCCTGCCACATCGGCAGGATCGTCGATATGAAGAGGATGACACCGATCAGGAGTGACAGCGTCCCGGCTACCAGCAGTGCTGCCAGCACCGACAGGAAGATGATCTGCCGTATCAGGAAATCGAACAGGTCGAGCACGTAGTGCTGTATAAACAAGTCAGTCTTCTGCCGTATATACAGGTCTAAGTACTTGACCAGCGTAGAGAACTCCGACTCGATGGACAGCGACGGCTTCTCCGGGCTGTCGGCCTCTCCCATGCTACCCTCAGTCCCTGGGACGCATGCTGGTGACCAGAGAGCCAATCACGAAGCCCACGCCGATGGCGATCAGGACCGACGTGAACGGGTGGTCCTCGATGAACGTCTCCACCGGCTCCACCTTCTTTTCCACGTCCGCCTTGAGCATGCTGATGCGGGCTTCCGCATCGTTAAGCATGGCTTTTACCTCATCGCCCTTCACCGACAGATCAGCCTCTCGCAGCTTGCGGGCCGTCTCCTCCAGCACGTCGGCGGTCTGTACCTTGAAGCTGTCGGCCTTCGCGACAGTCGTATCGACCATTTTCTCAACCTTCTCGGCCATAGTGATCTACAAACATTTATTTCGTTCAATATATAATAAATGTTTCTACCGTTTGAGTACCGATCGATGATACAAAAGGCACTAAAGGCACGTCGGGCGTAAAGGTCCCGTGGCATAAACCCGGAACGACAATATGCACATGACTGGCCTTTGTGTCCTTCGCGGCTTTCGACTATTTCTTCAGGTTGTCCACGATATCGTCCAGCGCCGCGGCCAGGGCCCGGTCGTTGTGGAACTCCTCGACGATCTCCCCGAGCTCCATGTCGGACATGCCCTTCATCTCCTGCGCCAGCGCCACCATGTTCGGCAGCGCGCGGACGATGTTGTCGACGATGGTGACGGTCGCCGTCTGCGCCGACCGGGACAGCGGGTTGAGGTCGACGACGATCACCCGCTTGCCCATCTTCACCAGCGCCTCGCACCGGTCCCCGTCCTCCAGCGGCACCAGGACGGCGTCCGCGGTGTAGATGCCGGCGGAGGTCGCCTTCGCCCGCTCGTGGGACAGCCCCGGTATCAGCCGGTCGGGGCGCTCGCCGTACAGCTTCCCGCAGCCCTCGGACCGCAGCAGTGCCGCGATCTTAGACACCCGCTCCTCGGTCCGGTGGAACAGGTTGACCTCGACCGCGGCGTCCAGGGTGTTCGCGAGCCGGCAGATCTCCTTCGCCGACAGTGCCGCCGCGTTCCCGTTGACCGAGATGACCGGGTTCTTCGCCAGCATGAGCATCGCCACCGCGGCCCTCTCCGCCTCCCGGGCCGACGCCGTCGTCCGCTCCCCGATCAGGTAGTCGAACGCTTCGCCCCGGCCCTGGGCGATCAGCCCCTGCTCGCTCGCGATGCCGTCCCGGACGCCCTTCGCCAGCCGCTCCCGCGTCAGGAGGGACAAATACCGGGGATGATCAGGAGGTATGTCTGTCATTAGATCATCTCATGGCAGTCATGGCAGTCCAGCAACATCAATTTTATGGATTGGCCGGCACAGCGGCACGGGCGCCCGATAGGCGAAAACGCAGAGCTGATGCCTGATCGAGGGACGAGTGGCCTTTTATGCACTCAGGTGACGTCTATGCTAAAAAGCTTAATATTGTCAGGCAGTATAGAATCGATCGTCACTGGAGGTGTCGCAAGGTGCTTGGAAAGATCAGGGACGCGTTAAAGTTCAAGTATCATCCGCCACAGCTCGCTCCGGCCGCCCCGCAGCCGGCACCGCAGGCCAGGCCGAAGCTGTCGCCGCCGGTCACGCAGCCGTTCACGGGCAGCACCTCCGAGACCGCCGGGCCGCTGGTGCGGTCGCCGGACATGATCAAGGGCAACATCGATCACTCCGGGCACCTGCGCCTGCTGGCGAAGAGCGACCCGGAGGCCGTGAAGATGAGCATCGAGGCGCTGGCGTCGTCCCGGCAGCGGCTGACGGTCACCTACGGCACTGACGAAGTGTCCGGGTACATGACCGGGGAGGGCATGCTGGACATTCTCACGATCACCCGGAACGGCCAGACGGTCACGGCCTATCCCGTCTTCAAGGCCGGCCGTCCCTGGCCCGTGCGGATCACGCGCATCACCGAGTGCGAGAACGCGCTGGAAGGGCAGCTCGAGCTGTCCGCCGGCGGCACGACGCTGAACTTCTTCGACGCGATGTACTTCCGGGGGAGGCATACGTACGCCCCCGGAAAGGACACGAAGGCGCTCCTCGCGGGGATCGCCTACGTCGTCGCCCGTACCCGGGGCCAGGGGCCGCAAGAGGACGACCTGCTCGTCCGGTACGAGGGCGGGGACATCGACGACTACGTCTTCCGCGGCACCGTCCACGACGTCGCCGAGACGACGGCGCCGGGCGGGAAGGCCCGTGTCATCAAGACCACCGTGCGCCTCGGCCACGAGAGCAAGCCGCACGACTTCTACGTCTGCGCGACGGCCGGAGCCACGCAGGAAAAGGTGGGCCCCGGCGACCGCATCAGCGGCATCATCTGGCTGCAGGGGTTCGTTTTGCCGTAGGCCCGGCTCTGGCGGTCGTTATCAGGCTCTGGCGGTCGTTATCAGGCTCTGGCGGTCGTTATCAGGCTCTGGCGGTCGCTCGCGCGCGCGTGCGAATGCTCGGGCCGGACATGCGACGACCGCCCTGCCCGTTTTTTTTATCGCTGATACCTGGCCAAGACCCCGGTCATCCGCCGACTCTCTGCGAACCTCTGCGGCTTCTGCGATCATTAACCGAGCGCTGTGTGTTTCGCCACGCAAAACCTCACAGCGACAGCCCCCCGCTGGCAGAGAACGTTTTTCAATCCCCACCACAGGAAAACGCCCGTGTATCATTAATGAGTACTCTGCGGCCTTTAACCATTGATTGCCGCTCACATCGTGGCAACAACGGCGCCCGCGATGGCCGCGTTGTCGTCACTGATCAATATCATGATGTACCAGCCCAGGGTGAGCAGCAGGGGCAGGTCCGCCACTGCCGGTGTGCCGGGGGACACTTCCGCGAGCCCTTCGAGCCTGAACAGGTGGTCCAGCCCTCCCGCGTACCCGAATGTCGCTATTACCGCGCCGTCCTGCCCGGCGAAGCCCCAGCGGTTGCCCCAGAAGTCGAGCTTTTTCCAGGCATATGCCCGGCCCCATGCCTCCAGCGTGCCCCCATAGCCCCATCCGGGCCTGAAGACGGCCAGGTCCGCGTCCGACCCTGGCGATCGGACGGTGATCCGGGTGTTGAAAACGCCCACCCGCTTAAACGTCCACGTCCTGTCTGCCGTCTGTGCGGTCGCCAGCGTGCCGAAGGCCTTTTCCCACGACAGGGTCGCGACCGCATCGTCGCCCGCCCGCAGCTCGAAGAAGCGCTTTCCCGCGTGGGGCTGGACCCACCGGAGGGACAGGTCGGATGCCGCGAATTTTCTCATTAGATCACCGTTGCGCTCCAGAACATTAAAGCTGCCGTTGCCCCTAAAATGAAAAACCTTATACGGGCATAGACATACTTATATAACACTATCACAACTACACTGTTGATTCGAGCGAATCCGCGGTATTCGCCAGCGAGCTGAGAGGGCAACACATGGACTTTAAGGCAATAGAAGAGAAGTGGCAGCAGCGTTATGAAGAGGCAAAGGTCTTCGAGCCCGTCGTCGAGCCGGGCAGGCCCAAGTACTTCATCAACTTCCCGTACCCGTACATGAACGGTTTCTTCCACATCGGCCGGGCCTTCAGCGGCATCCGCGCCGAGGTCATGGGCCGCTACAAGCTCATGCAGGGCTACAACACCCTGTTTCCCTTCGCGTTCCACTGCACCGGCACGCCGATCGTCGCGGCGGCGGAGCGCATCGCCGAGGGCGAAAAGAAGCAGATGGACATCCTCCGCAAGATGGGCATTCCCGAGAGCGAGATACCGAAGTTCGCCGATCCCGTCTACTGGACCGAGTTCTTCCCGCGGGAGACGACCAAAGATTTGAAGCGTATCGGCGCGGCCGTCGACTGGTCCCGCACCTTCATCACCACCTCGCTCAACCCGTGTTACGATCACTTCATCCAGTGGCAGATGCGGAAGCTCAAGGCCGGCGGCTACATCGTCATGGGCGAGCACCCGGTCGTCTGGTGCCCCCACTGCAAGTCGCCCGTCGGCGATCACGGCCGGCTGGAAGGCGAGGGCGTCACCCCCGAGGAGATTTACCTGATCAAGTTCAAGCTGGGCGAGACCGTCCTCCCTTGCGGCACGTACCGGCCGGAGACCACCTTCGGCGTGACCAACCTCTGGCTGAACCCCGAGGTGACCTACGTCCGGGCGAAGGTGAACGACGAGGAGTGGCTCGTCACCGAGGCGACCATCGAGAAGCTCAAGAACCAGAAGTTCGTGGTGCAGGAGCTCGAGCGCGTCCCCGGGAAGGCGATGATCGGCAAGAAGGTGCTCAACCAGGTCACCGGCAGCATGATCCCCATCCTCCCGGCGACCTTCGTGGAGCCTGAGACCGGCACCGGCGTGGTTATGTCCGTGCCGGCGCACGCGCCGTACGACTTCGCCGCGCTGCGGGACATCGAGAACAACCTGCAGAAGTCCGGGCTCACACCCGACGTGATCAGCGACATCAAGCTCATCCCGCTCATCAAGATAGAAGGCTACGGTAAGTTCCCGGCCAAGGAGATCGTCGAGGGCATGAACATCAGGGACCAGGACGACCCGAAGCTGGAAGAGGCGACCAAGGAGATATATAAAAAGGAGTTCCACACCGGCGTCCTGAACGAGAACACCGGCAAGTACGCCGGCAAAAAGGTCATGGAGGCCAAGATGGAGCTGGTCAGCGACTTCGTCCACGAGGACAAGGCCGCCATCTTCTACGAGCTGCCCGAGACGGTGCAGTGCCGCTGCCTGACCAAATGCGTGGTCAAGATCGTCTCCGACCAGTGGTTCCTCAACTACAGCAACCCCATCTGGAAGGCGCAGGCGCACAAGGCGATCGCGAACATGCAGCTGTTCCCGGAGAAAGTCCGCCGGCAGTTCGACTACGTGGTGGACTGGCTCAAGGACTGGGCCTGCACCCGCGAGTACGGCCTGGGCACGGAGCTGCCCTGGGACCGGCGCTGGGTGGTGGAATCCCTGTCGGACTCGACCATCTACATGGCCTACTACACGATTGCCAGATACGTGCAGCACCCGGAGAAGTACGGGATCAGGCCCGAGCAGCTGACTGACGCGTTCTTCGACTACGTGTTCCTCAGCATCGGCGACGGCAACGAGGTCGCCAAAACGACCGGCATCAGCCGGGACCTGCTCGACGCGATGAAGCGGGAGTTCGAGTACTGGTATCCCTTTGACCTCCGCAACAGCGGCAAAGACCTGGTGCAGAACCACCTGACGTTTGCCATTTTCAACCACACGGCCATCTTCCCGGAGAAGCACTGGCCCCGGGGCATGAGCGCCAACGGGTTCCTGCAGCTCGACGGCCAGAAGATGTCCACCAGCAAGGGCAACGTCTACACGTTGCGGCAGATCTGCGACATGTACGGCGCCGACGCGACCCGCCTGACGCTCATGTACGGCGGCGAAGGCCTGGAGGACCCCAACTGGGACAGCGAGTTCGCCCGCGGCGCCAGCCCGAAGCTGGCCCAGTGGTACGAGTTCGCGGTGGAGAACTACGGCCGGGGCCGCGACGACGAGAAGTTCATCGACCGCTGGCTGGAGTCCGTCGCCACACGGACGATCCGGCAGACGAAGGAGGCCATGGACCGCATGGAGTTCCGCACGGCCATCCAGCGCGGCTACTTCGACATGCAGCGGTACCTCCGCTGGTACATCCGCCGCTCGCCGGTGCCGAATAAGCGTGTCATCTCGTGGTTCATCGAGGCCCAGACCAAAATCCTCGCCCCCTTCTGCCCGCACATCTGCGAGGAGATCTGGGAGAAGATCGGCGGCCAGGGCTTCATCGCCAGAGCCGCGTACCCCTCGTGGGACGAGGCCGCCCCCGTGGACGAGTCTATCGAGAAGTCGGAGGACTTCATCCGCAGCGTGATCGAGGACATCCTGGAGATCGTCGAGGTGGCCCAGCTCAAGGACGCGAAGAACGTCAACATCTACACGGCGGATGACTGGAAGTACAGGGCGCTGCAGCTTGCGACCGGGAAGAACATGGGCCAGGCCATGAAGGACGTCATGGCCGACCCGGAGATGCGCAAGGCCGGCAAAGAGGTCAGCAAGTACGTGGGCAAGGTCATCAGCGACCGGCTGGTCCCGTCGGGCGTCGACGAGAAGGCCGTCCTCGGCGAGGCTCAGGACTTCATCGGCCAGGAGGTCGGCATGCGCGTCGTCCTCAACCCGGCGGAGGACCCCGAGAACAAGCGGCGCCACGCCATACCGGGCAGGCCCGCGCTGCTGATTAAGTAAGTACGTTACACCCGGCGGGCGGCCGGGGATACGGGCAGCCTGCGCTGCGGTCGCGCGCGTGCGCGAAATGCTGAGACCGATTCGCAGAAGAGATATGTCATGAGGATACCCGACGACATCCGGGACCTGATCCTTGCGTTCCTGGGGCCGGAGAAGAAAACCGAGTTCCGGTACATGACCTACGAACAGATCGACGAGCTGCTCCTGCGCGAGATCGCCTGCGCCGTCGGGCCGGGGTACCTCGTTAAAAACGACCGGCCCGGCGAGTTCCCCTATAAGCTCACGGAGAAGGGCATCGAAGTTTTGAAGATCATCGCGCCGTGCAAGCGCAGCGGGCGGTGACGGTTACCAGGGGCACCTTCGTGCCGGTCGCGCGCGGGCGCGCGATTGCGATGAATGCCGCTCGCAGGTCCGGGTGGGTTAGCTGCATGCTCTTTCTGGCCGGGCTGTCGGCGACTACCGATAGATTTATAGCGTATATCGTCTATGTAAGTGCTGCATTTTAGGGCACGTAGATCAGGGGTAGATCGCTTCCTTGGCATGGAAGAGGCCTCGGGTTCAATTCCCGACGTGTCCATAATTTTTGAAAGGCTCCCGGAGAACTTTTTCTCAAAAAGTTCTCCTGGGTCGCGACACTTACCTGCGTGCCGAAGGCACCTTTTCCAATCATTTTTCGGCGCGTTACGTTTGTCTGTACAGGGCATGTCCCGTGTCGCAGAAACCTTTAATCTATTTTAAGCAATGTTAATTTAATTCCCATGGACGACAGTGACCTGCAATTCCTCGAAACCCTGGCCGGCCTCACGGAGAAAGTCGAGATCGCCGAAACCCTCTGCCGGGCCCTCTCCCGCTACACGATCGCCGATCTCCAGCGGGCCAGCGCGGCGATGGAGCACGAGGTTATCCAGCTTCCCTCGCCCTACCGGGAGCGGGTGAAGCCGTACTTCGCCGAGCAGTACTTCGGCCGGTACTGCAAGATCATGTCCATGCACGGCAACGGCGAGTGCCCCCGGCCGTCCGGCACGGTGCGCGACCCGAAGCTGTACCGCGAATATTGCGCCATGATGTCCGGCATGAAAACGCCCGCCGACGAGATCGGGTTCGGCGACGGTGACGACGAGGGCGATCGGTTCCTGCGGCTGTACTACTACCTGGTCAGCGCCTTCTACATGTTCGTCCTCGACCAGCCCGGCCATCCGGTGGGCATGCCGTTCCCCGGGGGCTTCAAGGTCCGGCAGGAGGGGGCGGAGTTCATCTGCCCCATCCGGGACAAGGAGAAAGACGTGGAGAGCTCGATCTGCAACTTCTGCCCGGCGAAGCAGGATGAAGCCCTGAAATGATATAACATCATAGAAAATAAGTAATTGTTCAGGTGTCTCTTCAACAGGTGGCCATGGCCAGCGCACGCGCGCGCGAGCGGACGGTCGCCAGTCCATGAGACTCGCTTGATGAAGAACAGTTCTTCACGCGCAGGCAATGAAATGGGCCCTGTTTCGGCGCCGGTCATATAGATCCTCGCGACGGGCGCACGAAACGCGACGGCGCGACGTTTCTCGAAGAACGATATGACAATCCGTAATCCTTTATCAATCGTCGCGCCCGTCGCGATTCGTCGCCGGACATCAGCAGATGTCCGCGTCGTCGCGGGAATACCGTCCTGCGCTAAGCCTCCGCAAAGGCTATTCTGGAAGCCTGAACAGGACTTACAGGGAACACCTGAACAGTTACGAAAATAAAACACGAACATAGCTCTGCTCAGGCATTCGACTCCTGTTACGCTCGCCAAGGGCGCCAGGTAGCCAGGAGCGCCAAGACTTTTTAAAAAGGTTGCTGCCGGTATCAAAATAGAAAATAATAATAAAAGCGGCTTTGATTGCCGATCATGAGCGTATACATGCCGACGGAGGGAGTTCAGATTTATCGAGATCGGTTATCGCAATGATGCACTTTATATTAATCCTTGGCGCCCCTGGCTACCTGGCGCTCTTGGCGAGCGTGACAGGAGTCGCATTGCCTAAACAAGGCAAAGTGACATGTCTGTATCATCAGTTTATTCCGCAGTCAGCTTCTCAACAGTCTTCGCAATCCGCCGCTGCCGTGTCTCTTCCTTTTTAACCTCTTCGATCCACTGGACGTATTCCCGCTTGTGCGAGTACGAGAGCTTCTCGAAAGCATGCCTGGCCTTTTTATTACCGGCCAGCGCCCCTGCGAAATCTGACGGCACCGCGACCGTGCGGGGCTCCTCGTCGGGTTCCAGCACGACGCGGACGGTATCGCCGAACGTCTTCCCGATCGCGTCCCTTACCTTCTTTACGACGCCGAGGTAGTAGACGCCGCCGTAGGGAAAGATGGAGCCCCGGTACGGGTGTCCGTCTATCGTGCACTTCACCGGCACCCGGCCTTTCCTGCCGAACGCCTCTGGCACGTCGAACGGGATTTTGACGCTGGCGCCGTTCGTCTTATCGTCTTTTATCAGCACAGCCTCGAATGTCCGGCCTGTCATAGTGTCACTTCAGCTCTTCCCTAAGGATCTCGTAAAACCGCGCCGCCGCAGCTCGCTCTTTCCATGGCTCGTGGCCGCACTTCTCCAGCAGGACGAACCGGAAGTCCTTCAGCGCCCGGCCCAGCGGCTCTTTAACGCCTTCGGCCGGGTGGGGGTCGTAGTCGCCGTGGATGGCCACGACGGGGCAGCGGATGTCCTTCGCCAGCGCCATCAGCCCGCGGGTCTGCCTTAATCGCATCGCCTCAAGCCAGACCTCCTGGTAGACGTTCTCCTGGAACTCGACTATGTCGTCCCTGTCCCCGGGCAGAGGATCGAACGCGTCTGCCTTCGACATCAGCGCGCCGTACAGTGAGAAAAGTGTCGTCCGGTTCGTGGCGCCGGGGCTCTGGAGAGAGGCGATCAAGGCACGGGCCTGTTGCTTTTCCTCCTCGCTCAGGCGGGCGAGGCGGGTGTCCATGATCCCGGCCGCGTAGCGTTCCTCGAAGGGGCCGCTGCCGACGAGGATCAGCTTCCTGGCCGTCTGCGGGTATCGCGCGGCGAAGATGAAGATGAGCCATGCGCCCCAGGAGTGGCCGATCAGCGTGACCGGGGGCTGCCCGTGCTCCCGCAGGACGTCGAGCAGCTCCCGGACCTGGCCGTCGACTGTCCGGGCGGACTCCAGGTGCTCGATGACGCCACAGTACCGCGACAGCTCCCGGGCCACCGGCGCCAGGCTCCCGGGCGCGCCGGGGCCGCCGTGGACGGCGGCGACTGTATATGGCGATCTCCCGTACTTTCTGGCATAGATCACGCTATTCCCGCCCCCTGTAAAACCTGCACCTGCACTACCGCATGTCGATAAATATGTTGATAATACTTCCGTATGCATATAAAATCTGACTGTCGGCGAATTCGATGACCCGGAGTCCGCCGGCAAAGCCATCGGAAATGCTTTTGCGATTGATCGCGCCTGACCGGGGAGATCGCCGGGGATCATTTCGGGCGCCTTCGGCCGTTTCGAATCCATGGAGATCAAAGTTTTTGACCATGGCGTTCCTACAGTACGTTTGTCCATGTCCATAAAGGCCGTGGACGGAGGCGGGAGCAATGGAAGAACGGGGCCGGCGGGCGCCACCGGGACGAGTGGCGCCGGGCCAGGGCCAGGAGGATTTCGAGTGCGTGCCGGCGAAGGAGAAGAGGGCGGCCCCTGAAAAGCTCGACCGGGGCCGCCGCGCCGGCCGGGGCCTGCCGATACTGAACCCTTGACGGGGCCGGCATGCGCTCTTTATTTATTTCCCGGTGATCGCGTCGTTGATAGCCTTCAGGATGTCCCGGATGCTGACGGGCTTTTTCAGGAACGCCGCCGCCCCCGCCCGCAGGGCCTCGTTTTTTACGTCGTAGTCGGCGCTCAGGAACACGATCTTCGCCGCCGGGTCAATCTTTAAAATCTCTCTCGTGACCTCTATGCCAGACATGCCCGGCAGGCGGTGGTCCATGAGGACGACGTGTGGCCGGGGCGTGCACTCGATGAACTTTTTGATCGCATCGAAGCCGTTATAGGCCACGAAACACACGTAGATTTTATGCCGGGCGAACACCCGCTTATAGATGTCTACCAGGTCCTTTTCATCTTCCACGATCGCTATGCCTATCTGACATCCGTCATCGCAGGTCATTTCCATCCGTGCGCTCCTCGCGTGCGGGCAGCGAGACGATGAACTTGCTGCCCTTCCGGTAATCCCCGGGCACCCGGTTTTCCACGCTGACCGAGCCGCCCAGCTTTTCGACCAGGCTCCTGACGATGTACAGCCCCAGGCCCTTGCCCCGGGCTTTGGTGGTGCCCCGCTGGAACCGGCGGAAGAGCCGGGGCTTCACGTCGTCGGGGATGCCGTAGCCGTTGTCAGCTATGATCACGTCGTAGTACGGTCTTCCCGTCTTTTCCGCCCTTTCGATGGAGACGTCGATGGTCACCTCGTCGCCCGAGTACTTGATCGCGTTGCCGATCAGGTTGGCGAATGCCTCCTTCAGCAACGGGTTGCCATTGACCATGCGCCCCTGTGCCGGCCTGTAGTTGATCACGACATTCTTTCCCTTCGGCCGGGGCATCTCGTCGATGCTGGCCTGCAACAGGCGGTCCAGGTCCTCCGGGATCACATCGAGCTTCTCCTCGTTGATCCGCTGGATCTTCCGCACGTTGTCGATGATGCCGGCGCTTCCGTTCACCGCGGCCATGGCACTGTCGATCGACTCGCGCTCTTCCATCGTGAGGCCGGGGTCGTCCCTGATGAGCTCGAGGCTGGCCAGCGCGGCCTGGTTCAGGTTGTTGATGTCGTGGCCCATGACGTCGACGTAGAGTTCCGCACGGTTCTTCTCATCCACGATACGTGCCCTGTCCGATGTTATCTGCCGTGACATGTCATCGAACGAGCGGGCCAGCTCACCTAACTCGTCGTCCCGGCCCACGGGGAGAAACTGCTGATAGTCGGCTCCATCTGCCATCTTCCTGGTTGCCATCAAGATCCCGGTGATCGGCCTTACCAGATAATTGCCCAGCAGTATGGCGATGAGGGCCGTAATGGCGGCCAGGGCCAGCGTGACCGCCGCAAACATATACGTCGACTCATAGATCGGCTGATAGGCCACGTCGATGGGGACCGCGATGACGATGCCCCAGCCGGCGCCGGGCACTATCGAGTAGGCGGCCAGTCGTTGATCGTTCTCGATGAGGTTATGTTGCTCTATTATGCCTGTATTGCCTCGCATGACTTCCCGTACGGCGGGCACAGAGGAATAGTCCTTCACCGCTGTCATAAAGCTGCGGTTGCTGTGCACGATGATGTGACCCGTGCTGTTGACCATATACACGTACTGGTTATACCTGGTCTGCGTGCTGAAGAGCTCCGCTCTGAGGGTATCCGTGCTGATCTCGCCCGCGATGGTCCCGAGCGAAGTATTGTTCTGTCCCGCTACCGGTACGGCCAGTATAATCACGGGCTCCCCGGTCTCGTTGATAAACGGGCCGCCGGTGTACCTCGACATGCCTGTAACGTCGCCCACGAACGGCTTATCGACGCGCTTGCCGAGCATCCCCGTATCCGGATAGCTGGACACGATCGTGCCATCGGGACTCACTGCGTACATCGTGTCGAAATCGGTATTCTCGCTCGCGAACTCCAGGGTGAGGTTCAGCACCGTGCTCTTGTTATTCTCGAGGTCGCTGATGACCAGCGGCCTGCTCGCCAGGCTGTCCAGGTAAAGGGTTGAATAGTCAAGCCGGGTATCGATGTATGCCGACAGCGCTTTGGCCTGGCCCAGGTTGTCGTCCCAGATGTTATCCCGGATCACGTCGCGGTAAAACAGGGTGCCGGCTATGCCCACCAGTAGTATGGGGATAATGACCAGCGGTATCAGTATCAGGATCATCTTTACCCTGATCGAGTTGAGCTTCATCCTTTGCCCGCTCCCCTGTCGTCTGTTAAAGTATGTCCTGCTGAACCAGGCTGATCAAGAGATAACAATATCCCGCCATTCGCGAGCAGAGCCCTGATGCAGGCTGGTATCATGTGGGCTATGCCCCCTGCCGGGCTGAATGTCAAAATGAAACGGCTATTTCTTTTTCGCCTTCAGCCGCTTCATCATGTCCTCGACTTCCCTGGCGCCCTCGTCGTAGTGCTCCTGCTCGTCCGGGGCCAGCTCTTTCAGCAGCCGCAGGAACTCCCCGGCATGTTCCAGCTCCTCCTTCGCGATGTCCTGCAGCACGGCGATTGCAAGCTTGTTGTCGATGGACTCGGCCAGCTGGAGGTACAGCTGTACCGCTTCGTACTCGGCGGCGATGTCGAACCGGATGGCGCGCTTCAGCTCCTCGTCGGTCAGCTTCCGGCCGGCTTTCATCCCGGAAAAATTGGTAGAGAACTCAGGCATGATATCAACCCTGTTAACATATTATTAATATAAATATATAATATTATACCCGTAATGCATCCGGGGCCGGCGGGCCGGAATGGCCCGGAGAAAACGATAAGTGCCTGACGGTTACCCGCCGACCGTTACGGCGGCTCAAGCTGCCGAAAACTCGATGCAGTAGCAGGCGCCCGGGCCGGGAGCTACCTCGATTTTTCCCTCGAGCTGTCTCACGAGCACGTACACCAGCTGAAGCCCGAGCGTGTCCGTCTTCCCGATCGCCAGGCCCCCCGGCAGTCCCGGGCCGTTGTCCCGCACTTCCAGCCTGTTCGTACCGCTGGGGTCCCTGTGCAGCCCCACGTAGATATCGCCGCTGCATTCCCCGCCAAAGGCATACTTGAAAGAGTTCGTGACCAGCTCGTTGATAATGAGGCCGCAGGGTATGGCGCGGTCGATGTCGAGCATGACGTCGGCGACGTCGATGACGATCCGGACGTTTTCGGCGACCGGCGCGTAGGACATCCTGAGGTTATAGATCAGCTTCTCCATGTAGGAACGGCAGTCGATCCTGGCCAGGCCTTCGGACTGGTACAGATTCTCGTGGATGAGGGCGATCGACCGGATGCGGTCCTGGCTCTCCATGAGCGCATCGATACTTTCCTGCTC
The DNA here is from genome assembly GCA_002067315.1 of Methanocella sp. PtaU1.Bin125. Classification (GTDB taxonomy): domain Archaea; phylum Halobacteriota; class Methanocellia; order Methanocellales; family Methanocellaceae; genus Methanocella_A. The sequence goes on along the minus strand of MVRA01000199.1, from coordinate 10,322 downwards.
TTTAACCTGCCGGGCCTGGAGGCTGAGCAGGCTCGAGATGATTTGCAGGTTGTTCTTGACCCGGTGGTGGATTTCTTTAAGCAGGATATCTTTCTCTTTCAGCGAAACCCGGACGCGTTCCTCGTCCTTCTTGTGCTCATCGATCTCCTGGTGCAGCGCCTCCACGGCCCGCGCCAGCTCGCGCGTGCGCTCCATGACTCGCTGCTCCAGCAGGTCGTTCGATCGCTTCAGCGCCTCTTCTGCCCTCATGCGATCGGTGATGTCGCGCCCGACTGACTGGAACTCGATAAAAAGGCCCGACGGGCCGAAGATGGCGCGGAACGTCCACTGCATCCAGCGCTGTGCTCCGTTTGCCGGCAGGGCGGTCTCCGTGATGATCACCGGTGCCTCCGGACAGAGCGAAGAGACGATCTGCCGGACCTTCGCCCGTTCGCCCTCCGCCAGGTAGTGGTAGAAGTCATCGGGCTGCCCTGCCGCGGGCGCCCCGGCGAAATATTTCCGGAAGGCCTCGTTGGCGAAGGCGATCGCCCCGTCCTCCCGGAACCGGCAGATAAGCTCGGTCTGGTCTTCCACCACCGCGCGGTAGAAGGCCTGGCTTTTCTTGAGGTCCGCGACGGCGTTCTCCTTCTCGGTCACGTCTTCGGCGATCAGGGCATAGCCGGACACGCTCCCGTCGGACGAGCGGGTGGGAAAAATCCGGACATTGAAGTATTCCGGCTTCTCCTTATCGTACCTGACGGTGAACGACCTCCGCTCGTCACCGTTCCTGACGCCCAGCAGGTTCGCGTGGATTGCCTCACCCAGCAGGCCGGGGCTATCGAACAGGTTGATGTTCCCCGGGCTGTCCCGCCGGTCCAGGCCGAAGCGGCGGAGGAAGAGGTCGTTCCCGGTGACGACGTTTCCGCCCGCGTCTGCGATGCAGACGGCGTCCGGCGACTGCATGACGAAGTCGTCCATCATCTGCCGCGTGTCGAACAGTTCCTTCCTGACCCGCGATATGCCCCGGGTGTTGACGGTCTGCATCGAGAAGATCAGCAGGCAGATCGCTTCGGTGATGAAGGTCATGGTGTAGAAGACCTGCGATACGTTCCACGTGTCGAAGAAGCCGAGCGTCCCTCCGAAGTTGAGGAGGTCGCCGATCAGGGCAAACGAGAGCGCGGCCGTGATGATCGCGAAGAGAGGCTTCGCCTCGCCCGCCCTGCGGCTGACCACGTTATACACGCCCAGCGAGATGATGACCAGGTCCGCCAGCGTGGCTACGACAAAGATCGAGGCCTCATATGCAATCGGAAACTCTCCCCGGGACAGCGCGAAGCCTGCGGAGAACGCCAGTATGGCATAAACGGCGACGGCGGCAAAGATCAGGTTCAGGAAGCCCCGGCCCCGGTCATCGAGCGTGTACTTCGTCACGCGGTACATCGCCATGATCAGGGGCACGTAGGCTAAGATCATCGTCAGCATCCCGGCCATCGTGTACAGGGGCTCGTCGTTCCACAGCGGTATGACATACCAGACGATGCCCGAGACGATGTTCAGGAGGGTGGCCGCAAGGATGCCAAGCGAGAAGATGCGGACGAACCGGTCGTAGCTCAAAAAGTACAGGATCAGGCACAGGGGAATACATAGCAGGAGCAGGATCGAGTACGACAGGATGTTCGGCACGGAGGTAAAGTCTCCCGTGATCGAGGCGATGAAGAACAGCGCTATGGCTACCGCGAGCGCGAACTCCAGGATAACCAGCAGGTACGAGAAGCGTTTTTGCCACAATCGGCCCGTTTTTACATTCATTTTCCTTTATAGAGTAACCGGTAAAATATTTAATTATGTCGTTGCGAATACCAAATTTTATTATTTATATCAAAATTATATTACAAAGATGCGTATGACGGCCGGCCGATCGCCTTACGTATACGTCTATGTATACGTCTATGTATACGTCTATGTATACGTCTACATACCGGCCACGAAGTCGCCCGTGCGCGCCTCCGTGCGGTCCACGTTATCGCCCGTCGCGATGCACACGACGCGGGTCGGCTCTCCGGCCGGCATCATCAGCAACGCGTCCGACCGTATCGTCTGGCCTTCGGCTATGTCGCCCAGGCTGATCACCTGTTCCGGCCGCCACACCACGTTTTCTCCCTGAAGCAGCGCCAGCGCGTGCACCGTCAGCACGACGTTCTTCGCTGTGCCGGGCCCGATGTTGCGTACCGTATACCCGGCCCGGTACTCTACCACGCCGCTGGCGTTGCTCAGCGGCGTCGCGGTCACCGTGATCTCCAGCGACGGGTTCTTCTGCAGGGGCAGGACCGTGGCGCCGGCCGTCTTAAGCGCGTCGGGCACCTCGCCGATCTCCCAGTTCTTCCCGGTGGTCTCCACGTAATAGTACCGGGCGCCGCCGTACTCGTAGCTCGTGCCGGCCGCGTCGACGTTGAGGCCGACCGCTAGGTGCTCGGGGAGCCGGAGCAGCACCACGTCGAAGCCGGCCTCGCGGAGCAGCGCCGCGGCCAGCACTGCCTTGTCCTTGCAATCCCCCTGGCCGTCCGCCAGCGTCTCCAGCGGATACTTCGGCGACCCGGCCGGGTGGTCGTCCACGTAGGGCACCGACTGGACGAAGGTGATGATGTTCATGGCGTCGTCGTAGCGGTTATAGCCGTACCCGGCGCCTCCCTGGCGGAACTGTGACACCGCGTCGCGCAGGCTGTCCCGGTCTTCGGCAGCCATGGCGTAGCTGGCGAAGCTGACGCCCGTGCTGTGCGGCTTGGCCTTAAAGAGGTCGTACATGGCCTTCTGCACGACGGCCGTGAACGACCAGTCGACGTTCTTGTACTCCCACGAATAGGTCCGGCTGTAGTCCCCGCCTGTGACCGCGCCTGTCGGCGGCGCCGCCGCAACCGGGGCCGGCGTCACTGACGGCGCCGGCACCGGCGTCGGCGAAGGTGACGGCATCGGCGTCGGAGTCGGCGAGACCGGCGTTAATACACCCGGCCCCCCGGCGGGGAGCGAGCATCCCGAAACGGCGATCGCCAGCAATAGCACGGCGAAAAACAGCACCCTGAAGTAACCGCCCATGGCCCACCCTTTTACTATAGGACATGCCGGTTTTATAAATAGGTTTTGCGCCCCTGGCCGGGAGTCCCTTAATCCTGCCTACTTGCCCTTATCGATCTTCGACCGCACCCCGGCGATGACCCTGTCCTCCCGCCTGGCCTGCTGGAAACGCTCTTCATGCACTTTCTCGGCCCTGATCTCCGGCCCCGCGTGCCTGTGGCTGATCGGCTTCACGTCCCTGTTTCTTTCCACGCCCGGTTTCGCCATCAATGCAGACTTGGCCTGCAGGCACAACTATATTGCCCGCGTCTACGACGGAGCGTCAGCGCGTTTCCGCGCGCGAGCGCCAGTCCGGCCTCGTATTACTCTGCCTGCAGTTCTCGCATCCTGTTTTTAGCCGGCCCTCCGGGCTGCACGCCCACCCGCCCATGGCGCGCTGCGCGACTGTCTAATGACGACGGTTGGCCCTGTTTTTATCAATGATAACGTACCTGACTACTCCTTTACGGCCTTCCACTCATTGCGCAGCATCGAGTACACGACCATGTCCAGGAAGTGATCGTTGAGCCACTCCGCCTGCCGCTCCACGCCTTCCCGGGTGAAGCCCAGCCGCACGGGCACTGCCTGGCTGCGCTTATTCTCGATCGCCGCCCGGATCACGATGCGGTTCAGGCCCAGCTCGCCGAACCCGTAGTCGATCAGCGCCTCGCAGGCCCGGGTCATCAGGCCCCTTCCCTCGAATTCGCCGGCGAGCCAGTAGCCGATCATCGCCGAGCGGTTAACCGGGCTGATCCCGACGAAGCTGGCGACCCCGGCGAGACGGCCCTGCTGCCAGATGCCCGCCACCAGGCCCTCGCCCTTCTCGTACTGCTCCAGCGACCGCCTGATGAACTCCCGGGTGTCGTCCGACGACAGCGTGCCGTCCACCCAGGGCAGCCACAGCCGGAGCCGGGCCCGGTCGCCGTCGGCCAGCCGGAACACTTCCCCGGCATGCCTCTCCTCTAACAGGGCCAGCTCCGCGTCCGGCCCGATCGAGCGCCTGAACATGCGTGACAGATACGCGGCTTGCTATAAAAAATCAATGGGAGCGGCGGAGGCAGTCCGTGACGAACGCCTCGGCGCTGCAGAAATTGTGGAAGAGCTGCTCGATCGTCTCGGCGTCCTGCCCGCGGAAGTACATGCGCAGGCGCCGCCGGGAGCGGGTCCAGACGATGAGCCCGCTGCGGGTCTTGCGCATGACACAGCAGCGAATTTCCGCCCAGCGCTGGAATATCCCGGCGTAAAGGATGCCCGTGTCGGTGATCACGGTCTCGTGCCGGTCTTCGATGACGACGATGGCGGCAACGAGGAAAAAGGTCGCGGCCATGCCCAGGATGAGGAGCTCGAAGTACATCCTGACGCTCACGTCCTCGAGAGGCAGGACGCTGGCCAGCTGGGACACCACGACGACGATGCCCCCGCCCATGATGACAATCATGCTCAGGAACAGGAGCACCCGGGACGACCTGAAGTCCCGGCCGAGGCCTTCGATCAGGCCGCACTCCCGCTTCAGCAGCACCCTGCCGGCGACCCGCCCCGCGCGCCCCCTCATATCGCTACCCCGCCCCCCCGCGGGGGACGTGGACCATGATAGTGGGACACTTCGCTTCCACCAGCACCCCGTTGGCCACGCTCCCGAGCATCAGCTGTTTCAGCTGTGACCGGCCCCGGTGGCCCATCACGATGGCGTCGTATTTCCCGGTCTCGCACTCGCTGGTGATCGATCCCGCTATGTTGGCATCGACCTTCGCGATAGCATTCGCTTTCACGCCATAGGCCGATAAGATCTTATCGCATCGTCGGAAAATCTGTTTCTGCTTTCTGAGCTCACCCTGCTGCATCAGCGGATCTTTCGTGACGATGTCGGTGACTACCTCTTCCGTGGGCTTTCGGACGTGGAATAGCGTCACGGAGCCCCCGCTCGCCGAAGCGAGCCATCCCGCCACGTCCACCGCGCAGTAGCTCTGCTCAGTATCGTCTACCGGGACCAGCACGCGCTTATACATACGTTAAGGTATGCTGGCATAATATTATTACTTAACCCGAACAGATATCTTATCCACAGCCCTGCAGGCGGGGTTCTAACGGAAGTCGGTGGCAGATGGTCGGGTGGCTGAACCTGCTCTCGGGAGCGGGCATGATCGCCGTCGGGGCGATAGCGATATATCTCTGGCGCAGGCGCGCAGGCATCGAGTACTTCCTGTTCGGCGCCCTTTTCTGGATCGCAGCGATCGCCATAAAGATCGCCATGGACCTCACCGTGAGCGCGCCGTTCCGGGAGCTGCTCCCTCACACTCTGATAGGCGCCCTGATAATTGGCCTGTATTACGGGCTGCGGACCGGCCTCTTCGAGTCCGGCATCCCCTACCTTTCCGCTCGCCTGGCACGGATGCGGCTGACATTCGACCGGGCCGTGGCGGTCGGCATCGGGTTCGGGGCTGCCGAATCGATCCTGCTGGGCTTCCAGTCCATGGCGAACGTGCTGTTCTTCATCATGGTGCCGGGGATCATCAGTTCGTACCCGCAGGCCACCCAGGACGCGCTGCAGATGCAGCTCAGCCTGGCGTTCATACCCGTGCCGGTCTGGGAGCGGCTGTTCACGACGATCAGCCACGTCTTCGTCACCGCGCTGGCACTGTACGCCATCCGGGCCGGCTGGAAGTGGCTGGCCCTGAGCATGGCGATCGGCTTGATGCTCGACGGCTCGATCTTCTGGGTCGCCTACTTCATCCCGTCGGCCTCGCTCGCCTACACGGTCGTCCTCGAAGCGTTCGTCGGGGTCATCGGTGCAGCCTCACTGTACGGGCTGTTCTGGCTGAAGAAGAGGTACGATTCCCATGTACTCGAAGCCTGAGATGCGCATCCTCGGCGTCGACGACTCGCCGCTGGTCTCGAAGGACATACTGGTGATCGGCGCCATCATGCGGGGCGGGAGCTGGCTGGACGGCCTGCTGAGCACGCATATCGAGCGGGACGGCACGGACGCCACGGAGCGCATCGCCGCCATGATCTCGGGGTCCCGGGCCTCTGGCCAGATACGCGTAATCATGCTGAACGGCGTGACCTTCGGCGGCTTCAATGTCGTCGACATCGAAGCGCTCCATCGCCTGACGGGGCTGCCGGTGATCGCCGTCATGCGCAAGCTGCCGGACCTGGAGCGCATTCGCAGCGCGCTCGCTCATCTCTCTGAGCCGGAGCGACGGTATGAGCTGATAGCGCGTGCCGGGAATATCTGGGAAGTGCAGACCCGGTGGAGAGGGGGCCCCGTCTATTACCAGTGCAAAGGTATCGAAAAGGACGATGCGGCCCGCCTGATCGTGGATACGGCGATACACAGCAGGCTGCCGGAGCCGATACGGGTCGCCCACATCATCGCTACCGGCGTCGTGCTCGGCGAATCAAGCCCTCGGGCCTAGTGTCGCGTCAGGCCGGAATGTCGCATAATGAACTTGGATGGGTGCACGGGGGAGGGCGGCCGTTCGCCCGCGCACGCGTATGAGGCCGGGAAAGCGCCGATGCCCCGATTGACAGCCCGTAGAGACACTGCCCGAAAACATCCCGGGAAAACAGATTTCGCCTTGACACGATACTAGTGGAACCATTTCTGGTTTTTACCATAGTAGAAGAGATACAGGGGGAGCAGTGCGAGCGGCAGGAGCAGCACGATGGAGAGCGGCTCCAGGATGCCGGTGGAATAGACCAGGTATATGCCGGTGATCGCGCCTCCCGCGATCATGCTCGCCGTCACGATCGAGATCAGCGCCCCGAAGTCGTTCAGGAACTCCATGCGGCTGTGCCTGTGCATGGCCCTGGCGCCGATGCCCCGGAGCTCTTCGAGCTGCTGCGGGGTGAGGTTCTCCCCGTCGATGAAATCGGACAGCTCGACCAGCAGAGGGACGACGTCTTCAGGGGTCTCCGCCTTTCTGATGTCCTTAAAGATGACGTCCACTTTCTTCTCGATCTTTTCCTTGGTAAAAGTATCCAGGACTGCCATTATCTAGCTAATTAGAATAAAACATATAAAAGGCTATTGTTACAAAAAACTACTTATTAAAACTTATAAAATCGCCCCTGCGTCAGGCGTTTTTATAGTTTTCCGTCGCATCCGGTTTTTCCACATTATATTATTAGTTTTATATGTGCACGAGGGCGCTTTACAGTTTTATACTTTGCAGGGATATGTATCAATGATTTTTATGTCAGACGTTGCCAATAAGATCCTTTTCATCGTGATCGACGGGGCCTCGGACCGGCCCGTCGGGGGCAAAACCCCGCTGGCCCACGCCAGCAAGCCGAACCTGGACGCGCTCGCGTTCGGCGGCATCAACGGCATCATGGACACCATCGCGCCCGGCATCCGCCCGGGCTCGGATACGTCCCACCTCGCGCTGCTGGGGTACGACCCATATAAGTATTATACCGGCCGCGGCCCCTTTGAGGCCGCAGGCGTGGGCATCGACGTGAAAGGCGGCGACATCGCCTTCAGGGTCAATTTCGCCACCGTGGAGAACGGCGTGGTCACGGACCGCCGGGCCGGCCGTATCGCCGACACCGACTCGCTGGCATCCGCCATCAACGAGCGGGTGAAGGTGCCCGGCGTGGAGGTGATCTTCAAGCGCTCCACCGGCCACCGTGCCGCGCTGGTGCTCCGGGGCAAAGGGCTTTCCCCGGCGATCACCGACACCGATCCAAAGAAGGAAGGGCTGCCCATCAAGGAGTGCCACGCCGTGATCGACACGCCTGAGGCGAAGCGCACGGCCGAGGCGGTCAACAGCGTCTCCCGGCAGGTGCTCGCGGTGCTTGACGGCCAGCCCGTGAACCGGGAGCGGCGGGAGAAAGGGCTGCCCCCCGGCAACGCCATCCTGATCCGCGGCGGGGGCGAGGTGCCACACATCCCGTCGTTCGAGCAGCGCTACGGTATGAAGGGCGCCGTGGTGGCGGCCGCCGGCCTGATCATCGGCATCGGCAAGATGTGCGGCCTGGAGTATCTGCCCGTCGCGGGCGAGGACAGCGTCGACCCGCCCCGGCGCGTCCGCGCCAAGGTGCGGCGGGCGATCGAGGCGCTGCAGACTTACGACTTCGTCCTGCTGAACGTCAAGGGCGCCGACGAGGCGGGCCACGACGGCGATTTCGACCGGAAGACCCGCTTCCTCGAGGACATGGACGACGCGTTCCGGCCGCTGAAAGACCTGAAGGAGACGCTGATCATCGTCACCGTCGACCACAGCACCCCCGTCTCCATCAAGGACCACTCGGCCGACCCGGTGCCCGTCCTCATCCACGGGCCGGGAGTGCGGACCGACCGCGTCGATCACTACAACGAGCTCATCGCCCACCAGGGCGGGCTGTGCCGCATCCGGGGCATGGATATCATGCCCATCGCGCTTGACCTGATCAACAGGACAAAGAAGTTCGGGGCGTGAGGCGTCGTCCGGCCGGTCACGCGTGCGCGCGACCGTGGCGAAGGCCGATCGAATTTACGCCTGGCGGGGCAGCGGCGATTTGCCCTGCCCGTTTTTGCTATCTATTACTGGTCCTAGCCTCTGCCTTCCGCCAGATTTGAAGGCCCGAGCAGGAGCCAGGCCAATAACACGCTGCCTCCGACGGCCAGCGCCATGAGTGCCGCCGTGGGGGCGGGCCCATAAACGTCTAACAGCCACAGGCAGGCGGCAACGGCCGCGGGCCAGGGCAGGAACTCGAAGTCCGCGACCGCATAATGCCGCGCCGCCATGCCTGCCTCCCCCTTTGTTTCCGCCAGCCTGACGAAACCGAGATCGTAGGCGGTAAACGCGAGCAGGGCCATCGCCCCGCCCGGCACGGCGCCGGCCAGCATCCCGGCGAGCAGCGGGACCGGCGAGAGCAGGCACAGCAGGTAGAGCAACTGTATCGTCCGTCGCCATCCCAGGACTACCGGGATGGTTTTCAGCCCGTCCCTGCCGTCGGCCCCGATGTCCCGGAGGTCGTAAAAGACGGCGTTCGTCGCCAGCTTGATAAACATGAAGCAGACGAGGACGGGCAGTAACGCCTCCGGCCTCCGGCCCGAATAGATGATGTACATGAGGGCGATGGCCAGCACCCAGACGCCGGTCACATAGAAGCTCTTAAAGCCGGGTACGAACCGGGTCATCCGTTTCAGGAACGCCGTGTACAGCATCCCCGCTCCCAGCAGGACGCCGATCATGGCGGCAAGCTCCGGCAGGCAGCGGCCGTACAGGACGATCAGGGCCGACAGCGACGCCACGTAGCCGCTGATCAGGTACGGGTATATCCTGCCCTTCTTTTTGAGATAACCAGCCCGCTCCGGCTGGGTCAGCCGGTCCCGGTCCAGTTCCCGGTAATAGTCGTAGGCGTAGATCACCAGCGGGATGAGGTATGCTATCGCCAGCAACAACGGGTCGACCGGGTCTCCCCTGACCAGCCCGAAGGCCAGGATGACAGACGGCAGTATGAGGGCTGTCGCATGTCCCCCATGTGAGAACTCCATAATCGCCGTCTCTGCAGCCTTTACCAGGATATTCTTATTAGAAACAATATATTATACACCAAATCATTATTGTTTTAATTATTACCAAATAAATTTTTTCTCTACATATGATAATACCTGTAAACCTGGAAACATGGGGTGAATCCGGCTCAGGAAGTCATGAAAACGGCCAGGGCTGCCATGGAGAGCAGAAAAGCGCTGCCGAAGACGACTGCGGCGAGGGCCACGGGGCCCGGGCCCGGGTAAGCCGCATTCAGGCCAATCCCGGAGCCGCAGGACAGGAGCGCCACGGCCAGCAACACATATCCGTCCCGGTTCAGCAAGCCTCCGAGTCCTCCCATTCCTGTCGCTCCCTGTAATTCTATTAAAATTGTCAGATATAATTGGTAAGAAAATACACCACAATTATATATAAAGTATTGCCATGCTGACGGACGGCGGGTTGCGGGCAGGTCCGCAGGCAACACCGCCAATAAACGCCACAGTGATCTGCAGGGTGTCGTCCTTTATACGACCCGCGACGGCCTTACAGGCGAGGGAAGGTACGGTGACGCAATGTACGGCCGTTCCGACTGCCCGGACTGGAGCGAGCAGGCTTAACGTTCTATGAAAAACTCGTTGATTTACGCGCCGGGATATGTCGTTTGCCGCCTTCGGCGGGCCATTCATACAACCCGCCCTCCCGCCCATGGCGCGCAGCGCTATTCGAATTGAAGATACATTGGGGGGAGAGTCATCCCTTTTCATCATC
>MVRA01000198.1 GCA_002067315.1 Methanocella sp. PtaU1.Bin125 | reverse complement strand
ATGACCGCCATGAAGTACCGGCTCTTCGACCAGGCGTATGCCGAAGCCGGACGGTCGCTCGGCGCTTTCCGTGGCAACGAAGGCTATGCCGGCTGCTACGGGCGGCTCCTGTCCGAAGCGCTGGGCGAGCTCGGCGACGGCGACCCGGTGCTGCACATCGATCCGCGGGACGAGGAAATCTGCCGTGCCCTGCTGGCGGGCATGGGTTTGCACTGCGAGATTTCCCCGGACCTGCAGACCGATGGCGGCCTGAACGCCAGCACCCGGGACGGGATGGTCCTGATCTCCAACACCGTGGAGTCCCGGCTGGCGCGGGCGAAAGACCGGCTGAAGCTGGACGTCTTCTCGCTTCTATACGGCGATCGGCAGGGTGACTGACGTGAACTACGACTACCCCAACGCGCGCATCCGGGGCATGAGGAGCCGCCTGCTCGACCACAGGACGCTGGACGAGCTGATCCGGAAGCCGGATATTAACTCCCTGATCGTGGAGCTGGAAAAAACGCCTTACAGGGATGACATAGCCGACGCCGGAATCCGGTACTCGGGCATCTACAGCGTCGAGTACGCCCTGCGCAGGAACTACACCCGCACGTTTAAAAAGATCATGGGCATTTTCGAGGGCCAGCCTGCCGAAGCCTATCTCCGGATATTCCTGCACCGGTGGGACATCCAGAACGTCAAGACCATCCTCCGGGGCAAGAGCTTCCACATCCCGCAGGACGAGGTGTTCGAGTGCCTGGTGCCCGCCGGCGACCTGGACGAGGTCACCATGGGCGAGATGATCCGGCAGCCCGACGTCAGGAGTATCGTCGACCTGCTCGCCACGTGGCGGGTCCCTTACGCTAAGCCGCTGACCCGGCGCTTCCCGGAGTACGCGGGCGAGCGGAACCTGATCGTGCTGGAGAGCGCGCTGGACCAGTACTACTACCGCAACGGGCTGGACGCGGTCCGGGGCGACGACTACGACCAGGCGCTGGTCCGGGACATGCTGAGCACCGAGATCGACGTGGTGAACGTCAAGACCGTCCTGCGGCTGATCCGGGACAAGATCGGGGGACAGGACGCCGGACGGTTCCTGATCGACGGCGGGAACCGCCTCCGCAGGAGCTTCCTGACGGCGATGCTCGACGCGAAATCCCTGGAGGCGGCTCTGAACATGCTGAAAGGGACCCGGTACGGGTTCCTGGCCGACGTCCCGCCGGAGCTCTTCAAGGGCGAGAAGGTCTCGGAGTTCGAGAAGCGGCTCGACCGGTTCCTGATCGCCCGTGGGCTGCGCGCTTTCAGCCGCGACCCGCTGAGCATCGCCGTCGCCATCGGGTACTACTGGGCCAAGTACAACGAGATCACCAACCTCCGCGTCATCGCCCGGTGCAAGACGGCGGACGTGCCCGACGAGACCATCCGGGAGGCGCTGTACTATGTTTAAGTTCGTCGTCGTCACCGACCCTGACACCTCGCCGGGATTCCGGCTGGCCGGCGTGGAGGCGTACGACGCGGCGGGGCCCTGGCAGGCGAAGGAGCTGCTGGCCTCGCTCAGCGCGAGGGAAGGCATCGGCATCGTCGCCGTCAGCGAAGAGCTGCTCGACGGGCTGGACGAGAAGTTCCGGGACCGGATGGAGCGGCTCCGGGTGCCGATCGTCATCGCTATACCCTCCCGGCTCAAGGCGGCGGACCGGCGGCTCTACATCGAACGGCTCCTGCGAAAGGCGATCGGATACAACATCGTGATGAGAGGATGAGGATGAAAGCATGATTACGGGAACAGTCTCGCGCATCTCGGGCCCGGTGCTCCTGGCCCGCGGGATCAAGGGCTCCAAGATGTACGACGTCGTGCACGTGGGCGCCGACGAGCTGCGCGGCGAGATCATCCGGCTGGAAGGCGAGACCGCCGTCGTCCAGATGTACGAGGACACCACCGGCCTGAAGATCGGGGAAAAGGTTGTCAACACGGAGCGGCCGCTCAGCGTGGAGCTGGGCCCGGGGCTGATATCGTCCATCTACGACGGCATCCAGCGGCCGCTGACCGCGCTGTTCGGGAAGAGCGGCGACTTCATCTCCCGCGGCATCTCCGTGCCGGGCCTCGACCGCGATAAAAAGTGGGCGTTCCGGCCTGCGGCGAAGGCCGGGGACAAGGTCGGCCCCGGAGACGTCGTCGGCACGGTGGAGGAGTACCACATCGAGCACCGGATCATGGTCCCGCCGGGCATCGCCGGGACGATCAAGGAGATCCGGGAGGCCGACCTCCGGGTCGAGGAGGCCGCCTGCACGCTGGAGGACGGCACTGAGATACGCCTCATGCACACGTGGCCGGTCCGCAAAGGGCGGCCCTACCGGACGAAAATGGACTCGGCGCTGCCGCTGATCACGGGCCAGAGAGTATTCGACCTGATCTTCCCGGTGGCCAAGGGCGGGACCGCCATGATCCCGGGCGGCTTCGGCACGGGCAAGACCGTCTCGGAGCAGACGCTGGCCAAGTGGTCCGACACCCAGATCGTGGTCTACATCGGCTGCGGCGAGCGGGGCAACGAGATGACCGACGTGCTCACCGAGTTCCCGGAGCTGGTCGACCCGCGGACGAAGCTGCCATTGATCCAGCGGACGATCATGATCGCCAATACCTCCAACATGCCCGTCGCCGCCCGCGAGGCATCGATCTATACGGGCATCACCATGGCCGAGTACTTCCGGGACATGGGCTACGACGTGGCGCTGATGGCTGACTCCACCTCCCGGTGGGGCGAGGCGCTGCGCGAGGTGTCCGGCCGGCTCGAGGAGATGCCGGGCGAGGAAGGGTATCCCGCGTACCTGCCGACCCGGCTGTCCGCCTTCTACGAGCGGGCGGGCCGGGTGGTCTGCGCGGGCTCGGACCGGCGGACGGGCTCGGTGACGGTGGTCGGGGCCGTCAGCCCGCCCGGCGGCGACTTCTCGGAGCCGATCACCCAGAACACGTTGCGCATCGTGGGCACCTTCTGGGCGCTGGACACCAGCCTCGCGTACCGGAGACACTTCCCGTCGGTCAACTGGATCAAGAGCTACTCGCTGTACCTGGACGGGGTCCAGGACTGGTACCTGCAGCACGTGTCGGACGAGTGGCGGGCGCTGCGCGACCGGACGATGTACCTGCTCCAGAAGGAGGTCGAGCTCCAGGAGATCGTGCAGCTGGTCGGCCCGGACGCGCTGCCGGAGGGGGAGAAGGCGATCCTGGAGGCGACCCGCATGATCCGCGAGGACTTCCTGCAGCAGAGCGCCTACAGCGACGTGGACTCGTTCTGCCCGCTGGAGAAGCAGTACTGGATGCTGAAGGCGATCATCGCGTTCTACGAGGGCATGAGCGCGGCGGTCAACCGCGGCATCATGGTCCGGCAGATCACCGGCCTGCCCGTCAAGGAGGAGATCGGGCGCATGAAGGAGGCGGACGTGGCGAAGATCAAGGGTCTCATCGCCGAGGCCGATCAGCGGATCGCGGCGCTGGAGGTGGAGAAATGACCGGCAGCCTGGCGACCCGGGAGTGCACCACGGTCAACAACGTCTCGGGGCCGCTGCTCTTCGTCGAGCGGGTGAAGGGCGTCTCGTACGGCGAGATCGTCGACATCGACCTCCCCAACGGCGAGCGCCGGACCGGCCAGGTGCTGGACGTCTCGGACCGGGTCACCGTCATCCAGGTCTTCGAGGGCACCATCTGGATCGACAACCTGAAGACCCGGGTACGCTTTTCCGGGAAGCCGTTCCGGATCGACGTGTCCCGGGACATGCTCGGCCGCGTGTTCAACGGCGTCGGCCGGCCCCGCGACGGCGGCCCGGAGATCGTCCCCGAGGCGAGCCTGGACATCGCGGGCATGGCGATCAACCCGTTCGCGAGGGACAAGCCCGCCGAGTTCATCCAGACGGGCATGTCGGCCATCGACGGGCTGAACACGCTGGTCCGGGGCCAGAAGCTGCCCATCTTCACAGGCTCGGGGCTGCCGGCCAACAAGCTCGCGGCCCAGATCGCCCGGCAGGCGAAGGTCATTGGCGAGGGCGAAAAGTTCGCCGTCGTATTCTGCGCCATGGGCATCACCTACAAGGAGGCGTCCTTCTTCATGCGGGACTTCGAGCGGACCGGGGCGCTGGAGCGCGTGGTGTTCTTCATGAACCTGGCGGACGACCCCACGATCGAGCGGGTGGCCACGCCCCGGTGCGCGCTGGCCGCCGCCGAGTTCCTCGCGTTCACCCACGACCTGCACGTGCTGGTCATCCTGACTGACATGATCAACTACTGCGAGGCGCTCCGCGAGATCTCCACCGCCCGCGAGGAGGTGCCCGGCCGGAGAGGGTATCCGGGCTACATGTACACCGACCTGGCCACGATCTACGAGCGGGCGGGCCGCATCCGGGGCCGGAACCCGCCGATCGACGCGCTGCCCTGCCTGTCCCGGCTGATGAACCTGGGCATCGGGCCGGGCAAGACCCGGGAGGACCACCGGAACGTCGCCGACCAGCTGTACGCCTCGTACGCCTACGGGCGGGACCTGCGGCGGCTGGTCGCCATCGTGGGCGAGGAGGCGCTGACCGACCTGGACCGCGAGTACCTGAAGTTCGCCGACGCCTTCGAGCAGCAGTTCGTGTCCCAGGGCAACGAGGACCGGAGCTTCGACCGGACGATCTCGATAGCCTGGGACCTGCTGGCCATGCTGCCCGAGGCGGAGCTGAAGCGCGTCAAAGTCGACTTCATCCGGAAGTACCACCCGGCCTACCGGCAGGCCAGGGCCCCCGGGCGCGAGGGGGCGTGAGGATGGAGCAGGTCAACCCGACCCGGATGGAGCTGATCAAAAAGAAGGCCCAGATCAGGATGGCGGAGCAGGGCCGGGACCTGCTGCGGCAGAAGATGGACGTGCTGATCCGCGAGTTCTTCCTGCTCACCGCGTCCTTCACCCGGTCCCGGGAAGAGCTGGAGGCGGCGGCCAGCGACGCGTACCGCTCGCTGCTCATCGCCCAGGCCGTGGACGACTCGATCACGCTCAAATCGGCCGCGTTCGCCGCGCGGAAGGAGATCGCCCTGGACGTGCGGAGCCGGAACATCATGGGCGTGCCGGTGCCGGTGATCGGGAAGAAGCGTCTGGCCCGCAACGTGCTGGAGCGCGGCTACGGCATCGTCGGCACGAGCGGCCGCATCGACGAGGCGGCCGAGAAGTTCGAGACCGAGCTCAGCGTCATCATGGACCTGGCCGAAAAGGAGACTGCCATGAGGCGGCTGGGCGCCGAGATACAGATGAGCCGCCGCCGGGTGAACGCGCTGGAGCAGGTGCTGATACCTGAGCTGAACCGGCAGGCCCGGTACATCAAGCTCGCTATCGAGGAGCGGGAGCGCGAGGACCTGTTCCGCCTGAAGAAGGTGAAGAAGCTGCTACAGCGCAGGCAGGCGGAAAACGGCGACGGCGGGCAAGTGAATGACAGCGAATATGCGAGGTGATCAAATGACGACCGAGACAACGAAGCAGAAGCGACACAGCCACCTGGACGACGTGGTGAAAAAGATCAGGAAATACGACGACCCCGCCGTGGTATCACGGCTGCGCCAGTACGGCATCGACGAGGGCGACTACGAGGTCGAGATGAACGTGTACCACTCGGAGGAGCGGCGCGGCGTCCCGTACCTGACGCTGCTCATCAACAAGCCGATGCCGATCGAGAAGCAGGCGGACCTGGCGATGGAGCTCAACCAGATCGACTCGACGCTCTGCGTCATCTTCAAGGGATAGGCTGAGGCGATCGTATGGCGGCAAAGTCGTTGCTTCGACAGATCCGGGACAAGGAGTCCGATCTCGACCGGGAGCTGGACCGGGCGGTCGCGGAATCCCGCATGATCGTGGAGAACGCGCAGCGGGAAGCAGAGACCATCCTCCGGGAAGCGGAACTGGCCGGATCCGCCGCCGCCGAAGAGTACCTGCGTAGTGTGCGAGAGCAGACAGACCGGGAAATCGCGGCGCTCCGGGAAAAGAGCCGGGCCCGGCAGGACGCGGTAAGGGCACGCGCAGAGGCCCGTATGTCCCGGGCGGCGGAACATATCGTAAAAGCAGTATCGTTACGGTGAATGAGGCTATGCTCCAGAAGATGAGGCGCATACAGGTGATCGGCCCGAAGCGCAGCTTCCACGAGGTCGTGGACACGCTCTACCGTACCGGAACCGTCCATCTCGAGGACGTCAGCCAGTGCATATCCCCCGAAGAGATCAGCCTGAAAAAGGTCGAGCTGGAGGGGCTGGGCGACGTGCCCGGCATCCTGGTGAAGATCAACGGCATCTTTTTTACCCTGCCCCGGACGGCCGACGAGCAGGGGCTGCAGGCCAGGTTCGAGCAGGAGCTGAGCGCCAGCCCGCATACCCGGGTCATCGAGCGCGCCCGCCAGGTGATCGCCGACCTCGAGTGGACCACCAAGAGCCTGGCGCTGCGCAAAAGCGACCACGAGATGGCGATCACCGCTCTCAACCGCTACGAGAAGGTCATCCGCCGCATCCAGCACATCGAGCCCGAGCTGCCCGCGCTGACCGGCTACGAGGTAAACATCCTGATCATCCAGAAAGAGTTCATGGACGTGCTGCAGTTCATCCAGGCTGAGCTGGCCGAGATCACCGGCAACAGGTTCGAGTTCATGTACACTGGCGTGGACGAGGAATCCCTGGCCGCCATCGCCGTCTTTAACAAAAGATACTCGGAGCAGGTACACGCGTTCGTCTTTGCGACGAACGTCAACGAGGTGCGCCTGCCCGAAGACTTCTACGGCCACAGCTTCCAGGAGATGCTGGAGATGATCGAGGAGCGCCGGACAGCGGCGTCGAAAGAGATCGCGGAGATCAACCGGGAGCTCGAGGAGCTCTCCCACCGCTGGTACTGGGAGCTGTCCGTGCTCCGCCGGTACATCGAGGACATCAACGAAGAGATGAACACCTTCGGCAAGTTCGGGGAGTCGAAGTACGCATTCGTCATCCAGGGCTGGGTGCCGCAGAAGGCCTTCCGGGAGACGGCCCGGACCTTGAAAGAGACGTTCGGCGGCCGCGTCGCCATCGAGACGCTCCCGGTCACGCCGGAAGACCTGGCGAACGCGCCGACCTTTTATGATAATCCCCGGTTCGTGAGGCCGTTCGAGTTCTTCATGAAGCTCATGCGCCCGCCCCGGTACTTCGAGGTCGACCCGAGCCCCTTCATGGCCCTGTTCTTCCCGATCTTCTTCGGGGTCATGGTCGGCGACGTCGGCTACGGGCTGATCATCATGGCGATCTCCGCCGCCGTCCGGGCCAGGGCGAAAGCGCAATGGCTCCGGGACCTGGCCAGTATCCTGCTGCTGTCCTCAGTGCCCACCATCGTGTTCGGCTTCCTGTTCGGGGAGTTCTTCGGCGACCTCGGCGAGCACATGCACCTGTTCCACCCGGTGACTGTCTTCGGCGTCACCTGGAACCGCATGGAGGCCGTCATCCCCATGCTGGCCCTGGCCCTGGTGATCGGCCTGTTCCACGTGTTCCTGGGCCTCGGCGTGGGGCTGTACAACGCGTGGACGGTGCGGAGCAAAAAGCACATGATCGAGAAGATCGCGACCGCCGGCGTCATCGTCGGCCTCATCGTCTGTCTCGGCTGCGCCGCCCGCTTCATGCCGGACTATGCTATGTGGGCGGGCATCGCGCTGCTCCTGGTCTCGGTCCCCCTGGTCTTTTACGGCGGCGGCGTCTTCGGGGCCATCGAGCTGATCAGCGCCGTGGGCAACATCATGTCCTACGCCAGGCTCATGGCCATCGGCATGGCGTCGGTGGTGCTCGCCATCGTGGCCAACGAGTTCGCCGGCGCGCTTGGTATAGCTGCCGTAGGCATCGTCGCGGCCGTTTTGCTCCACATGATGAACCTGGGCATGGGCATGTTCAGCCCGTCCATCCACGCACTGCGGCTGCACATGGTGGAGTTCTTCTCCAAGTTCTACCAGGGCGGCGGTCAGCTGTACAGGCCGTTTAAAAAGCTCGAAAAAGAGTCCTGATGATTCCCTGGCTGCCCTCCCGCCGCGGCCATATGCCCCCTATGCGCACCGCGGCAGGCGAGGGCAGCCCCCTCCCTCGAACCTTAAAGGCAGCACAGCAGCGGTCGAGCTCGCGTCGCCAGATGGGCAGCTGCCATGCGCATAGTAATCTCGCTGCCGCGCACGCGCGCGAGGCGCCTGCCGTCCCCGCCAGCCTGACGGACGACTGGCAATAATACCATGTGCCCGTACGTCCTGCGCATCGGCGTTAATGTTACACAAAATATACTACTAATATCCTGTTCGCAGCGGGATTCACAGCCCGCGGGCCTTCTTGAACCCGGTCATCAGGCCATAGTCCTGCCTGATGTGTGTGCCGCTGTAAGCATTTTTCGACCGGCCGGCCACAGCGTCCTCTATCCGTTTCTTGCACCGGTCGATTGCTTCTTTGCGCAGCCTCTCTATGATAGCCATCCGATCATCGGGCATGGGACATACCCCGTATAAAAAAATTTATAATTATTATATATGTATAATATACGATAAGACTTTCCGTTGCTGGCATGGTTGACCTGTTATGGTTGCCAGATAGCAGGTACCGGCTGCCGGGTCCCATGGGGTGATCCAGGCCTTAATCTCCATCACGTGGCCGGATATGTGTCACGGGAGAGATGGCGGCGTTGAAAAGAAATCGCTGATACTTTTTTTCGTTTAATCCGGCCCTGAAAATCGTCATTTGCCGTATTTGCCCCGGCTCATTTTACAGATCGTTGTCCCGGGAATTTTTCCGCACACATGTATCATGACTGTCGCGCAGTCCGAATATGTCTTTAGTGATATTTTATATAATGCGTGTAATATAAGATCATGGAGTGATAATTGCTTCAGAATATGTCGATTCTCTCATAAGGCTTATTTAGGAGCACCGCTATTTAACATGTAAAATCATTAAGGACTTAGCTGTAATATCGTTAAATGGAGGAAGCAGGTTGAAGGAAATTCGCATTCACGGCCGCGGCGGGCAGGGCTCTGTGACGGCTGCGGAACTGATCGCGGTCGCCGCGTTCGAGGACGGGAAGTGGAGCCAGGCGTTCCCGTACTTCGGCACGGAGCGCAGAGGCGCCCCCGTCACGGCGTTCGCCCGCATATCGGACCAGCCGATCCGCATCCGCAGCCAGATCTACGAGCCGGACTACGTGATCGTGCAGGATCCATCGCTCATCCCGGCGGTGGACGTGGCGAGCGGCATGAAGGAGAACGGGCTGCTGATCATTAACACGGAGAAAAAGCCCTCTGAGCTCAAGATTCATACCAGCGCGACCGTCAAGACACTGGACGCCACGGCGCTGGCGCTGGAAGTCATCGGGGTGCCGATCGTGAACACGTCTCTGCTGGGCGCTTTCGCCGGCGCGACGAAGGCGATCCGCATCGAGTCGATCAACAAGGCCATCCGGGACCGGTTCCCGGGCAAGATCGCGGACAAGAACGTCGCGGCCGTGAAGCGGGCCTACGAAATGATGGAGGGCTAAGATGGCGGAAAAGATGAGGCTGACCATCGGGCTCGTCACGAAGCCGGGCACCACCATGCAGTATCATACCGGCGGCTGGCGGACGTACCGCGCGGTCATCAACCAGGAGAAGTGCATCGGGTGCCGGCGGTGCGCCGACTCCTGCCCGGACGGCGCGCCGTTCGAGTGTGCCCACGACGGCAAGAAGAAAAAGTTCTGCGTGAACTACGACTATTGTAAGGGCTGTGGCATCTGTGCCTACGAGTGCCCTGTGGACGCGATTGACATGGCAGTGGAGGAGAAATAATGGCAAAGATGGCAGTCATGGAAGGCTCCCACGCGATCGCGGAGGCCGCGCGGGTCTGCCGGCCGTCGGTCGTGTCGGCGTACCCGATCACGCCCCAGACGCACATCGTGGAGGACCTCTCGGCAATGATCGCCAACGGCGAGCTGACGAACTGCGAATACGTGCGCACCGAGAGCGAGTTCTCGGCCGCTTCCGTCATACAGGGCGCGCAGGCGGCGGGCGTGCGGACGTTCAGCGCGACGTCGTCCCAGGGCGCGGTCCTCATGTACGAGGTGCTGTTCAGCATCGCCGGGATGCGGTTGCCGTGCGTGCTGGCGATGGCCAACCGGGCGGTCTCATCCCCCATTAACATCTGGAACGACCACCAGGACGCGATCTCGGCCCGCGATAACGGCTGGATCCAGCTCTGGGCGGAGGACAACCAGGAGGCGGCGGACATGATCATCCAGGCGTACAAGATCGCCGAGGATCACCGGGTAACCCTCCCGGTGATGGTCAACTTCGACGGGTTCCAGGTCACCCACCTGTACGAGCCGGTGGAGGTCTACGACCAGAAGATGGTCGACGAGTTCCTGCCGCCGTATGACCCGCTGTTCAAGCTCGACCCGAAGGACCCGGTCACCATGGGCGCGCTGGCGCAGCCGGAGTACTACACGGAAGCCCGGTACATGGTGCACGCCGCCCAGATCACGGCCAAGCCGATCATCGAGGACGTGGCCAGGGAGTTCGGCAGGAAGTTCGGCCGGTTCAAGGGCGGGCTGATCGACACGTACAAGATGGAAGGCGCGGAAGTCGCCCTCGTCGCCATGGGCTCCATCCTGGGCACCATGAAGGACGCCGTCGACGAGATGCGCTCGGCCGGCATCCCGGTCGGCATCGTCAAGATCCGGACCTACCGGCCCTTCCCGGTCGAGGCGCTGCGGGCCGCCCTCAAGGGCGTCAAGGTCGTCTGCGTGCTCGACCGCAACATCTCCCTGGGCATGGAGGGCGCCGTGTTCGTGGAAACGAAGGCGGCGCTGTACAACGCCAGCGAGTCCCCGACCATGCTGGGCTTCATCATCGGCCTGGGCGGCCGGGACATCACCGTCCGCGACATCAAGGGCATCGTGGACAAGGGCTACAAGAAGATCGGCGGCGAACGCGTGTCCGAGCTGGAATGGTATCAGCTCGACCGCAACATCCTGCCGGAGGGGATATAAATGGCGGCACTCGAAGACCTGTACGCATCGGGCCACCGGGCCTGCGCCGGCTGCGGCTGCGCGCTGTTCCTGAAGACGCTCATGCGCGTCGCCGGGCCCGACGTCATCGTCACGAACTCGACAGGCTGCATGGAGGTCGTCTCCACGCCGTACCCGGAGAGCGCCTGGAAGGTGCCCTGGATCCACTCGCTGTTCGAGAACAACGCCCCTGTCGCCGCGGGCATCGAGGCGGCGCTGAAGGCGACCGGCCGGAAGGGCAACACCAAGGTCATCGCCATCGGCGGCGACGGCGCGACGTTCGACATCGGCTTCGGCCTGCTGTCGGGCGTCATGGAGCGGGGCCACGACATCCTGTACATCTGCTACGACAACGAGGCCTACATGAACACGGGCATCCAGCGCAGCGGCTCGACGCCGTACGACGCGTCCACCACGACCACGCCGGCGGGCAAGATGTCGTTCGGCAACCAGCGGCCCAAGAAGAACGTGCCCGCGATCATGGCGGCGCACGGCGTGCCGTACGTCGCGACGACGTCCATGGGCTACCCGGCGGACTTCACCAAGAAAGTGCGCAAGGCGCTGTCCATCGAAGGCCCGAAGTACCTCCAGGTGCACGCCACCTGCGTCCCGGGCTGGGGCATCGACGGCGCGCTGTCCTTGGAGATCCTGCGCCTGGCGGTCGAGACCGGGCTGTACCCGCTATACGAGTACGAGAACGGCCAGATCACCAGCGTCAAGAAAATCAAAAACAGGAAGCCCGTCAAAGAGTACCTGGACAAGCAGAAGCGTTACTCGCACCTGTTCAAGATGCCCGGTGGCGACAGGGAGATCGAAAAGATCCAGCACATCGCCGACCTCAACGCGAAGCATTTCAACCTGGACATCGAGGAGAAAGCCACTGCTAAAGAGAAAGAAGCGAAAGAGGAATAGACGGATGTACATTGGCAGGTTCGTGACCATCGGGAAAACGAACGGAAGGCTGTGGGCGGGCTACAGGGTCTCGTCCCGCTCCTTTCCGAACCGGTACGCAGTGAAGCTGAACGAGTCCACCGCGGCGATCATGCCGAAGGACGTGAAGGACCTCGAGAAAAGCCCTTACATCTCCTACAACTGCATCCGCATAATGCCGGATGCGGCGGTGGTGACCAACGGCTCCCACACGGACCCCATCTGCGAGAAGATCGCGATGGGCTATCCCGCGCGCGACGCGCTGGCGCTGAGCCTGCTGGCGATGGACTACGAGAAGGACTCGCTCAACACCCCGCGCATTGCGGCGGTGATCAGCAAGGGCGAGGCCGACCTCGGCATCATCACGAAGGACGGCATTAACGTGAGCGCCTTCCCGCTGCAGGAAAAGGAGTGCCTGATGGTCGCCACCTACGAGAAGACCGTGTTCTCGCGGCTGACCGTGGAGGCCTGCTCGGCGGACGAGGTGGCGAAAAAGATGTACGACCTGACCTTCGAGAAGCCCGTCTGCGCCGCCGGCGCCTACCACGACGGCGAGAGGTTCAGGATCGGCGTATACAACGGGCCCCGGTGAGGGGTCCGTCCCTTTTTCTCGCGTCGCGGAATATATCCCGCGCGGTTAAAGGCCGCAGAGACCGCAGTTTCCCTTTCAGATTTCAGGCCATCGTCTTTTAATGAAGCTGCGTCTTATAAAAAAGTCGGGCATTTCGGCGATTGCCGCAGTAGTTAGCAAGCTCTGGGGGCCGCTCGCGCGCGTGCGAATGTACTGGCCGGATATGCGACGACCGCGACGCCCGTTTTTCACCGTTGATACCTGGCTAAAACCCGGTCATCGAGAGACTTCCATGAAATTTGCCTCTGTTTGCGAATGCGCTCTGTAACACTGCGCATAGCCCTGGCAAGGCCAATTTTCATCAGCCTTTACCTGAAACTATCCGTTTCATAATCGAGTACTCTGCGTCCCTATGAAACGCCGATGTGCCTGCTGCACAGGCATATACGATGAAAATCCTGAAAGTCTTTCATACTAAAAACTCGTCGGGTTTGCGCGCCGGGATATGTCGTTTGCCGCCTTCGGCGGGCCATCCGTACTGCCCGCCCTCCCGCCCCGGGCGCGCAGCGCTGCTATAATTGACGATATGATAGGCGGAAGTCATCCTTTTTTTCATCATCTCATACCTGATAAAGCACCTGTCACCGACCGACTCTCTGCGGTCTTATACTGCTCCATTCGTCCGGGGCCGCAGGCAGTGAAATGACCCGGCGAATCACACGGAAGCATTGTAGCTCTTCGCCGTCCGCTGGACGTCTATCTTTTGCAGGATCTCGTCCACGTCGCTCTCGAGGTAGTACAGCTTTTGCTGCCCGCTTTTCTCGTACCTGATAATGTCTTCCTTCAGCAGGCGGGTCAGGTACAGGTGGGCCATGCTCTCCTTGATGTCCAGCTTCTCGGCGATCTGCTTGTTGGACAGGCCAGGCTGCTCTTTGACCAGCAGCAGGATGGCTTTGTTCGTCCTGATGTTCATCGCCGAGAGGACGACGATCTCCCGCTCGTTGTAGGCGCCGGAGTTGCGGAACAGCCGGGTGAACTTCTTCAGCTTCACCTGCACGATGCGGCTCGCCATCTCCAGCCTGTCCACGTGGTACCGGACGCTGCCCACGTTCATCGATCGGCCCCGGGAGATGTCGTTCACCGTGCAGCCGGGGTTATCTTTGATGAACTCGTAGATCTCTTCGCGATTCCTGTTATCGATCAGCTTTTTCTTCCTGATCAGTAAAAATGGCAGGGCGTGGAAAAAGACCATCAAGGCCCCGAGAACGGCCGTGGCTGCCCCGGAGAGATAGAACAGCTGTATCCAGAGGGGCAACTCCCAGAACGAGATTTCCTCCAGCGACCCCTGGTTAAGTGCCGGGTCGTAAGGAGCGGCAGGCATGACCACGTACCCCCCGTTGTCGGCCAGTGCCGGGACGCTGATCCCGGCGATAAACAATGCGATGATTCCGGTGCAAAGTTTACCCCTGTTTAGCATAAACATCATAATGCTATTAATGTATAATAGTATTTTCTAATCATCCGTTAATAAATAAGACATCGGTATATAAGAGAAAAGATATACAGGCGGTACATATGCCCGGTGAACTATTATCCGCATGCCGTTTGATCTTTTTGCCCCGCTCTGTCCCGGGAACAATAGTCAAAGGATCAGATCGCCGTTCTTCATGACCTGCTTCCCGTCGATCCACATGTCGGGCTTCATCACGAGGCCGTCCAGGTGTATCATCGCCTCGGCATCCTGGTCGAAGTTGCTCCCGATCGCGAAGTGCACGGTCCGGCCGAGCTTCTCGTCCTCCAGCAGGGTACCGGTCATCTGCGCCTTCGGGTTGATGCCGATGCCCAGCTCGCCGATGTGCCGGGCGTTGCGCTCCTGGTCCTTCAGGCCCTGCTCCCGGGCCATGCCCTCGCCCCGGCGGATGACCTCTATGAGCTTTTTCGCATCCTCCCCGCCGGTGATCTTCGAGACGTAGCCGTCTTTCATCAGGAGCCGGATCGGCTTCTTCGGGATGACCGAGCCGGGGCTGAGGGATATCGTCCCGTCGATCACGATGGTGCCGCTGACGCCCCTGACGACGGGCGAGACGAACACTTCCCCGGCCGGCAGGTTGCCGCCCAGCCCGGGCAGGGTGAAGTTGCCGTCGTCGGCATGCGCCCTGCGCCCCCTGATGTCCACTGTCGCGTCCGTGCCGGCGGGCGACGTCACCCTGACCTCGTCTCCTTCGTCCAGCGCCTTCTTCAGCTTCGCCGCCACGGCCCGCATTTTAACGTAGTCGACCGGCACCGCGCGCTCGAATATCTCCTGCGTGATCCCCGGCGAGAAGAAGGTCCGGATGCGCCGGTCCCCGTGGAACAGCAGATTAAAGATCGAGTTGTACTTCTTCCCGTCCCGGCCGACGTAGCCGACGGTCATGCCGTACGGGTCCTTGCCGAGCTTGTTGGCCGTGAGCATGACACAGACGTCCGGCGCGGCCCGGATCGCCTCGTTGACCAGCCGCTCCGCGAACTCGAACTGGCTCTTCTCGGCCTGGACCGCCATCACCGGTTTACCGCCCAGCTCCTTCGTCGCGTCGAACACCGCCCGGGCGATCGGGAACACGTCGCCCTCGAAGTTGGTCACGATCAGCACTTCCTCGCCCTCACGCAGGCCGATTACGTCTCTCATCGCTATCCTCGCCGCATCGTATAGCCCGGTCAAATGAATCCCTCTCGCTATCATTATTGTCACGGTACACCATAAACGACACTCATCACAAGCCGCCAAGTGCCCAAGAGGAAACGCCAGGATGCCAAGATTCGTTTTTGGGTTCAAGACGCCATGGATCCAAGAAGAGTCGCCAGATATGAATAGGGGTATAGTCGACCGAAAGTCTTAACCAGAAAAAAGATCTTGACGCCCTGGCATCTCTTATTTTCTAAAATGGCGTCTTAGCGTCTTCTCTTGGCCCCTTGACGGCTTGAGCGCGGGCGCATTTGAGCGCGAGCATCTCGGCCGCGTAGGTCAGCGGGTCGATCAACGGCGACACGGGCGGCGCATAACAGGTCTCGGCGGCGGCCAGGTCGGCCGGAGTCATGCGTTTTCCGATCGCGAGCGACAGCACGTTGACGCGGCCGTGGACGCCTTCTTCGCCGATGACCTGGCCCCCGACGAGGCGCTCCCCGTCGGCGAAGAGCTTGATCTCGATCGGCTTCCCGCCCGGGTAATAGCGGGCGCGGGTGAGGCCTTTCGCCTTGAACGAGACCGCCGTGATGCCCGCCTGCTCGCAGCCCCGGGCGGTCAGCCCGACGCTGCCCACGTGGAGGCCGCCGATCACGCAGACGGCCGGGCACAGCACCGACGGGTAGGGCTTTTTCTTGCCCACGAGGTAGTCGCCGACATAGGCGGCCTGCCGGTTCGCCACGCTGCCCACGGCACAGATGATCGGCCTGCCCGTGACGGCGCTCTTCACCTCGGCGCAGTCCCCTGCGGCCAGCACGTCATCGAGATATTCCCCGTTCCGCCTGACGCGGAAGTACTCGTCCACGACGATGCCGCCGGTGACGCCCGTATCGATCCCGGATTTCTTCGCCAGGTCGACGTTGGGCCGGACACCCGCGGAGAGCAGTACCAGGTCGGCCGGTATGGTCTCCCCGGCGCAGGAGACCGACTCGACGGCGCCGGAGCCGTTGATGGCATCCAGGCCCTTGCCCGTGATGACTCTCGCCCCCATTTGCTCGAGGCGCGCCTGCACGACGGCCGCCATCTCGGGGTCCAGCGCGGAGGGCATGAGCCATGGCATCCGTTCGATGATTGTCACCTTCGCGCCGGCGTCGAGGAACGCGGGCGCCGTCTCCAGACCGATGGGGCCTCCGCCGACGATGACGACGTCCTTCGTCCGCCCGATCCTCTCGCCAAGGCTCCGGCCGTCCTCCAGGGTGATCAGCGCCATGACGCCGGGCAGGTCCGCTCCCGGCACCGGCGGTATGAAGGGCTTCGAGCCCGTGGCGATCACGAGCCGGTCGTAGCCGACCCGTTCCCCGCCGGCCGTCACGACGGCCCGGCCGTCCAGGTCGATGTCCGCGACGGGCGTCGAGGTCCGGACGTCCAGCCCGAGGCCTTTGAACACCTCCGGCCCGTAGATGATCAGGCGATCGAAGCCGTCGATCTTCCCGTCCAGGACGAACGGCATGCCGCACTGGCTGTAAGCGACGACCGGGTCTTTCGAAAAAAGAGTGATCTCCGCATCCGGGGCACGCCGGGCGACATGGAAGGCGGCCGTCAGGCCTGCCCCGCCGGCTCCGACGAACACGACCCGGTTACGTTGAGCCATCATATTTCACTGCCGAGCTTCTTCACATCCATGAACTTGCTGTCGAGGCTGGATATCCTCTCGTCCAGGGTCTCCACGAACTTCTTCGTCTTTTCCGTGGTGACCGCGCCGTGCATCGACGGCCCGATCAGCCCTTCGTGCTCCAGCACCCGTAACGAATACCTCACTTTATGCTTGGGGAGGCCGGTCTCCTCCGAGAGCTTCATGATGCCGATGGGCTCCTGGGCGATCACGTATTTCAGGATGAGCAGGTGCCTTTGCAGCATTTCCATCTCGAGCTCGAGTCTGTTGATCAGCATAAATCCACCATAGCCTGTATGTATGCTAGCACGTGCCAGCATTAATCTCCTATTTTACCCGCTACTAGTATTAAGACTTTATCAGGATGGCCCGGAGCGCGTTAGATAAAGCTGACGTACGTGTTTATGGCCATCGCCGCCATCCATGCCAGGCCCAGGGCGACCGATGCCCACTCGAAGGCCGGGATGCCGACCGATGCAGCCATGCCTGCGATGAACACCGCCTGCACGGCCACCGCTACCAAACCGACCGCCGCGGTCCACTTGTTGTAGCGCAGGTGCATCAGGAGCGCCGCGTTCGCCAGCAGCAGCGCCAGGAAGGTCGTGACGAAAAAGATGCCCGCCCAGAGGAAGTGCTCGGTCGCGAACGTCTCCGGGTAGTAGCCGACCATGGCCAGCGCGGCCCCTGAGATGACCCCGGCCAGCTGCGCAACGCCGAGCATCAGGTTACGCCACCGCTCGATACCGTACCAACGGTAGAGCCCGAGGTAAAACGCGATGAGCGGGACCGCCGTCAGCATACAGCCGGTGTTGAAGATCGCGGCGCCTTCCGGGTTCAGGTTGGTGTTGCCCAGGTCGCTGATCCAGTTGTCGAGCGGAGAGAACCCGTCCGGATACATCGAGACAGAGGCGGCCACGAACGCGCAGAATATGACGATGCCCAGGGGGGCGGCCAGGCTGCTAACCGGTACCTTCAGCGGGTTGAGCTCCATCCGTTCACTTCCACCTATGAAATCGGTGTATATTACGATAAAGCTTGCTCAGCCTTGAAATGCTGTTGAAATCGCAAGGGCAAATCTGCCATAAATGGGCATAGGGGACTTTATAGAAAAATTTGACAGGGGCTATCTACAGATAGGGCCCTGTATACCTTTATACTCTCATGAAAAACTTCCCAGTGTCCGCCCTGAATCGGTATAACTGATATAAGCATGGGCGTTTTTGTTTTTTATGGTGCAATGGGCAGAC
>MVRA01000197.1 GCA_002067315.1 Methanocella sp. PtaU1.Bin125 | reverse complement strand
GGCGAAATTAGTCAATTGTCGTACTTTGATGCGTTACGGCCTGGCTATCTGCCGATTGACCTGCACTCTGGCCTGCGAGGGATTGCCTGCCATGACATTATCGGCAAACTGTATGGTCATTATGTACAAAACCATGCCTGATAGACGCATTTCTAGCATATGTAAGACCAAAAAACTTTTATTAAGGTAATGACTAATGTAAGTCCAATAATCCAGAAATCATGGATTAAATATTTGGCGATGTCAAGTTCGGCATATGTCGAAGATGCGGCATATGGATGATAAAACAAGACCGTTTTATCAAGGCGTGATATCTGCAGCGAAATGATACACAACCATGGGAGGTTGAACAAATGAAGAACACTACTAAGGCAGTGCTTCTGGCAATGGTCGTATTATGCATCTTTGCTATTGTCAACGCAACTGCTGTCAAGCCAATCGAGGTAGTAAAGGCTCCAGAAATGGTCGACGAGCAGTTCCTCGGCGGAGTCTCGGGCAGAGTCACTACCTCTAACACAACCGTAGGACTTGCAAGCTCTTACGTGGCGATTGTTAACGCGAGCAACACCAGCCAGGCGTTCTACGTCGGCCAGACCGACTCGCAGGGCTTCTACCAGTTCGTCAGCATTAACAACACCTTCGACCCGATATCGGACGATTACCTGCCATTGTACAAGATGTACGCCAACCACAGCCTGTTCGGCGAGGGCTACTCGAACAACTTCACTGTTGAGTACAACTCGACCGCCGCTGTGAACGTCATCATCAACCCGATGCCTGCTCACATCAAGATTTACGCTGAGAGGAACAACATCGTGGCCGATGGCAGCGACAGCGTAAAGGTCTGGGCATACGTCACTGACGCGCTCAACAACCCTGTTGCCGACAACACCCAGATTAACTTAAGCATTAACATGGTACCTGGCTACCTCGGCTGGACCGCTCCCCAGAACGGTTCGTTTACCGGCGGTGTCCAGCAGGTGACTGTTGGCACGATCGGTGGCTACGCGAACACGACCTTCGGCTGGGTAGCTGAGGGCAACGCGGGCAACAACTCGACCATCATGGCCGCATACGCGGGCGACAACACCATCAACGACTCGCTGAAGATCTTCTTCCAGCCGACCGTGGTTTCGTGGTTTGGCAGCGTCATGGACTCCTATGGTAAGCCGTACGGTGGCGTCAAGGTTACGCTGCACCTCATGAGCGGTGACACGGAAGTCTACACGATGAACACGACCGCCCTGCCGGATCAGCCGTACCCGGGCTCCTACGTGTTTGACAACATCATCCTCTGGGAGAACCTCACTCACGCCTACGCGACTGCACAGGCGACCATCCAGGATGGCGTCATCATCACCGGTGCCTCCAACAACTACTCGCTGAACAAGTCGAGGACCTCTGCGGGCTTCATCGTTCTGCACGTCCCGCTGCCGGACGCGATCGAAGTCACTGCTAACCCGGAGACAATCCTGGTCGGCGGCGACACCTCGATCATCACCGCACAGCTGTACCTGAACGGCGCCCCGTACAAGAGGTCTGGTGTCACCATCAACTTCTTCGGCGACAACGACTCGATCGGCTACCTGCCGGCGGTTAAGACCAACCTGTCTGACGCGAACGGCCAGGCACAGATCCTCCTGACCTCGAACATGACCAAGGGTGTCGTCCGCATCACTGGATACGCCCAGGTTACCGTCGTCAGCAACCTGTCTGACTATGCAGATGTTAACGTAGTCGGCTGGGGCACGATCTCGGGCATGGTCACCGACAAGAACAAGAACGGTGTCCCCAACGCGACCGTGAAGCTGTGGAGAACCAAGCTGTACGAGAACGGCACCATCGCGAACGTCGACCTGTACCCGTCGCCGGAGAACCCGCAGCAGACGGTCAGCAGGCCTGAAGTCGCCGCTATCGGTACCTACACGTACTACCGGATCCCCTCGGGCATCTACAACGTCACCGCTGAGAAGGCTGACGCCGCTGGCAACAACCACATATGGTTCGCCATCGTCAACCTGACCCAGGGTACCGCGACCAACAACGTCGCTATCCCGGACCTCGTAATCGCGGCCCCGGGCACCCCGACCCCGACCCAGGCTCCGACTGTAGCTCCGACCGTTGCGCCGACCGTGGCTCCGACCCCGGTCCCCACTCCGACCCCGGCTCCGGGCTTTGAGATGGTATTCGCGCTCGCCGGACTGCTCGGTGTAGCATACCTCATCGCGAGGAAGGACAACTAAATATAAAGAGCGTTAAGGGGATTTCTAATCCCCTTAATCTTTTATTTTTAGGTGTCAAAATGTTAAAAACTTCGTTAAAACCTGTTTTCGTCATCATTATCATCATCTTCATTATCACACAATTTCCTGTTACCATGGCCGAGCAATACGGGACCATTCAGGGCCGGGCGCTCGACAAGGACGGGAACGGTATCGCAGGCGTCAGCATCAAGCTCCAGAATGGCGATTGTAAGACCGTCGCCACGGCCGTGACAGGGGCGGACGGCTCCTACTCGTTCGACCGGGTGCCTTCGCCTACGGGAGCTGACATCTACCGGTTACTGGCTAACTTTAATAAGGACGGCAAATCCTGGGATAGCGGTACCGCGTTCTTCGAAGTCCTTGCACTTCGAATCACGACCAAAGACATTCATTTCAACGACTATCCGCCGTCGGGCATGGGCTGCCTGTACGGTGTCGTGACAAGCGACCAGAACATGATCATTCCGGTACCGGCGACTATCTACCTGGATAACGGCATGTTTATCCAGTATGCCGGGGGCCGCTACGACACATGGAACTTCGAGCAGCTCCCGCAGGGGGAGTATGTCGTCTGGGCAGAGACGAACATAGGCAGCGAGACCTATACCTCTATCCGTTATAACGTGACCGTGCTGAGTGATCAGCAGGGATACCTGCCGATCTATCTACCGACATACATCGCGGGCACGAATAAGGTGGCCTATCATAGCCAGCCTCAGCCGATGAAAAACTTAGTACATGGCGTTGTCCTGCAGAAGAACGGGATATCCTGTGCCGGCGCCCGGGTTGACCTTTACCAGGTGTCTGGCAGCAGCCAGCAGCTCGTGAGCTCTACGACGGCTAACGAGTCCGGTCAATACGTGTTCGACTACGTCGACGTACGTGCCATGTCTCAGCAGTTCCTTGTCCGGGTCACGGTCGAGGCTTACGGGACGGCGCATTCGCAGGACTCAGGCGTTTTCACGGTCTATTACCCGAACACGCTCGGCGTGCAGCATGACATCAGCGTACCGGTCAGCCTGAACTTCGCGAACAGCGGTAGTCTGGTCCTCACAACGATCCCGTCGGGTGCCCGGATTAGCGTCGACGGGGTCGATACGCATTATGTCACGCCCTGTGATATTGCCAGCCTGCCGGCCGGGATACACTCGATCACTCTGTCGCATGACGACTATTACAATGACGACTTCACGGTGGAAATATTGCCTGATATGACCCTGGCGATCAACCGGACCCTCAAGACCAGCACCGGCGCCTCTTACATCAACGTAAAGCCGGCTGGCGCCGCCATATACATCGACGGCGAGTTTGCAGGGACCAGCCCCCTGAACCTGACCAATTACCCGGCGGGGTCGCATATGTATACGATCGCCTGTAACGGGTACAGGAACGAGAGCGGCACAATCGAGATTTTCCCCGGGGAAATGATTAACAAAGAGATCGACATGGTGGCCGTTCCGGGCATCAGCCTCACCTATATCGGTTACCTGATAAGCAGCCTGGTCCACCAGATATTTAACATTTTATGAAAGCTGTTTCTTTTCAAGGCTGCTTCTGAGGAAACGGTCGCTTATAGTGTCACGGTCGCTTCTTATGAAGGCCGCTTCACATGAAGCGGTCGCTAATTATTAATTATTAACGGTTCTATGATCTGTCTATGGATTTGATCGAGATTGACGGCTCTTATGGCGAAGGCGGCGGGCAGATCCTTCGCTCGGCCATCGCGGTCTCGGCGATCACCGGCCGGGGTGTCATCATCCGTAACATCCGCAAGAACCGGCCTCGCCCCGGGCTCGGCGTCCAGCACATCAAATCCATCGAGATGGCCGGCCGGATGACTGGCGCCAGCATCGAAGGCCTCGCCCCGGGCTCGACGTCGATCACGTTCATTCCGGGCGATATCCGCGGGGGAGAATACTCGCTGGACCTGGGGACCGCGGGCAGCATCTCGCTGGTCCTGCAGAGCGTCGCGCCGATCGCGGCCTTCGCGCCTTCGGCGGTCACGTTCCACGTCACCGGCGGCACGGACGTCCGCTGGTCGCCCACGGTCGACTACTTCCGGAACGTCACGCTCCATGCGCTCCGGTCTTTCGGCCTCAAGGGGGAGCTTAATATCGAGAGCCGGGGATTTTTTCCGGTCGGATGGGGTCGGGTCACAGCGGTGATAGAGCCTTCCCGGTTGCGCGGCGTTGCGGCAGAATCGCCGGAGCCGCCGTCGGTCCGGGGAGTTTCGTCTTCCTCGAGGCTGCCTCCTCACGTGGTGCGAAGGCAGGCGGAAGCCGCCCAAAAGTATCTCAACAGCCTGGGGATCGAAGTATCGGGCATCGCTCTGGACGCCCGTAACGATCGTTCGACAGGGTCGAGCATTACCCTGTTTAGCGGCTTCCTCGGGGGAAGCGCGCTGGGCGAACGGGGGCTGCCTGCCGAAAAGGTCGGCATCGAAGCGGCCACGATCCTCGCCAACGAAATCGAGTCCGGGGCGGCCGTCGATCCCTTCCTCTGCGACCAGCTGATCACCTTCATGGCGCTGGCGGAAGGCGCTTCGGTCATCACGACGGGCAGCGTCACCTCTCACGCGGTGACGAACATGTGGGTGATGGAACAAATGACCAACCGGCGATTTACCGTAGAAAAAGACCGGGTGGTCTATATCAGATCTGTATAAACCCGGGCGGTACCTGCAGCGCAAGGCAGACGGGTCCTGCGTCCAGTATCCGGATGCCGCTCTCCTGCGCTTTCCGGGCGTTCACCGATATGATTACCGGGTGCTCGGTGCGTATACACGCAACCTTGACCGCTTCTTCGATGCTCTTGCTCAGGTGCACGTAATGCTGGTTGACCGGCTTCAGCCCGATTTCGAGTATCCGGTCCGCTTCCTCTTCGCTGGTGCCATAGTAGAGCGTGTCGTAGTCGGCATCAGGGAAGTCCAGGTCTATCTCGACCGAGTGGCCATACCGGGCCCGGACCCTGTCTCCTTTGCGCTCGTAGCGGCCTTTATCGTCCGTGTCGAACATGGCCTCCACATGGTATGGCCTGGCCCAGGGGTACTTACGCTCGATGACCTTGATGAGGTCCTCCAGCCTGACCCATCCCTGTCTGTCCATCTCGATCCCGAGGTCGCCGGGGAAATGCCGCAGCGCGCCGGATATGATCTTGCCAAGCTTTTCCGCCTTATAGCTTGACAGGACAAACCTGCCCGGATTACCGCAACTGCACTCGGCGCCCCTGAAGAATCCGTGGACGGGGCACTGCTTGATTTCACTGGGCTGTTCGATCTTCTCCATATTTACACCTGGCTGGCCTGCGAGTCGCTGGCAGGACATAGGCTAACGACTATGAAATCCATAGTGTTGATTTGAAATATACTTTATGTCTCCAGCCGTAAACGGCTACAGATCGGGCGGTCTGCACTGAACCGGTCTGCACATGCCATAACACGGCAACGTATTGCCTTAAATACCTGGAGTATACGTATAATACCGGAATGGGGCCAGCGGTCGGCTGGCAACCGGAGTAGAGCCATATGTTCCTTGACGATATCGGGAAAGCCTTAAAGTTCCTTGCCGAGTGCTTCGTGATGATCGCGGAAGAGCCAAAGCTCCTGCTGCCTTCGCTGTTATCCGTCGTATTCGGCTTCTTCATGAGCATGATCGTAATCGTGCCGTTCGTCTTCATGGGCCTGCTCGGGAAGATCGGGTACGTCATGTTCGGCGGGTTTGCGCTGGTCGCGCTGTTCATCAGCTTCGCGTTCAGCTACTTCTTCATGGGTGCCTCGTCTCATGCCGTGTACCAGCACGTGAAGTTCGGTAAGTCTTCCCTCGGGGAAGCGTTCAACCGGGCGCTGGGGAGCATCGTGACGCTGCTGCTGCTCGCCGCGACGGCGGCCGTCGTCCAGATGATCGTCAACATGCTGAAGAGCCAGGGCGGCCGGAGCCGTGGAGGGATGATCGTCGGCTTCGTCGCCTCGCTGGCCGGCGACGTCATGCGCGAGGGCTGGGACATCGCCGTCCGCCTGCTCATCCCGGTGACCGTCATCGCCGGGCTGGGCTACATGGATACGATGCGGAAGTCGTTCGATATCGTGAGGAACAACTTCGTGATCGTCGGGGCCGGCGAGGTCGCCATCCGGGTACTGAACGGCGTCATCGGCTTCTTCGGCGTTATGCTCTCGGTACTGATCGCCCTCGGCGTCTTCTTCCTCACTACGCCCGTCCTTGGCCTGACTATAGCACTCGGACTGGCGATACCGGTGGCCTTCGTGCTGATCTCGCTGGTGTCAACCCTCAACCTGTTCATCCGGACGTCCTACTACACGCTGGTCTACCTCTGGGCCGAAGAGCGCACCATGCACGGCCAGGAAGGGCCCGTCGCCGCGCCAGCGCCTATCCAACACGCCTTCAACATCTGAAGCCGCCAAGTGTCCAAGATGAGTCGCCAGGACGCCACTGTAGAAACTAAGAGGCGCCAAGGCTCCAAGTGTACTTTTTTATTTCAAGGCGCCAAGTTTTCAAAGTCATAGTAAAATTCCACCGACGAGTAGCTCATCAAGGCTCTTTATATCTTGGCCTCATGATCAAAAAATACACATGGCGTCCTGGTGACTCATCTTGGACACTTGGCATCTTGATATAAAAAAACACTTGGCGCCTTGGCGCCTCTTAGTTTCTACAGTGGCGCCTTGGCCTCTCTTCTTGGACACTTGGCCTCTTGGGCATCTGATGGCTTAGGAGAATGATTTCGCTATCTGGGCGACGGCGTTGACGAGGGCGTCGACTTCTTCTTTGGCGCTGTAGCAGGCGAAGGAGGCCCGGGCGGAGCCGGTGATGTGCAGCCGCGCCAGGGCGGTCTGGGCGCAGTGCTGGCCGCTGCGGACGCATATCTTCTTCGTCTCGTCCAGTATCATGGCCACGTCGTGGGGGTTGACGTTCTCGACGTTAAATGAGACGAGTGACGTACGCTCCTCCGGCCCATAGACCTCTACGTGGGGGATTTCGGCGAGCCGTCGGGCGCAGTCGCGCGCGAGGGCGTTCACGTGGGCCTCGATGTCCCGCACTCCCAGCGCTTTCACGTACTCCACGCCGCGGCCGAGCCCGATGACGCCCGGTATGTTGGGGGTGCCGTACTCGAACCGGGAGGGGATGTCATCGAAGGTGAACGAGCCAGTGGTGACCGTGTGCACCGTGCCCCCGCCGACGAAGACCGGCCGGAGCTGCTCCGGCTCTTTCATGTAAAGGATGCCTGTTCCCTGGGGCCCCAGCAGGCCTTTGTGCCCCGGGATGCAGGCGAAGTCACAGCCCAGCGCCCCCAGGTCCAGCGGCATCTCCCCGGCCGACTGGGCTACATCAACCAGGTATCTGACGTTATGCTTTTTAGCGATCTTCGCCACGGCACGGATATCCTGGGCCGCCCCGAAAAAGTTCGAGACGTGGTTGATCGCGATCAGCCGCGTCTTATCCGTCACCACTTTCTCGACCGCGTCGGGCGAGACGACACCTCTGTCGTCCGAGTCGACCACGGTGACTTCCACGCCTTTCTCCCGCAGCCTGATCCACGGCAGCAGGTTGCTGTGGTGCTCTACCACCGTCGTGATTACGTGATCGCCCTTTCGCCATTCCGTCCCCAGGGCAACCATGTTGATGCTCTCCGTGGTATTACGAGTAAAGACAATCCCGCGCGATGGCACGTTGAAAAATCCCGCGACCGCTTCCCGCGCGTCCTCGTATCGCTCCGTGGTCACCCGGGATAGCCGGTGCGCCCCCCGCCCGTAGCTGCCGCAGTACTTCGTGAAATACTCGTCCATCGCGGCCACGACCGGCAGCGGCTTTTGCGACGTGGCGGCGCTATCCAGGTACGTTACCTCTTTGAGGACGGGGAAGTCCTCGCGAACCTTGTAAACGTCAAACATCTTCTATTGCCTCAAAAATGCCTTAAAACAGGATGTCCGGGCCCTTTAGCCCCCGGACACCACTCTCATTACCTCGATCGCGCTGCCGGCGGCCACCTTCGCGTCAAAAGACACCGGCACGCCGTCCCGGAAAACGACTACCGTCTCAGGGTTGATCTTCAGCGAGGCCAGCAGGTCATAATAGTTGCCGCCCTCCGGCAGATCGACCTCCCGGTCCTCCGTACGGCCGGAATATACCCTGACCCGCAATTGCAGCTTATATCCCCTCTCTCTTCTTCGGCTTCGAGGTCACCCCGGGCTCTCCGGGCGCTGTCACCTTATCAAATTCCCTGTTTAGCTTCTCTGGATTGGCGAGGTCTTCGGCGTTCTCGTCGAGGAGCTTCCTGGCCTTTTCCTGTTCCTTTTCCGAGCCCTTCCTCTCGATTTCGCGTTTCTTGAACTTTCCAGACATGCTAAATCACTGATAGACAATATCGCGTGGAATGATTAAAACCCTTATGGAATGGCGCACGCGGACGGAGGCGGGGATGTTTATTGCTGTCGAGGAACAGGTGGCTGCCATAAATTTTAAATACCTCCCCGCATGTAAAGGGATAGAGTATTTCTCACGATGCCGAGGTACTCTAACGGTAAGGGACTGGTCTCGAAAACCAGCGGTCGCAAGGCCTTAGGAGTTCAAGTCTCCTCCTCGGCGTCAATAAAGTTTTGAGGGGCTCCCGGGGGCTTTTTCAAAAGCCCCCCGGGTCTCGACACTGGCACATGTGCCGAAGGCACCATTTTTTGGACCGTTTTGGAGAGGTGCAAGGGGAACCTTTTCCCAAAAGGTTCCCCTGTACGCTTTGAAAATAACGAAACCATCCCCCTCCTCAACTCTGGCCAGGCGTCGATTGCGCCAGCACTCATGCCATGATACTCGTCCCCGCGGTCCTTCGCGCGCGTGCGCGTAATACCGCATGGCCATATCACTCTCAGTCGGCTGATATGCGACACCGTTTTCTGCCCGGGCCATCATCCGTGACAGAGCTCGTCTGTCATTTTTCGCATTCTTTCGCGCTTTGCTTTTTGTACCTGTCCTCTGATCATCGTACCAATGGACTGTTACGAGGGCTTATCGGCCAGGTTCGACAGGCTCATGGACTGGGACCGGCGGCGTTTGCGGGAAGGGCCTTTCTTCCGGCGCCTCGTCGACCGGGGCCTGCGGACCTTTCTGGACTGCCATTGCGGCACGGGCTTCCATTGCGCCCTGCTCACGGATATGGGCTGTAGCGTGGAAGGCGTCGACGTCTCGCCGCATATGATCGAGGTGGCGTCCCGGAACCTGCGGGCCCGGGGCCTGGACATATCCCTGCACCTGTGCGACGTCAAAGAGATGCAGATAGACCGGCAATTCGACTGTGTCCTTTCCATGGGCAACTCGCTGCCCCACGAGTTCGGCGACGAGAACCTGCTCCGGACCTTACGGCGAATGCACGAGGCGCTCAAGCCGGGCGGGCAGTGCGTGGTGCACATCGAGAACTTCGACCGGCTATACGCAGACGGGGACCGGTTCATACCGTCCCGCTTCTCCCGGAAAAGGGACGGCGCCGAGGCCTTCATCTTCGCCATCGACTACTTCGAGGGCCGGGTCGTGTTCAACATCCTCTCGATCATCGAGGAAAACGGCGTCTCCCGGTTCAACGTCGACGTGGTCGAGTACAACCCCCTGTCCTGCGAGAAGATGCGGGCCCTGCTGAGTGACGCCGGTTTCATGGGCATCGAGGCGTACGGGGACTTCGCGCTCACGCCGCTCGACGAGAGCGAAAGCTACGACGCGATCTTCATCGCCCGGAAGTGATTCGGCAGATTTTTATACGTCGTTTTATATCTATTTCTCATCGTCCCGGACCACGGGCGGGAAAGCAAACTATTATATCCTACCCCGGTTTCTTATTCAGATTGTATTATGACCACTACCTCCGGCGATATTGAGAAGCTGTTTGAGAGCCGCGGCGCCCTGATCGAAAAGGAGATCAGTCTGCTCTCCGTGAAGATAGAGCCCCCGGAGCTTGCGGAAATCGTCAGGTACGCGCTGTCGCAGCATGGTAAGAAGGTGCGGGCGTCGCTGCTGACGATCGCCTGCGAGGCCGTCGGCGGCTCGGTGACGAAGGCGCTTATCCCGGCGGTCATGGTAGAGATGATCCACAACACGTCGCTCATATTGGACGACGTTATCGATGCGTCGGAAATGCGGCGCGGTCGCAAGACCATCAATTCCCGCTGGGGTAATGACATGGCCCTTCTCGCCTGTGACGCGATGATCGCGCTGGCGATCCGGCAGGCTATGAAGGCAGACATGGAGATGTCTGTCGCCATCATCGAATGTGCTTCAGACTCGTTACTGAACCTGGCCGAGGGCGAGGCGATGGAGCTGATCCATAAGGACTTTACCACGGCCGACTATTACCGGATAGCCGATAACAAGACGGCGTCGTTATTCCGTGCCTCGGCCGAGGTGGGCGCGCTGGTAGGCGGCGGCAGCAAGAAAGAGATCGCCGCGTTGCGTGACTACGGCCGCAACATCGGCATAGCCTTCCAGATCCGCGACGACGTCCTTGACTTCCGGCAGGACGGCAACGTCACCGGCAAGCCCGAGCTCATCGACCTGAAGATGAACCGGCCGACGATCGTCCTCCTCCTGGCCCAGGAAAACGGGGTCGCCCGGGAGAAGATGCTGTCACTGGGCCGCGAAGAGCTTCTCCGTGAACTGGCGCCTCACCTCGACCGTGCCGAGGAGATCGCCCGCGAGTACGTGGAGACCGCCAAGAACTGCCTGAAGCCGTTAAAGGACAGCCGCTCGAAGGATATGCTCATCGCGCTGGCCGACTTCGTGATCGCGCGCAACAAATAGCATATACACAAAGGGCTAAGGCCAGAGAGGCCACAAAGGTGCCCGCTCATTTTTTCCTTCGTGACCATTGTGCACAGTGCCTTATACCTGTAAAATATAGAGGTCCCAGCCCTGTTCATCCGGGCCATAGTTCCTGTTGTCCAGGTAAATCATGTTACTGCCAAAGATCTGTGGCATCATCTGGTCGTGCGGCTCGTTGGTGAGCAGGCGCTCCTGGTTGGTGGACCGGTCGTACGACCAGATGTTCCAGTTCCCGAAACGGTTGTCGTCGTAAACGATCCTGTTCTCGTATACGTCCCCGTAAATCTGCTTGCCTTGGTCAGTGATCTTTTTCGTGAAGCCGCCGGGAATGTCATAGAAGTATATGTGGTCTGTCCCGCCGACGGCGCTGTGGTATACGACCGTGTTGCCGTGGATGCGCGGGTGATCGCTGCTCGTGCCGGGCTGGCTGATGACCGTTAACGTGCATGGCCGGGTGTCGTGCTGGAACAGGACGATGTCCCTGTAGTCGCCATTGATCTGCCACCAGGTCACGTAACTGCCGTAGCCGCGGGGCTCGTTGGGCTCCAGCTCCGGGTTCGCCCACAGGTTGTAGTTATTGTCCGCGAACTCGAACTCGTAAAGGCTGAAAATGTCCAGCCAGCCGGTCGTCGGATTGTATGCCCCGTCGTTGGCCGTATAGATGAGCTTGTTCGAGAATATCGACGGATACATGCGCGGGATTTTGTTCTTTGGCGTCGCCTGTGCCTGTGTCCTTCTCTCCAGGTCGTACAGCATGATCCGGTAGTCGTCCTTATAGAGCAACCCTACCTTACCGCTCCCGATGCAGCCATAGGAACGCACGTTGCCCGTCGCTATCACGTCGTCGATGCGCGATATGGTATTATACAGGTGGACTTTGTAGTCGTTCGTCCCCACGATCTCGTCATAGACGACGAACGTGCCCCATATGCCCGGCGTGACGACCTTAATGCCGCTGGTTATCTGGAAGTCGTCCTGGTAGACAGGATTCGGCGTTGCCTCGGGCGTCGGGCCGACCGGCACGGGCGTGGGCGTGGGCGTGGGCGTCGATAGCGGCGTCGGCGACGGCGTTACCGTCCCTGCGATCACCGGCATGGCCGGGGACGGGTTGATGAATCCATAGATCACGTACCCGCAGGCCCCGATGATGGCCACCAGCAAGACCAGTGCCCCAAGGACCATGATCTTCGAGAAAAGGCTCTCTCCCGGCGGCTCCGTCGGACTCATAAGGCTACCCTTTTAATTGAACCAGCACATACCATAAATACATGTTGGCAGGCACTGGGCACGATGTGCACGATTGGTATAACGGGCACAATGGGTGCAATGGCATACGATTGATGCTAACGCGGCATTTCCATTGTGTCCATAGTGCCCATTGTGCCCGTTGTGAATAAATATTTCAATTAGTATCACTGACAGTCTATGAAACGTGCCGGGACGGATGATTGATGCTCAAGCTGATGGAGAAGCGCAAGGAGCTCATTAGCCTCATCGAGGAGATCACGCACGAGAAGGGCTACTTCGACGTGCAGGACCTGGTGGAGCGCACCGGGCTGCCGCGCAGCACGCTCCAGGACTGGATCAACCGGTTCGTGGATGAGGGTTGCGTGGAAGTCCTCGAGGAGCGCGCGGGGCGCCGCCGGGCCCGGTATGCGCGGCGGCGAGCGCGGAGCCTGCCGACATCGGCCTGCAAGCACATTTTCACCACGGCGGATGATGAGACGGTCGAGATCTTCCACGAGTGCCGGAGCGAAGGCTGCATTTCGTTCTGCGAGTACATGTACCGGAGGGGGAATCCCCATGTCCGCAAGAACGGGCTCATCCTGAGGCAGCGAGTGAAGGCTGGCACGCCCCTGCGGTGCTCGGATGCGCGAACTTCGCTGTGCCTGGAGAAGGTCGAGAACCGGGACGGTGTGGTCTACCAGTATATCCGGACGTTCGGCGGGCCCGCCTACTCGCTGACGGAGATGATGGAGCAGGCGGACGGCGTGCTGGACATCAAGTACTCGCCCATGGGCAGCTACGTCGAAGGCGTGATCGCCACGGAGGCGTTAACGCACCTGGTCATCAGCGTGGACGACACCGATACGCCCGAGCATGGCGCCACCTTCGCGCTGGCGCTTTCCCTGCTGGACCTGCTCTCGTCCCTCGAGGGCGTGCACCGGATATCGCACAACGTCGGCTTCCTCTATCCCGGAGTGCCGGGCATTACGGCCGGGAACGCCATCAGCTACATCGAGATGGGCGTGAAGCATGAGCTGGCCGATTCGATCGTGGACACGGCCATCGAGTACCTGCGCTCCCAGACACACTCCGAAAATACCGGCATGGCTGTCAAGAAGGGCCTCAGGCGCTGCCCGGAGCTGGTGCGGTTCACGCAGCGGGCGCGCTCCGGCATCGTGACGCTGGAGGAGGCGCTGGCCGCCGCAGAGAAGTCCCGGGTCGACGTTCACGAGATCACCGGCAGCCGGGGCATCATCGGCGCGGTCGCCGCGCTGGGCATGGTCGACTGCCCGGAAGGCACGCTGATGGACGTGCGCAAAGAGATCGGCTAACCGTCCGGAGAATAAAACATGTCTTTCTTAAAGCGTTTACCCATACTGGTATTGTTCGTCCTGATCGCGCTCTCGGTCGCTGGCTGCAGCGTCCTGGGGCCGCCCCAGGACCGGGCAGCTAAGGACTTTAAGGACAGGCTGGAGCTGGCACAGTCCCACCAGCAGAACGTCGCGTACTGCATGAACATGACCCGGGGCCAGATGCTCGACCAGCCGACGCTGGAGTCCGCCCTCCAGGCCCAGTACACGATGATCACCGAGTTCGACGTGCTCGTCGCCGACGCAGCCGTCTCCGGTGACGCGTATAAGAGTTACCTGCAACCGGACAGCCCCGAGTATGCCGGCGTCTCGGCTAACATCACGCAGCTGTCCGAATACCTGGCCGGGGCGAAGGCAGAGTACAACTCGGGCGCGTCCATCTACAACCAGTACTGGGGCGGCGTCAACGGCACCATGCCATATCTCTGATCGCAAACGCCTGTGGCCCTTCGCGATATGTCCGGGTGCGCTCGCGCGCGTGACTGCGGGACGCTGTCACAGCCAAACGATAAAAAAAATGTAACTATTCAGATGTTCCTTCTAAGTCCTGTTCAGGCTTCCGGAATAGCCTTTACGGAGGCTTAGCGCAGGACGTATTCCCGCGACGATGCGGACATCTGCTGATGTCCGGCGACGAATCGCGACGGGCGCGACGACTTTTAAAGGATAACGGATTGTTATATCATTCTTCGAGAAACGTCGCGCTCGTCGCGCTCGTCGCGCCCGTCGCGAGGATCTATATGACCGGCGCCGAAACAGTGCCCATTTCATTGCTTGCACGTGAAGAACTGTCCTTCATCAAGCGAGTCTCATGGACTGGCGACCGTCCGCTCGCGCGCGTGCGCTGACCATGGCCACCTGTTGAAGAGACACCTGAACAATTACAAAAAAATTATGTAGCCGGGGGCTTTACCTCGGCCTTTTTCTTCTTCGGTGCCGTTTTTGGTGAAGCCTTCGGCTCAGCCTTCGGCTCAGCCTTCGGCACAGCCCGCGGCTTCTTCGCGGGCGTGGTCGCGGTGCCGGCGGTGCCGGCCTCGGCAGCCTTCTTTTCCTTCGTCTTCTGCCACTCCTCGAAGTTGCACTGCGGGCAGCCGAGCTCCCAGGGCTTCTTGCCGCCGGTGATGATCTTGATGTGGCTCAGGCCGTGCTTCTCGCAGACCTTGTTGGTCGCCACGACGTTGCCCGTCGGGGGCAGCGGCAGCGCGAACTTGCACTCGGGGTAGCCGCTGCAGCCGATGAACCGGCCGCCCTTC
Organism: Methanocella sp. PtaU1.Bin125; assembly: GCA_002067315.1. GTDB lineage: Archaea > Halobacteriota > Methanocellia > Methanocellales > Methanocellaceae > Methanocella_A. The sequence goes on along the minus strand of MVRA01000197.1, from coordinate 13,785 downwards.
TTGCTCTTCCTCACCATCAGGTCGGAGCCGCAGGTCTGGCATTTCCCGATGATCTTGTCCTCGCGCAGGCCCTCGTACAGCACGCCGCGGATCTCGTCGTGCTTCCGGTCCAGCTCGTCGAAAATGGTCTCCAGCATGGCCTGGGACTCGTCGACGACCGCCTGTTCCTTGATCTTGCCCTCGGCGATCTCGTCCATGTCGGACTCGAGCTTGCTGGTCATGTCCGGCTTGGTGATTAAATCGGCGTACTTCTCCAGCGCCTCGATCACGCGGACGGCGAGGTTGCTCGGCTGCGGCGGGTTGCCGTGGACGTAGTTGCGGGCGTACAGTTTCTGGATCGCCTCGTGCCGCGTCGACTTGGTGCCCAGGCCGAGGTCTTCCATCATCTTGACAAGGCGGCCCTGACCGTACCTCGTGGGGGGCGTGGTCACCTTCTCGAGGAGATCGACCTTCTTTACCTTGAGGACTTCGCCCTCGCGCAGCTCGGGCAGGGGTTCCTCTTTCGGTATGCCGTACGGGTAGTAGTGCCGCCACCCGGCTTCGGTCAGCTTCGACCCGCTGGCCTTGAACTTCTCGCCCGAGATGTCGACCGTCGTGTTCCGCGTCTCCCAGGTCGCCGCGGGCGCCAGGGTGGCGAAGAACCGCCGCACGACGAGCTCGTACACCCGCCACTCGTCGTCGCGCAGGTCGGACCGCTTCGCGCTGGCCACCGGGTAGATGGGCGGGTGGTCGGTGGTCTCTTTTTTGCCGCGGGTGGGCGTGATCGGGCCCTCCAGCAGCCGGCGGGCGTACGTTCCGAACTCGCCGGTCGAGAACGTAGTCAATATGTCCTTCAGGTTGAGGCTGGCGGGATAGACGGTGTTATCCGTACGCGGGTAGGATATCCATCCGTTGACGTACAGGTTCTCGGCGACCCGCATGGCGTTGGCCGCGCTGAAGCCGATGCTGGCGGCGGCGCGGATGAACTCGGTGGTCGAGAACGGGATGGGCGGGGCGTCCGGCCGGGAGCCTTTGCGGTACTCGGCCACGGTGCCCGTGCTACCCAGCTTCGCCTTGATCTTTTCGGCGACTTTTTTATCCTCGAACCGGTTACACTCGTGTTTTGTGACGAACTCCTCGCCGTTAGACAGGGTGGCGTAGAGCTCCCAGTACGGGGTCGGCGTGAACGCGCGGATCTCCAGCTCGCGGTCGACGAGCAGCGCCAGCAGCGGCGTCTGCACCCGGCCGACCGACAGGAAGCTCTTGCCGAGCCGGCCACAGGTGAGCGAAATGTAACGGGTCAGGGCGGCGCCCCAGACGAGGTCGATCTTCTGCCGGGCCTCGCCGGCGGCCGCCAGGTTGAAGTCCAGCGGCACCCTGTTTGCGAACGCCCGATCGATCTCCGGCTTCGTGATGGCGCTGAACCGGACCCGGTCGAAGGGCACGCTTTTGTTATAATCGTGAATGATGCGGTAGGCCTCGACGCCGATCAGCTCGCCTTCGCGGTCGAAGTCAGTGGCGATGGTGACCAGCGTGGCTTCCTTCGCTAGCTTCTTGAGCGCCGTACCAATCTTCTTGTGCGTATACCTGACCTCGGTCTCGGCGCGGATGAGGTCCCTCGGCTGGGTGACCGACCAGTTGTTGTATCGCTCCGGGAAGTCGATGTTGACGATGTGACCGGACAGACCGACGATTTGCGTATTATCGCTGGCGTAGACCGGGATGCCCTCGACCTTGCTCTCCTTGAAACTTTTCCCGAACAGGATCTGGGCGATCTTCTTTGCCGTGATATTTTTTTCCGTGACGATTAAGTGCATTCGAGTAGCTCCCTCAACAGCAGGTTGACCTCTGCCGGGTCAGCCCTGCCCCGGGTCTTTTTCATGACCATGCCCACCAGGTAATTCAACGCCTGCGCCTTGCCGGACCGGAAGTCTGCGATGGCAGCGACGTTCTCTTTTAACACCTCAGCACAGGCCGTGCGGGTGACGTCGGATTCGACTCTGGCCAGGTTCTTGTTCCTGATGACGTCCTGCGGCTCGCTGCGCGGCTCACCGTTCGGTGAGACGCCCTCGTCGAGCAGGGTGCGGATGACCTCGACAGCACCTTTGTCCGTGATGACGCCGCTGCGGAACTGCTGCAGGATGTAGACCATCTTGTCCGGGCCGAACGCGTCCCGGATGTCCCGGTCTCGATAGTTCAGCTCGCCCTTCAGGTAGTCGGCGACCCACGTGGCCGCGAGCAACGGATCGATCTTTGACGCCACGTACTCGTAGTAGTTGGCGACGCGGATCTCGGCCGTCAGCACTTTCGCGTGGTTGTCCGAAATGCCATACTGGCCCTTGAACCGCTCCCTCTTCGCGTCGGGCAGCTCGGGCAGCTTTTCCTTCAGGGCATGCTGCCAGCCGCTGACGGACAGCGGCACCAGGTCCGCTTCGGGGAAGTACCGGTACTCCTCGGCCTGCTCCTTGGAACGCAGCGTGATCGTGCAGTTGCGCTCGTCGTCGTAGTGGCGGGTTTCCTGGACCACCTTCACGCCCCGCCGCTTCATGTTCTGCTGCCGGGATATCTCGAACAGCAGCGCCCGCTCGACGCCCTTGTACGAGGAGATGTTCTTGACCTCCGCGCGCGCACCGCCGCGGAGCGAGATGTTCGCGTCCACCCTCAAGGCGCCGGGCAGCGAGCCGTCGAACACGTCGAGGTACTCAAGGATATTGCGCAGCTTGTTGATAAAACGTCGCGCTTCTTTCGGCGAGCGCAGATCGGGCTCCGTCACGACCTCGATGAGCGGCATGCCGGACCGGTTGTAGTCGACCAGCACGAACTTGCTCGTCTCGATGGAGCCCTGGTGCACCAGCCGCCCCGGGTCCTCTTCCATGTGGACCCGGCGGATGCGGATGGTCCGCTCATGCCCGTCCGTGTCAACGGTGATAATGCCGTCGGCCGCGATGGGGTAATCATACTGGGTGATCTGGAAGCCTCTCGGGAGGTCCGGATAGTAGTAATTTTTACGGTAGAACTGGGTATGCTCCGCGATCTGGCAGTTCAGCGCCAGGCCCACCATGATCGTGTACTCGACCGCTTTCTTGTTGATCACGGGCAGCGCGCCGGGCAGGCCCAGGCATACCGGGCAGGTATGCGTGTTCGGCTCAGCCTCGTGGTGCTTCGTGGAGCAGCCGCAGAACAATTTAGAGTTCAGCTTGTTGAGCTGACAGTGAATTTCCAGGCCGATGATCACTTCGTCGTCCATTTCAGAACCCCTCCGGCAGCTTCTGGAAATCGGTGTTACATTCGAAGGTGTAAGCCGTCCGGATCAGGAGCGGCTCGTCGAAGAACTTACCCATCAGCTGCATCCCGATGGGCAGCCGGCCCGCGAAGCCGCACGGCACCGATATCGACGGGATTCCCGCCAGGTTCACCGGCAGCGTGTTCACGTCGGCGAGATACATGGACAGCGGATCGTCGGTCTTCTCGCCGAGCCTGAACGCAGGGGCGGGCATCGTGGGCGCCGCCATGACGTCGACGTCCTTGAACGCTCTTTCGAAGTCGTTCTTGATCAGCGTCCTCACCTGCAGGGCCTTCAGGTAATACTGGCCGTAGTAGCCCTCGGACAGCGCGTACGTCCCCAGCATGATGCGGCGCTTGACCTCGGCGCCGAAGCCCTCGGCCCGGATGCGGGAGAACGTGGTGTGCCAGTTCTCGTCCTTGCCGGTCCGCAGGCCATATCGGAGCCCGTCAAATCTGGCGAGATTTGACGAAGCCTCGCACATGGCGATGATGTAGTAAGCGGAAAGCGAATATTTCGTGTGGGGCAGCGAGACCTTCCTGTAGTCAGCGCCCAGTTTGTTGAGCGTCATGATGCCGTCCCAGACCGCCTTCTCCACCCGTTTGTCGAGGCCTTCGCCGAAGAACTCCTCCGGCACGCCGATCGTGAGCCCCTTCACGTCGTCCACGAGATGATCTGTATAGGTGACCTTATCCGCCTCGGCGACGGACGTCGAGTCTTTCGGGTCGCCGCCGGCGATCACGTCGAGCAGCAGCGCCGCGTCCGGCACGTTCCGGGCGATCGGGCCCACCTGCTCCAGCGAGTTCGCGTACTCGACCACGCCGTAGCGCGACACCAGGCCATACGTCGGCTTGATGCCCACCACGCCGCAGAACGCGGCAGGACAGCGTACCGAGCCGCCGGTGTCCGTGCCCAGGGCCATGCGGCTCTCCAGGCCTGCGACGGCCGCCGCGCTGCCTCCGGACGAGCCTCCGGGGACCCTGGTGAGGTCCCACGGGTTGCGGGTCGGGCCATAGTAGCTGGACTCGGTGGACGTGCCCATGGCGAACTCGTCCATGTTGGTCTTGCCGGTTATGACTGCTCCCTCATGCCGGAGACGAGCCACAACCTCGGCGTCGAAGGGCGGCACGTAGCCGGTCAGAATCTTAGAGGCACAGGTGGTCTGCAGCCCCTTCGTGGTGATGCAGTCCTTCACCGCGACGGTCATGCCGGCCAGCCGGCCCGTCACTTTCCCGTCGTCCACGTCTCTGGCCGTCTGCAGCGCCTGCTGCTTGTTCAACGTAATAAACGCGTTGAGCTTGCTCTTCTCGATGCGCTCGAACGTGCGCTGTGCCGACTCCGCGTACGAACTGGCCGCCGGCATAATCACACGATCCTGGGCCCCTTGATGAAGCCCTTCTCCTTCTTCGCCGTGTTGGCCAGCGCCGCTTCCTGCGGCAGCGACTCGTCCGCCACGTCCTCCCGGAACACGTTGGTCAGGCCGATCACGTGATAGGTCGGCTCGACATTTTCCGTATTGACCCCGTCGAGCTCTTTAAAGTACTCGAGAATAGAGTTAAACTGCTTTGCGAACAGCTCCGTCTCCTGGTCGGTCAGATCGACACAGGCGAGAGAGCCAATATGCTCTACGTCTTTTTCGGTGATCATCGGAACACTTTCCTGTACTGCGATTCTAAGTAGCCCGCGGGAGCGCTCCCCCTCGATCGCGCCAGCCTCTCCAGCGTTTTCTGCACGCCGGTGCCATACTGAATGGCTTTTTTCGGCGCAGCCGCGACCTCAGGCGGGAGGTATTTCTCAGCTACTTTTCTTAGAACATATTTGCGTATATAATCCTTGCCGTTACGACGGACCTTCAGGGACGGGCCCATGCGGCGCGCGGCAGCGATGACGCGCATGTCGAGGAACGGCACACGCAATTCGACGCCGTGGGCCATCGTGGCCGCGTCGTCCCGCTCCAGGTTCACTTCCGCTATGTGCCGCAAGTCGTGATCGAGCGCCTCCGGGAGCCGGCCCTCGTCAAACGCCCTCTCGTAGCGCGCGTAGCCGCCGAATAGCTCGTCCGCCCCCTGTCCGGACAGCAATACCCGGTAGCCGTCGTCCCGGGCCTTCTGCGCCAGTATATACAGCGGCAGCGCGATGGATACTTTCAGCGGGTCGGCGCTCTCGACCGCATAGACCGTGCCGGCCACTGCCGCCTCGACGTCATTTTCACCGATCTCGTAGACGACGTGGCGGCTCTCAACGCCCATCAGCCGGACGGCATGCCGTGCGGCTTTGATATCGTGGGAGCCTTCCAGCCCCACGGTCACCAGCGGCATGCCGGGGGCAAGCGCACCGATGAGCGCGCTGTCGATGCCGCCCGAGAATGTCACGGCGGCGCTGGCATGCACGCGCGCGCGGACGGCGGCCGCCAGCGACACGTCCAGCGTCCCGATCGCCTTTTCCTCGTCCAGCACAGGTTCGTACCGCGGCAGATCGACGACTCTCCGCTCCTCGCCATCGGCGAGCATGGCGCCCGGCGATAACGCTTTCACGTCGCGGATGCCCGCCTTCCACAGCGCCTTCCGCTCCGAGGCGAAGCCGAAGCCGTCCGAGGAACGGCCGTAGTACAGCGGCTTCACCCCGACCGGGTCGCGCAGGAGCGCGAGCTTCGAGCCGTCCCACAGGCCCAGCGAGTAGTCGCCGTTGATGTACGGCGCCGCGCTGACGAGGCTTTCCATGCCGCCGGACAGGATGCGGGCCAGCGCCTCCGTGTCCGATGTCACGTCGGCGAAGTCCCGGTAATTATAGATCTCGCCGTTGAAAACGAACACACTGCCGCCGGACAGGGCAGGCTGCGGGTAGTCGCCGGTCACCTTCAGGTGCGTATGGCCGAGACAGGCCGTCTTGCCGTCGTAAACGGCCGAGCCGTCCGGGCCCCGGTGGTGCAGCAGCCCGGTCATCTCACACGTCCGCTGCCATGCCTCCTTTCCGGCGAACCCCGCGATCCCGCACATAATAGAGTGGAAATTGCCATGGTGTCGTTATAAACCTTTCTTACGCTCAGGAAAAAGTAATCGGTACGGTCAGGTTTCCGCCCCCGGCACCAGGAGGCCCCACAACTCCCGCAAATACTTCCGGTTGAAGGACAGGGCCATCGCCATGTACACCATGAGGCTGACCACCGTTATGGCAACCAGCAGAGCTAAGTCGCCCAGCCCCAGCGATAAGCCTGCCTGCCAGGCCAGATAGGCCAGGACGCCGACGACAACGCTCTTAGTCGTGTTCAGGGCCATCGCCCCGAGGTACGCGCGCCAGGTCAGCCCGATCATCGTGCCGGTGATCGTCTGCATGACGACGAACTGCAGCAGGCTGATGGCCGCGAAGGCCAGCACCAGCACCTGGATGCCGTAACCCGCCAGGAGGTAGAACACGACGGCGTTCACGACGGCGACGACCAGGTTCCAGACGAACCCGAGGTCGGCCCGGCCTCTGGAGAGATACGTGGGCACGGTCGTGCTGCCCAGCACTTTAAAGAGAGCGACTGTGCACAGTATCTGAAAGATCGGCGTCACGCCCTCCCAGCCCGGCCCCATCAGCATGGGCACGAATACGGGAGCGGCGACGAATACGACGGCCAGTACGGGGAACATCGAGAACGAGATCAGGCGCGACATGTGCAGGTAGCCCCGCCGGAGCAGGTCGTCCGAGTCCTGGAACTTCGCCAGGATAGGGAACGACACCGTCATGATGACCGTGCTGATTCTCATGACCGGATACACGATGATCTGGTACGCGACGTAGTAAAGCCCGAGCACCTCGGCTCCCAGGTAACGGCCGATGATGAACTTGATCGCGTTGATGGCGAGATACGTCACAGTCCGTTCGCCCATCTGGTACATCCCGAACCCGATGTACCCGGCCAGGTCGGAGGCCCGGAAATGCAGGTGAGGTCGCCAGTGTGGCAGGCCGACGACGACGAGCTGCAGGCTCCGCACGCCGAAATAGACGATCTGGCCGAGGACCAGCGCCATCACTCCGAGCCCCGCGAACGCCGCGACAAACATGACGATCGTGCTGACGATTGTGGCCGATATGTCGATGATCGCCAGGTCCTTGAACCGCAGGTCCCGCTGCAGCAGCACCAGGTACAGCTGCCCTGGCGGGGTGACCAGGAAAATGGTGCTGATCCAGATCATCACCCATAGCAGCGCGGGCTCGTTATAGAACCCGACAGTCAGGGGCGTGATGGCCAGCGTGAACGCGAACAGGCCCAGCCCCGCGGCGATTTCCAGCCAGAACAGGCTGGACAGCCGGTCACGGGTCGTGTCCTGCCGCTGGATGACCGCGTTGGAGATGCCCATGTCGTTGAACGCCTGCACGATGCCGATGACCACCATGGCCATGGCCATGAGGCCGAAGTCGGACGGGCTCAGGAACCGGGTCAGCACGGCCACCTGCACGTACTGGAAGGCCGACGTGACCAGCGTCGACATGCCGGTCCACTGGATGCCCCTGATAGCGTGTCGTTTCATGCGCGCGTGCCCGGTCATAGCGTGATCGGAACTACGCACCTGAAAACGTTAAAGAGCCACAAATGAAAATGCGAGACTACTTCACTTTTTTCCGGCCGCCGTTGAGCCGCTGCTTCAGCATCAGCGCCAGGCTCACGTAGACGTACGTCAGCCCGTAGTAGATCTGCTTGAACCGGAGGTAGACCGTAAACTTCGACTCGCCCAGCCGGCTGCGGAAGGTCACAGGCCGGTAGCCGATGCGCAGGCCTTCACGCCAGGAGTTATAAACCGTATCATACTCGATCTCGAAGCCGCTCGCTTTAAGATGAGGATAAAGCGTCTCGACGGCCTTCCGGCTGAACGCCCAGTAGCCCGTCTGGATGTCTGGCAGGTCCTGGCCGTAGGCGAGGCTGGTGAGCGCCGACGTCGAGAGGTTGATGAACAGCGAGAACCGGCCGAGATGCTTGATTTGCAGGCTCTTGTCCCGGCTGCCCATCACGATGTCGCAGCCGTTCCCCAGCGCCGTGATCATGCCTTCCAGCTCGCGAGGGTCGTTCGTGTAGTCGGCGTCGATCATGGCCAGGAGCCGGTAGTCGGACGCAAGGAACCACTCCATGCCCGTCCGGACACCGCAGCCTTTGCCTTTGCCGAACTTTTGCCGGATGAACTGATAGCCCAGCGACTCCGCCACCTGTCGCGTGCCGTCCGTCGAGCCGCCGTCGACGACGAGCACATCGTATCCCGGCGGTATCTCGGGGGCCAGCGCCTTCAGTGCCGCTTCCTCGTTCAATGTCGGAAGCAGCAATAAGCGATCGTTGGGCATATAGAAGAGGTTGTCACTTCTTCTGGATATACCCTTCCTTGCGGAGCACTTCGTCTACCTGCTCGACAGCCGTCCCGATGTAGTTCTCGGGGTCCGTGATCGCATCGACCTCGGCGGGCGTCAGCTTCGCGGCGATGTCGGGGTTCTCCAGCAGGGACTCCTTCAGCGACTTCTTCTGCTCGAACGCCTTCATGGACGCATCGCGGACGATCTCATGCGCCTTCTGCCGGCCGAAGCCGCGCTTCGCCAGCTCGATCATGACCGCCTCGCTCATCTGGACGCCCCGCAGTACCCCGAGGTTCCGGCGGATGTTCTCGGGGTAGAAGGTCAGGCCAGTGATTACCCTGATCGTTTTATTTAAAATATGATCGAGGAGGATCGACGACTCGGGGATGATCACCCGCTCGCAGGACGAGTTGGTCAGGTCGCGCTCGTCCCAGAGCACGTTGTTCTCCAGCGCGGGCCCGACGTAAGCACGCACCACCCGGGCCAGGCCGCAGACCTGCTCGGCGTTTATGGGATTACGCTTGTGCGGCATCGTCGACGAGCCGACCTGCTTCTTGCCGAAGCCTTCGGCGAGCTCGCCGATCTCGCTGCGCTGCATCAAACGCACCTCCAGGCAGATCTTGTCCAGCGTGCCGGCCACGCCCGCGAGGAACATCATGTACTCCGCGTGGCGGTCCCGCTGGACGATCTGGCTGGACACCGTCGCGGCCGGGATGCCGAGGTATTCCATCGTCAGCGCCCTGATCCTGATGCCGTGCTTGCCGAATGCCGCCTGAGTGCCTACCGCGCCGCTCATCTGGCCGACGGCCACCCGGGGCCGCATCTGCACGAGGCGTTCCTCGTGCCGCGCGACCTCCATGGCCCAGATCGCGAACCGCAGGCCGTACGTGGTCGGCACCGCGAGCTGGCCGTGCGTCCGGCCGGCCGTGACGAGGTGCTTCGTCGCGTCGGCCTTCTCCAGCAGGGCATTTTTCAGCCTGTGCAGCTTTTCCGCCAGGATGTCCATGGCGTCCTTGAGCTGCAGGGCAAGCCCCGTGTCCAGGATGTCGTTCGAGGTCGCGCCATAGTGAATCCACTGGCCCGCCGGCTCGCCGCAAGCTTCGGCATACGCAAGCACCACGGCCATCATGTCGTGGCTGATCTCGTCCTCGATCTGCCGGACCCGCTCGACGCCGACCTGATCCGCGCAGGCCGCGATTCGCTCCGCGTCCTTCCGGGGGATCAGGCCCACCTCGGCCTCCGCCCGGGCCAGCGCCGCCTCGACCTGCAGGAGCTTCTTCAGCTTGGCTTCCTCGGTCCAGACCGCCTTCATCTCCGGGGTGCCATACCGGAACTCAATGGGGTGTATCGCCATGGGACATCAATCCTGTAAACAGGTTCTACTTAGTCAAATGGTCGATAAATAGTTACGCTAAAAACCCGATGAGACGGGACCCGGGGTCGGCCTGAAAAATATGATAACATCGACCGTGTGGCCACTCGGGCGCGGACGTCCGGGCCCCGGGCGTGCAATCTAACCGGATCGCGTTATATCTATGATTACATGGCAGGTGCGGACTGTATCGCCTGTTTCAGCCTGTCGGGGTAGTTGCTGCTCATCATGTCCGGGCCCATGGCCGCGTACTTCCGGATCTCCTCCGGGTTATCCTCGTTCCAGACGTTGACGGTGAACCCGTTCTTGTGCGCCTCTTCGATGATGGCCTGCGAGACGATGTCCTTTCGCAGGAAAATGGAGTCCGCCCCTGTGTCGAGTGCGAGAGCCTTGAAGTCGATGGGCAGGCGGCTGAAGATGGCCGCCGTCATCATCCGGGGGCTGATCTCCTTGACGCGCCGGATCGACCGGGTGAAAAATGATGCCACCATAGCCGCATTAATGATGTCGTTGCGCTCGATCGCGTCGACCACGTCCGCCTCGGTGCCTTCCTGCTTGATCTCGATGATCAGCCGGGCCTGGCCTTTCGTGAAGTCGATGGCCTCCTGCAGGGTGGGTATCTTCTGCCCCCTGCCCGCATCGAGCTTTTTCAGCTCGTCCAGCGTCATCTCGCTCACTTTGCCGTGCCCTCCGGTAGTACGGTCCACCGTATCGTCGTGGATGACCACGAGATGGCCGTCAGCCGACCGGCGCACGTCCATCTCGATCCAGTCCACCCCGATCTCGATGGCCCTCCTGAAGGAGTGCAGCGTGTTCTCGGGCTCGTACCCCGCGGCGCCCCGGTGCCCGACGATCATGAAACCGGACATAATCGATAGATACGCGGCCCTGTTTAAAACCTTAAGACAAAAATCGGGCAAGTCACAAAAGTACCAGCGGCTACGACAGGAACCGAAACTGCCCCGGACTCCTGCAGGAATCACAGGATCCACAGAGGGCATTTATGGGCCCGGGCGGCCGCTCGCGCGCGCGTGCGGATGCTCTGGCAGGACATGCGACGACGGTGATGGCTGTTTTTCATCGCTGATACATGGCTAAAAACCACGGTCATCGAGGGACTTCTGTGAAAAACCCGTCAGGTCTGTGCGCCAGGATGCGTCGTTTGCCGCCTCCGGCGGGCCATCCGTACTGCCCGCCCTCTCACCCCTGGCGCGCAAGCGCGCAACAGGTCTACTGGCGATTGACCTGTCATGTTTTTCGTCATTAATACCAGACTAAAACCCCGGTCATCGACCGACTCTCTGTGCCCTCTATGGCCTCTGTGGTCCCACAGCTATAGAAACCTCAATAGCCTCTTACGACAGCCCTGCCCAGACTTCCACGATGGTCGTGTCGTTGCTGAACTCCCAGCTGTGGACGCGCTTGTCCAGCGACATCACCGACAGGAACGTCTGGTTATACACGGTGGTCGCGTTGCCCGCTTTGACGGAGCACATCATCGTGATGCGGCCGGCGTCCGTCTTGCCCAGGTTGTAGGCGGTGATCGTGACCACTTTCGCCGTCTGGTTTTCCGTGAGCTGCCGGGACGTGATCTCGTAGAAATATGCGATGGTCGGGGCGTCCTCCAGGAAGGTGTTCAGCCGCGTGTCGACCGTGTTGCTTTTATTTTGCAGCGCGAGGTACCGGGCCGTGACGTCCTCATAATTTGCGTTGGCCGCCACAAGCTGTCCGGCGAGGGATGAGTAGTTCGCCTTGAGCATCGTGAGGTTCAGCGTCGTCTGGCTCAGGTTGAGCTGGATGGCGTCCAGCTCCGCCTGCATGTCTTTCGACGACTTATCCTGCGACTGGTTGGCCGCGAACAGCGCGAAGGCTATCGCGGCGAGCACGACACATACGATGACGAGTGAGATGACGATCTTGCTATCCGACGGTCCGCCGAGGGGCGAACCCCTGGCGAGAGGTTTACTGCTCATGATTCCATCCCCACGTTTCATTTGTCGTTTTCATATTTAACGTTAAAGGTCTCGACGGCACCAGTATAGCCTCCCGCCGGCCCTGCCGGGGCTATCGGTCAGGGCCTGTTCCATAGTGTTTATATATGCCGTATGACATCTATAACGCACTGATGGTGAACGAATGGATAAGCTTGAGCTGATCACCCGGAACGTGGAGGAGATCGTCACGATGGACGAGCTGAAAAACCTGATCGAAACGAATCCACACCCCCGGGTCTATGTCGGCTACGAGCCGAGCGGCAACATCCACCTGGGCCACATGATCACGGCGAATAAGCTCATCGACCTCCAGCAGGCGGGATTCGAGGTGACCGTGCTGCTGGCGGACCTGCACGCGTACCTGAACCGCAAGGGCACCATGGAGGAGATCGCGAAGATCGCCGACTACAACAAGCGGTGCTTCATCGCGCTGGGATTGAGCCCGGATAAGACACGGTTTGTGCTGGGTTCGAGCTACCAGCTCTCGCCGGCCTACGAGACCGACGTGCTGAAGATGGCGTGCGACACGACGCTCAACCGGGCCCGCCGGAGCATGGACGAGGTCTCCCGCGACGCGGAGGACCCCCGGGTCTCGCAGATGATCTACCCGCTGATGCAGGCCCTCGACATCGCCTACCTGGGCGTCGATGTGGCCATGGGCGGCATCGACCAGCGGAAGATCCACATGCTCGCGCGGGAAGAGCTCCCGGCCATGGGCTACAAGAGCCCCATCTGCCTGCATACGCCGATCCTGCTGGGCCTGGACGGCACCAAGATGTCGTCGAGTAAGGGCAACAACATCAGCGTCGACGAGCCCGCCGACGTCGTAACCAAAAAGATCGAGAAGGCGTTCTGCCCGATGGGCCAGGTCGCCGACAATCCGGTGCTGGACCTGTTCCGGTACCACATCTTCATCAAGTACCCGGCGATCACGATCGAGCGGCCGGAGAAACACGGCGGCAACCTCGAATACGCGAGCTATGACGCCCTGCGGGACGACTTCGCGGCGAAGAAAGTCCACCCCATGGACCTGAAGAAAGCCGCGGCGAAGTACATGAACCTGATACTCGAGTCGGTCAGGCAGCGCATGTAAACGGGCCTGCCAACATACACTTTCATATATTACGTCAGCATTAAAAACATGTGGTGATAAACTGGAGAGAAAGTACCATAAACCCGGAGAGACTCCTGGCGAGCCAATTACCAGGGTAAGGACTCCCAACAAGAAAGAAGGCGAGATATTAGGTCACGTCGTCAGCATGCTCGGCGCCAACCGCGTCGTGGTGCAGTGCGCAGACGGCGTGACCCGCATGTGCCGGATCCCGGGCAAGATCAAGAAACGGATCTGGATCCGCGAGGGTGACGTGGTCATCGTCGTCCCCTGGGAGTTCCAGGACGAAAAGGCCGACGTCATCTGGCGTTACACCCAGCCTCAGGTCGACTGGCTGGAAAAGAAAGGGTTCCTGTGATCGACTAAAAACAGTTTATCACCTCAATCATTTTTCGTTTGCCGATCCGGTTACCGGCAGGTATCGGGCTCACGGCGGGAAAACGCGTGCGCGCGAGTGGCGCCAGGAAAACAAAAATAGTCCTTGGCGCTCCTGGCTACCTGGCGCTCTTGGCGCTCGTGACAGTGGTCGCATTGACTAAGTAGAGCCTGAGTCGCTATTGTTGTATAGGCTTTGCGACTCCTGTCACACTCGCCAAGAGCGCCAGGTAGCCAGGAGCGCCAAGTATTATTATTGATATGTGGCGACCGTCCGTGCGTACACCGGTTTACCAGCATAGGCTACCTGTACCATATTGAATCTGACGGAACCTCAAGACTGTGCTTG
>MVRA01000196.1 GCA_002067315.1 Methanocella sp. PtaU1.Bin125 | reverse complement strand
AGTTTTTTCATCTTTAAATCCTTTATTTTTACCCGCTACAGGGCAGCGCCACTGCCGGGGAGCGCATCCCCGGCCTGGACAGGCGGAATTCTCAGTGCGGGGCGCCCGTCTTCGCCGGTCGCCGGCAGCGTCACGCAGATACGGGTACCCGCCTTCCGGTCGCCCGGCACCCGGTCGTCGGCCGTGATCGTGCCCCTGAAGCTCTCGACAAGCGTCTTGACCAGGTAAAGGCCCAATCCGCTGCCTGCCGTCCGGGTGCGAAAAGGAGTGACGGGGTCTCTGAGGTACCGCTTGATATCGTCGGGTATGCCCGGGCCGTTATCCTCGATCGATACCCGGTGATAAAATGCACGGTCATCCCCGAATGACGTGACCTTAACCCACACTTTCAGCGGCCCCGACGAGTGCTTGAACGCGTTATTGACCAGGTTGGAAAATATGTCCCGGATGAGCGCGTTGGCCGCGACGTAGCAGCCGCGGACCGGGACATATTCGATGATCGCGTCCCTGCTCCGGACGTTCGAATACTCTTCGACGACCGAGCCGAGGATGGCGCCCAGGTCTACGGGCTTCAGGTCCGAGGGGTTCATGCTGGCGCGCCGTATCTTCTTCACGTTATCGATCAGGCGGGAGCTGTTGCGCATGGCCTCCAGCGGCTTTCGGATCAGCATCTGCCCTTCGCTGTCCAGGTCCAGCCGATCGAGGGCGATCTCCAGGAAACCGGTGCCGATCTGGTTCATGTTGTTGATGTCGTGGCCCATGAGATCGAGGTAGAGCTCGGCCTGCGCCTGCGCGTACGTCAGCTCTTCCTCGTGTTTCCGGCGGTCGGTGATGTCGTTCAGGATCATGATAAAGCCGCTGATGTTTCCTTCCGAATCGTGGGCGGGATACGCCCGGATCAAAAAATACCTGGATTCCGGGTGCGTCGCGCTACCGGGGACATCGCCTTCCATGCTGACCATGCCGCCATCCCTGGCCACGGAAAATTTTTCGCCGAGGCCCTGCATCAGCCGATCGGCGTCCTGGAAAATGTTGAAGCGACCGATCACCTCAGCTCTCTCTGCGCCGAGAAATTGCAGGAACGCGGCGTTCGCGTGCATGGCCGTGCCGTTGAGGTCGAAGATGCTCATAGCGACTGGCGACTGCAAGAGCAGGTCTTCGATCAGGCTTCGGGAGTCGTGAAGCTTACGGTTGACCTCTTCGACGGTCGTCACTTTTATGTTGCCCAGCGAGTAAAAAAGCAATGCCAGCGCTGCAAAGATGACCATGACGTCGTAGACGAACTCCGCCAGCAGGGCAACGCTATATATGTCGAGAAAGTCCAGCAGGCTGAGCGTATCCCCGATCAGGCTGATCAGGAAGAACATAAAGAGCAGGCTCAGGACGTAACGGAACTGGTTGTCCATGTAGATGATGGCGAGCAACGAGGCCATGGAGAGAATGGCGATGTCTCCGATGATCGAGAGCGTATAGTTCACGGTATTGAAAGCGTCGCCCGGCCGGGAGAAATAGTTCAGCGCCACGAAAAGTATGATTAATGCAGCCGCAAGGGCGTTAACGATCACGACGATCGTGCCCACATACGACGCCCCTCGTCTTTCCCGAACCTTCCACATCTGAAACAGCGCTATCATGATCGGCGGATAGAGCATCAGCATCAGGACTTTTCCGGCTTCCGTCATCCAGGGCAGGCCGAAAACCTGCGGGAACGTATACACGACGACCCCGGAAGCCGAAAAAAAGGCGAAGCCGACCAGCATCGCCAGAAAGATATGCCTCATTTCACGGTTCTTGCTGTTCAGGTACTGGAACACCAGCAGCGGCAGGCATATCATGAGCAGACAGGCCGCCGACATTACGGTCAGCACGGTCGTATTGGCCGCCATGACCGGCCAGATCAGCAAAGAGAGGATCAACATTAATGCGGAGAGCTGGATAATGATCAGGAAGCTGAGCAGCTTATTGCATGCCATGGCGTTCAACAAGCGGAAGTCCATATTTATATTAACTTTTTTAATTACGCCGATATATAACTATTGGATGGCAGGGCATTGCTACCTGAAAACGAATAAACATGAAACGATTTTTGCACGGAAATGCACCGGGCACGACCGATATTCCGTTGCTAAAATTTTTTTTCGGGGCGTCCGACCTGTTCATGAGAACGGGCTCTGATCGATCGAGATGAGCCCGGCATATCGACAGTGACGTATGGTGTCAGCGATGAAGGACCATGACCGGGCGGAAGTCGCCCATTTCTATAGCGAGGGCCTGCGACGATACGGCTATAGCCCGCGGAGCCTCGGGTGGGTCGAGGGCACCCAGGAGACACGGTTCCGTGCGCTGGCGGGAGTCGGCGACCTCGAGGGCTGCCAGGTGCTGGACGTCGGCTGCGGGTTCGGCGATCTTTACGAGTTCCTCTGCAAGGAGGGCATCAGAGTCGATTATACCGGCGTCGATATGAACCCGGACCTCTTAGAGATCGCAAGGAAGCGGCATCCCGACGCCCGGTTCATCACGGCCGACTTCGAGGAGGCGAAGATCCGGGGCCGGTTCGACTGGGCATTCGCGTCGGGCGTATTCAATTACATGGTCTCCGACCACGGGGCCTTCGTGAGAAACATGGTCCGGAAGATGTTCCAGACGGTCAATCAGGGGATCGCGATCGACTTTCTCAATAACAGCCCCTCGTTCCTCTCCGCCGGGCTGTACCGCCCGGACCCCGCGGACATGTACCGGTTCTGCCGTAAGCTGTCGAAGCGCGTGGTATTGCGGTGTGACTATAAGCCGACCGAGTTCTGCGTGTAC
>MVRA01000195.1 GCA_002067315.1 Methanocella sp. PtaU1.Bin125 | reverse complement strand
AGGACTAATAACAATAGGCACACGTTGCATTCATTTAAAACCGTCTTGGCGCCCTTGGCTACCTGGCGCTCTTGGCGAGCGTGACAGAAGTCGCATAGCCTGAACAAGGCTCGCGTCCTATAGCCATAATCAACTTTTTATTTTCATATTCACTGTATCTTTTCCAATAGGACATGCTGAAGTACAACAGGTGCAATACGAATATGCATCCGCCGAGACGAGCCGGTGGTTGAGCTTGCACGCCCCGCACTTTTTGCGGTCGACGCCGGTCTCCGCGATGGCCCCGACCGGGCAGGCGTCGATGCATTCGCGGCAGTCGCCGCAGGTGTCGTCGGGGATGACTTTGTGGAACTGCCCGATATCGGCGTCGGTGAGCACCGCCTTGAGCCGCAGGCGGGGGCCGTAGTCTTTGGAGACGAACATGCGCGACTTGCCGATCCAGCCCAGGCCGGCGAGGACGGCCCAGACCTTGTTGTAATAGGAAGTGTATTCCGTCGCCCGATAGCCGGCGTTCTGCAGCAGCCCGGCCGCGCAGACGGAGGCCATGTCGAGGATCATCATCTCGACCGAGGCCGTGTAGCGGTCGGAGATGCGGTAGTAGACGTCATGCCGGTCGTCCTGCAGGCGTTTGCCCAGGATGATCATCGCCTTCGCCCCGGGCATGATCTGGGCGGGGTCCTGCACGTTGTCCGTGCTGACGTGGCCGCCGGCCCAGCGGACGCCCTTCAGGAGGTCGATGTCCCCCTCGGGGATGACGGCGGTCCGGTCGAGCTTGAGGTACCCGACGACCTCTATGCCGTAGAACGAGGCGACGTCGCCGATTCGGGCCTTAATCGCTGATAATTCCGGGGACGGCATGGCAGCAATAGATTGTCATCCGAAAATATTAATACTTTGTACGTTAGAGTACATCGCGCGTTTGGCAGGCCTTTAACGCCTGTCATAGCGTCATGAGCACCGATGGTCTAGCGGTTATGATATCAGCCTTCCAAGCTGAATACCCGGGTTCGATTCCCGGTCGGTGCATAGCTGGTTTTCGAGGGGCTCCCGGGGGCCTTTTCCACAAAAAGGCCCCCTGGGTCGCGACACCGGACGCCTGCGCTGTAAAGCGCATACGATGATAGTTTTTGAGGGGCGCACGGGGAACTTTTTACCAAAAAGTTCCCCTGACACCGGCCTTTTTTATTGCCCGATCCGTCGATCCGGCCCACGGCCAGTGTCTCTTCCTTCATCGCAATCCGCGCGGGCCCGCCCCTGTCATCAGTGTCCGCAGGCCTGTGAGCGGGCAGGTTTACTTTATTGCAAGAACGATATAAAACAACTGCAATAAAATTGCGATTGACCCGGTAGCATTCGGTCACCGGCCGATGATCGGGATGCTAAGGCAGATACTTCTCAAACCCGGTGTAATATAATTTTACACGCATAATACGGTCGTCTCTGAACAGTTCAACGATATGGCCATACCCTATTAATAAAATGATACTAAAACAATCATTCTGGTGCGGAACATTGTACATTATCGAGTGCAGGGAGATCATCGAGATTTACGACGAGGCGAAGCTCATCGCCCGGCCGGAAATCATCACGATCGTCGCCAACGAGCATGACAGTTACGACTGGCACGGCTCTATGACCATCGGGAAGAATACGGGCGACATAGAGAAGCTGTCGGTCCGTAAAGGCTTTCCTCTGCTGGTAATGTTCAACTATGCCGCCCGGAGCTATCGCGGCCTGATCAAGTTCATCGAGGCGCCCCTTGATCTGGGGGCGTTCTACCGGCTGGAGTTCCACGGGATCGACCTGCTCCAGGCCACGTGATTATTTTATTCAGTGAACTACGCTCGATCATTTCTAAAAACGGTCGCTCTGTGATCGCCCGGTTTCCATCCTTCATCGACTCCGGCGATTCAACGATGTCCATCCTTCATCGACTCCGGCGATTCAACGATGTATACATATACTTTTTATAATAGTACCTCCATTTAACTGCAGGGTGTGCCAGTGCTTGTCATAGAATCCGAGGAGTCGGTCGAGGTCTATGATACAACCAATCGGGTGGCCCGGGTGTCCAGCCTTATCGCCACGATCAATGAACAGAACCTTTTGGACTGGTACGGCACGTTGATGCTCGACGGGCGCTGCAACGACATCGAACAGCTGTCCAGGCTGCGGGGACGTATCCTCACGCTCTCGTTCAAGTGTAAAAATAAAGGCTACCATGGCCTGATCGCATTGACCTCGGAGCCTTCGGATTCCGGGGAACAGTGCCGGATCGACTTTCGCGGGGTCGACTTACTCTATATCGTCCGGTGAACGTATCGCATGCGGCTCATCGCGAATGCGTTTCAGGCCGCGAAGCTTTTCGTCCAGGCCGGCGGCTCGGGCGCATTCTTATTCGACAGCATCTCCTGCCATTTCTCGTCAGTCAGGCGGTCGGATATGGGCCATTTGAACTCGTAATAGCTGAACGCGGCTCCCTGGCACAGTGTCAGGCTGCCGTCGATCGGCACGACGACGAACAGGTGATACGGGTATCCGACCCCTTCTTCCAGCGCCTGGCCTGTGTTCGGGTCGGTATGCACGTCGGCCACGACAGCCATGTACTTGTCCGTATCGCTCTCCACTGCGTCGGCCACCTCGGGCGGGAAGGTAGTAATATTCTCAAGGCGATTGCCGAAGTTGCGGATGTACGCGTACTCGTCGCTCGTGAGGCCGGTCCCGGTCAGCTCTTTCTCTGCGATGGCTTTTAGCTGCACCAGCATTTCTTTCAGATCCACGAGCCTGTCCGATAGCGCGTCGGTCAGCAGCCCGCGGGCTTCCAGGCCATCAAAGGTCATCTGTGCCAGCGACGCCAGCCGGCCGTACAGCTCCGGGTTCGGCTCCACGTATCCCTTCGCCTCTGCGGTCGGCATCATTCCCGTTGCCAGCACCGTGTAACTCTGCTTGGCATAGAGGATGGTGTCGTGCCGCAGTTCCGTCCAGCTGCCCAGCGAGGTGTTCAGTTCCTTATCTATCCAGGCCTCCCGTTTCATGAAGGTGGGGTACCCGTCGCCCTTCTCGTTGAGCAGCGCGAGCAGGCTGTAGAGCCAGCCCCAGTAGAGGTTCTGTGTCCAGTCCTCCGCTTTCAGCGCGGCGAACCCGGCCTTCAGCGCCTCGAACTGTTTCACGTAGTTCGCGTACTCCGTCTCTCCAAGGCTATCCAGGATGGCATACGCCCGCTCCGAGCCGAGCACGGCCATCACGTCGAGGCCCATCGGGAAGGCCCGGGGCTTCGCCTGTGTACCGACCTTATCGTACACCAGGCCCTGGAAGATGTACGAGTCGGGGATAAAGCGCTGGCCCATGAACCGGAACCCTTTGAGCACTGCCTTGTCCTCATCGTCCTGGATGAGGCCCGAGATGATCTTCGGCGCCTTCAGCGCCGCGGCCTTCTCGATGAACGCCAGGACCTTATCGTCGTCCGTCAGGGCGGCGAGCACGATCTGGTCGCCGTATATCTTCTTGATCAGCGCCTGGTAGTCGTAGACGGAGAGGTCGTCGGTCTCGCCCACGAAGAAGACCGTCGGGTCATAGACAGTCTTCCACAGGTCGAACGCCCGACCGTTCAGCGCCATCACGATCATGATGGCCCGGCGGGTGCTCTCTTTATCCGGCTCCTTTCTGCCGCCGGGCAACGATTTGTAAAGGCTGAAGGGCATGCGCCCGTACCACATCATGGCCCGGAAGTATCTCTCGAGCTGCTCGTTCCGGGTGTAGTGGCCCCGGGGCACGTACTGGCTGTAGTCCTCCTTCCGGCCGAAGACGGGCGAGTCGGCGAACCCTTCGTGGGCGTCGATCAGGCGGAGCTCGGCCTCAGCCAGCTGTCGCGCGTCGGCCGGCAATCCTGTCATGCTGCCCCCAAGCAGCGATTTTGCCACGGCGAAGAAGGCGACGTTCTTCATACAGAGGTCCTGCAGCTCCGGGACTCCATCGTCGAGCTGGGACAGGGATTCCGCGAGCATCAGGTCGGTAAGCCCGACGATCGCGTCGCTGAGCTTGCTCACTTCGAGGATGCGGAGCGCGTAGTCGAACAGGATGTGATACGCGTGCAGGACCGCATCGGTCGTTACGACGACCGGGGCGCCGCGCTTCTCGGCGTTCTTGTACAGGTCGTATATCTGTGCGTCGGAGGACGGGCGCAAGAAAAACAGGTCCGATGCCAGCCGGTTCTTATCCGCGTCATCCAGGCCTGCGCGCTCTGCCGCCACGACGCCCGACAGGCCCGCGGGCACAGTGTAGTCTTTCAACGACGGAGAGACGGTCACCGGCAGCGGGATGAAATCGGCAAACTTCGTGCGCACGTTTCCTGATATCGTGTATGTCAGGCTGGTCGTCGTCTTCGGGAGGATATCCGTTTTTCCGCTTACGCAGCCCGGCAGGCCGACGCCCAGCGCGATCGCCGAGGCCGTGCCGACCGCCTTGAGGAACCTGCGCCTGGTCAGTGGGTCGCCATTCATGCTGATCAACAGGCTATAGGCGCTGCGGGGGCAAATATATTGCTTAAGCTACGGGCGGGCCCGTAGCCAGTGGCCTGCGAGAATCCGGGGCGGGATAGGCTTATTATGTGGCCAGTCAATAATCTGGCGATGATGGACAATATCGATAAAAAAGAGCTCTCGAGAATTTTTTTCATCCTCGTCGCCTTCGTCTTCGCCGCTTACCTGTTGAGCAAATGGCTGGCCGCCCTGTAGGATGCGAGGGCACGGCCGCCGGGCGGAAGTGTGGCGTGACTCTATGGTAAGCTCTTTATATTCCGGATGCCATGGTCGATTATTATGATTGACATCCCCGCGCCGATGTGCATATTTTGCAAGCACCTGAAGTTTGGGAGCACGAAGTGTGAGGCGTTCCCCGGAGGCATCCCGGACGTGATCCTGTTCGGCAGCCACGACCACCGTCTCCCGTACGAGGGCGATCACGGCATTCTTTTCGAGCTCAAGCCCGGCGAGGAGGCCAGCCTCGAAGAGTGGCGCGAGCTGGCGCGGGAAGCCTTCGACTCCTGCGATAGCTGTAAGAGCAAGGGCCATTAACGCTGCCCCAGCCGTCCCGGAGGTCTGCCCTGGCGGGCCCCGGACCGGTATCTTTTATTACGCAGATTTTATAGATACCAGCACTATGATTAAATAGGCTGGCTGCAAAGGTACCTAATAACATACCTGACGACGTACCTGTCACAATACATATCATTATCTAAAAGGTGGGGCTTCATTGAGCATACTGCTGGCAGTGGATAAGAATCCCAACATGGACAACGTGGTGAAATTCGCCATCGACCTGGCCGCCTGGCGGCATGACGAGATATATGCCGTCCACATCGTGACCGGGAAGCGGGGCGTGGAAAACGACCGCATCATCAAGGACGGCCTGCTGTTGCTGGACCGGATCAAGGACCGGGCGGCCGCCTTCGGCGTCTTCCTGACCCCGATGCTGGAAAGCGGCAGCGTCTACGAGACCATACTGAACGCGGCCATAGAGAAGAAAGCAGATCTGATCGTCGTCGGCTCTTCTTCCGGCAAAGGCCACCTCGAGCAGGACTCTCGCGTGGGGAGCGTCTCCGAGTTCATCGTGCACAACGCCCCCTGCACCGTCGTCGTGGTCAAATAAGCACCGGACACGGAGAGCACGAGGGCCATAAGGGCCACAAAAGAGGTGACTATACCGTTTCTGGATCTGGCCGCATCCCGTGTGTCTAATGCTCGACCTCTTTTTCCATCCTGGCCTTAGCGTAAGCAGGGTCGATCTGCTGGGCGGTCCGGTACGCCTCGATGGCCTCCTGCATCTGCCCGTTCTTCGCATACAGGTCCCCGAGGTTGTAGTAAGCGTCGGCGCTCTTCGGCTCGAGGCGGACGACCTCCTTCTGCTCCTGTATCGCGTCGGTGATCTGGCCTTTCTTGAGCAGCGCCGCGCTGAGGTACCCGTGGGCCGCCGCCATCTGCGGCCGGGCGAAGATCGCCTCGCGCAGCTCCCGGATGGCGTCGTCGGTCGCGTCCTTCTTCATATGGGTGAGCGCCAGCCGGACGCGGGCGTCGACGTGTTTCGGCGCTATCCGCAGCGTCTCCCGGTATTCGTCGACAGCCTCGCTCATCATGCCTCTGCTGTAGTAGATGTTGCCCAGCCCGAAGTGCATCTCCGCGTTCTCCGGGCTGATCCGGATCGCCTCTTTCAGCTCCCGGACCGCTTCGGGCACCAGGCCCCGCTTGTAGCAGGCCGCGCCCAGGCTGTGCCGGATAGCGGCGTCTACCGGCTTGAGCTTCGACGCCTCCGCGTACTCCCGGATGGCGTCGTCCAGCATGCCCCGGCGTTCGTAAGCGGCCCCGAGGTTGGCGTGGACGTCCGCGGTCGCGTGGCCGGCCTTCCGCACCTCCAGGTACTCCATGATCGCGTTGTCCAGCAGTCCCCGGGAGAGAAAAGCGTTACCCAGGTTGACCCGGGCCCGGTGGAAGTCGGGCCGGATGCGGGTGGCGTCCCGGAACTCCTTAATGGCGTCGTCGACCCGCCCGCCCTTGAAGTACAGTACGCCGAGGTTATTGTGCAGCTCGGGGTTGTCGGGGTTCGCCTTCAGGGCCTCGATCGTCCGGGCGACCAGATCGCCGGGGGCCGGTTTTTCCTCCCCATGCCTCTCGCCCTTTACCACTGATACTCCACCCCTTGCAGAACTGACAACATATTTACGACCCGGACTGCTTTAACTTTATCGTCCGGCCGCCTGGCATGAGCTGTCTGATAACGACCGGACTCATGCCCGGCAAACAGGGGGTCACCCTCCGGGGCCGGGCTCGCGCGCGTATGAGGCCGATATGGCGCAGGCATTCTATGAAACGCCGATGTGCCTGATGCACAGGCATATACGATGAAAATCCTGAAAGTCTTTCATACTAAAAACTCGTCGGATTTGCGCGCCGGGATGCGTCGTATGCCGCCTCCGGCGGGTCATTAGTACTACCCGCCCTCCCTTTAAAAGGGACGCCGCGGCATCGTTATATGCGATGCCGATGCGTCGGTCACGGCGCGCATGCGCTGTACGAATTGACGATACGATTGAGGGAGGGTCATTCCTTTTTCATTATCTCTACCTGACCATGGCCCCGGCCATCAACCGGCTCTCATGAAAAACTTATTCAAAGTCTGGCTCGATCGGCGATGGTGAAGCCTGCGCGCTGGCATGTGTCGCAAGCCGCCTTCAGCGGGCCATTCGTACTGCCCCCCATCCCGTTAATACGGGACGCCTGCGCGTCGGTCGCGCGCGCGAGCGCTCGCCCGCTGACGACGATTGCCCTTCCTGGTTTTCGTGCGTGACAGTAGTCGCATAGCTTACACAAAGCCTAATTTTCATCAGCCATAACATGAAAAACATCTTCATCAGCGGATCATATCGTCGACGGTGGAGCCTGCGCGCGGGCGCTCGTCGTATGCCGCCTCCGGCGGATCATACGTACTACCCGCCCTCCCGCCCCATTGCGCGCAGGCGCGCAACAGGTCTATTGATGATTGACCGGCCCTGTTTTTCGTCATTAATACCTGACCAAAACCCCGGGTCATCGATGGACTATCATGAAAAATTTTTCATCATCTATACCTGACCGTGCCGACGGTCGTCGATCGACTCACATGAAAGCTCATTTTCATATACGAGTCCTGTGTCTGACTCTCTCGATGTCAGCTGCTTGTTCCATTACATAAAAAAATGCCGGAATATTTATAGGATAGCGCATATACGCAGATAACGATATGGACAACCTGAAAGAACGCAGGCTGCTGGCCATCGCCGGCATCGGCATCATCACCGCCGGCATTATTGCATTGTTCTACGGCCTCTTCACCGGCCAGATCGTCCTCCAGCTCCTGGGGCTGGCCGCCATCGTCGTCGCTTACTTCATCTCGCGGAGGGTCAGCAAGCTCCGCAAGGTGGACCAGGAACAGAGGCCTAAATGAGCGTGCCCCGGGCCCTCGATCCGGTTGTTCTTCACTTTACCTGGGGCTCTGCCTTCAACGCGTTTTCCCGGGCCCGCTGTTCCTCGATGTACTCCCTCATCATGCGGATGGTGGCGATGAGCTCCATCGACTCGGGTGTAACCTCCCAGCCGTAGCTGTTCTCGCTCTTCCATATGCCCTTTCGCTCGTCGATCCATCCGATCAGGTAGCAGGCCCCGAAATAGGCGGGGACGGATGCGATGATGACCGCCTGCATCGGGAGCCACGAAGGGAGGAAGCTGATGATGAACTCCTCGAAGAGCTTCAGATTCGCCGTGATGATGCCCAGCGTCAGGATGATTCCTATCCAGCTGCTGCCCCGCGCGTAGCGCATTTTCAGCGTGGTGAGACGCCGCCTCGTGATGAGTCCGAATAGCATGATATCTCCAGAGAATAAAAACAGGGAATTGGTATCTAATCTTGTCGGTACTATGAAGAAATGCATCCAATCAGTCACCGTAATATTCCTTGGCGCCCTTGGCTACCTGGCGCCCTTGGCGAGCGTGACATGGGTCGCATAGCCTTTACAGGAATAGCGATGGACGCCCGATCACATCAATGCGACTACTGTCACGCTCGCCAAGAGCGCCAGGTAGCCAAGCGCGCCAAGATTCATCATGATAGCAAATAATTGTCTTTTTTACTAGAATTCAAAGAGGGTACGCTGTTTCTTCTTGTCGGGCTCAGGCGTTATCGCAGTCTCCACAGGCGGCTCTGGCAGCTGCTGTAGCGCCGGCGTCTCTTCCGGCGCGGTCGGTTCCGGCTCCGCGGCCTCGCCGCCGTCCCTCGCCTTGCGCCGGGCCCGCTTCGGCTTCGCTTCCAGCTTCTCAGGCTTCTTCGCCGGCGGCTTCTCCTCTTCCTCCCCGGCCGCCCGGATAAGCGCCTTCCGGGGCTCGCCCTCCGCGGGCGGGCCGCCGTACTTGCCGAAGCGGGCGAAGGCGTCGATGTCCTCCTCGATCTCTTCGACGATGAGCTCGCGGGATTTCTTGTAAATTTCCCCGACCTTTTTCGAGGCCTTCTTCGCACCCAGCAAGAACGCGATCTCGTCCTCTTCCAGCTTCAACTCCGCCGACAGCCTGATAGCGAGGTCCTCCCGTTCGAAGAGGAACTGTATCATGGGCATGTACGAGGACCGGGCCTCTTTCTTCGAGGCGTGGCAGGCCTTGCCGATCTTTGCGGCGACGGAGTCGCGCGTCGCCCTGGCCGCCTTCGTCCAGCCCAGCTTCTTCCAGTAGGTCGGCGGGCTGTACTTCGTGTAGCCGCCGGACCGCCGGCGCCGGGCCCGGTTGACGCCGCAGACCTGCATGAACCCGGCGTAGCGCCACATGCCGTAGTCCATCCGGCGGCGCACCCGGCCCAGGTACACGTCGGCCCGGGACGCCGCCTCGAAGCCCCGTTCCAGATCGTCGTCCTTGTATTCCCGGGGCAGGTTCTCGTCCACCCAGCCGATCAGGTCCTCGGGATTCATGTCCAGGTCGTAGGTCGCCTTTAGCGCCTCCATCATGTCCTTGCCCCGGAAGATCAGGTCCATGACCCTGAAGATCGTCTCCGGCACGTCCCGCTCCCCCGTGGCCACGTCGGCGAGGGTAACCTCGCCCTTGCCCTGGGCGGCTGCCTGCAGGTCGTTGATCGCAGAGCGCAGGTCGCTCGTCCGCTCCGCGATCTTCATCAGCGCGTCAGGGTCGCATTTGATGTGCTCTTCGGCACAGATCCGCCTTAGTGTCCTCGCGACCGAAGTGCTGAGGATCGCCCGGAACGGGATGGTCAGCGCCGCGTCCCGCAGCGGCTTCGACAGCGCGTACAGGTCGTTGGCGATGAGGATGATCGGCTGGTCGGTGGTCTTAATCACGTTGAGGATGGCGCTCTCGCCGCCCCGGTCCTGGTTGCCGCTCAGGTTGTCCGCCTCGTCCAGCACGATCAGCCGCCGGCCGGCCACGCCCTCGAAAGTGCCGGCTTTCGCCGCCGAGCCTGCGATCTGCTGGACGATGGCCTTGTTGCGCTGGTCCGACGCGTTCATCTCGATGTACTCCCAGCCCATGTCGCCGGCCAGGGCCAGGGCCGCGGAGGTCTTGCCCACGCCCGGCGACCCGTGGAGTATGACGGCCCGTTTGCCGGAGCCGAAGGTCATGGCCCACTGCCGGAGCGCTTTGACGGCGGCATCATTACCCACGACATCGCCAAGGCTCTGCGGCCTGTATTTTTCGGTCCAGTCGAGGTGGTCGGGGCACATCGAACCCTATTTCTACCCGTAGATACATTAATATTTGGATGGCACCATTCTGCTATCCAATCAGGAGATTATGATGGACCTGGAGATTCTGGCGGAATCGCTGCGCGACTACCTCGGAGCCACGCGGAAGCATTCCATCAAAAACATCGTCAACGTCTTCGACGAGAGGGGGACGAACCCCTCGTTCGGCGAGGATGCTGCCATCATCGACTATAACGAGGAAGAAGCGTTGCTCCTGGCTGCGGACGGCATCTGGGACAAGCTGATGCGGGTCGACCCGGAGTGGTCCGGGTACTGCGCCATCCTGGTCAACGTACACGACATCGCCGCCATGGGCGGGCGGCCGCTGGGCATGGTGGACATCTTCTCGTCGAACTCCCCCGAGATCACCGGCAAAGTGCTCAAGGGCATGAAGCTGGGCATCGAGAAGTTCGGCGTCCCCATCGTTGGCGGGCACATCCACCCGGACACGCCGTATACGGCGCTGGACGTAGCCATCCTCGGCGCCGTCAGGAAGGACAGCATCGTCTATAGCAGCACGGCTAAGCCCGGGGACGACGTGGTGCTGGCGACAGACCTTGACGGCCGGATTCACCCCTCCTGCGACGTCAACTGGGATACCACGTTCCTCAAGGACGCGGCCATCGTCAGGGACCAGGTCCGTTCGATGGTCGAGCTGGGCGAGAAGAAGCTGCTGACCGCCGGCAAGGACGTGAGCAACCCGGGCATCATCGGCACGCTGGGCATGATTCTCGAGGTGTCGGGCACCGGCGCCGAGGTCCAGATCGACGCGATCCCGCGGCCCGCCGGCATCGAGTACGACCACTGGCTTCGCATGTACCCGGGCATGGGGTTCATCGTCACCTGCCGGCCGGAGAACACGGCCCGGGTGCTGCGCACGTTCGCCGACCACAAGCTTAATGCGGCGAAGATTGGTAAGATAGTCCCCGGCTCCCGCCTCGACATCATGCGGGACGGGAAGCGTGCGACCGTATTCGACTTTACTAAGCACAACATCACCGGCCTCAGGCCGGCCAAAGGGTGTAACAAATAGCATGACTAAAAAAGTGGCAGTTTTAAACGGCGACGGCGTGGGTCCGGAACTCACGGCGTCCGCGATGAGGGTCGTCCGGGCGACCGGCGCCAGGATCGAGTTCGTCGCCTGTGACGGAGGCGCGGAATGGTGGCAGGCGAACGGGGGCAACACGCTCATCCCTGACGCCTCGTGGAAAAAGATGGACGAGGCGGACGCCATATTCAAGGGCCCGACCACAACGCCCGGCGGCATCGGCTCCCCGAAGAGCGTCGCCGTCTCGATCCGGCAGCGATACGATTTATACGCCAACGTGCGCCCGATCGTCACCTACCCCGGGACCGGGGCCCCGCTCGGCGAGGTCGACTTCGTGTGCGTGCGGGAGGGCACGGAAGGCCTGTACTTCGGCGAGGAAGTCCAGCTGACCCCGGACGTCTACATCGCGCTCCGGAAGATCACGAGGCCGGCGTGCAGCCGCATCGCCCGGTACGCGTTCGAAGAGGCGCAGCGCCGGGGGTGGAAGGCGGTCGTGGCCGTCCACAAGAGCAACATCCTGAAGAAGACCGACGGCGCGTTCCTGGAGGAATGCGAGAAGGTCCACAAGAGTTACCCGGGCATCGAGCTGGAAGAGTACCACGTGGACAACGTGGCGCAGCAGCTGGTCAAGAACCCGGCGATCTTCAACCGGAAGGTCATGCTCTCGACCAACCTGTTCATGGACATCCTCAGCGAGGAGTGCTCCGCCCTCGTCGGCAGCATCGGCCTGATCTACTCGGCCAACATCGGCGACAGGAAGGCCATGTTCGAGCCGGCCCACGGCAGCGCGCCCAAGTATAAGGGACAGGACAAGGTCGACCCGGTCGCGACCGTGCTCGCGGCCGCGTGGATGCTGGAGTACCTCGGCCAGCCGAAGCAGGGCGAGGCGATCTTTGCCGCGACGAAGAAGGTCATCGCGGAGAAAAAGACGCTGACCTACGACCTGGGCGGCAACGCGAAGTCCAGCGAGATGGTCGAAGAGATCGTCCGGAACCTTTGAGCTATCCGGCCGGCGCGATGCCGGCCCGGGCATGTTTTAGATCGATAGCCCGGACAGCAGACGATATTTTTATGCTTACCGGGCTCAACTACCTATGGGTGCGGTAGCTTATCATGGACGTCAAACGACTATTCATTAACGGCGACGGCTTTCACGTGCCCGCGGTGATGCTGACGCCCGCCAGCTACGGGGCCGCGGCCCTGATCGTCCCCGGCTATGGCGGCAGCAAGGAAGAGTTCCTGGGCCTGGCCTGGCGCGTGGCCGAGCTGGGCTTCGCCACCTGTGTCATCGACCTGCGGGGCCACGGCGAGCACATGCTGCCGCTGGACGACGACGTCCTGCAGGACGTGGAGGCGGCCGTCAGGCACTGCCGGGGCATTAGCGGTAAAGTCATCGCCATCGGCCACTCGATGGGCGGCCGGCTGGCCCTGCTGAGCAGCGCCGACGCGGCGATCGCGATCTCGCCGGCGTACAGTAAGACGTACTGCGAAAGTACTCACAATTACATCCGCCGCATGGAAAGCCACCGGGTGCGCGAGCCGGATACGGAGACGGTCTTCCGGGTCCTGGAGAAGCTCCCGCTGTGGCAGCCGGGCAACGGCCGTCCTGTCTCGATCATCTATGGCTCGCGGGACAACTACGACACCATCCAGTCCTGCCGGGAGCTGGAAGCCGCCGGGGTGCCGGTCGTCCTGATCGAAAAAGCCCTGCACGGGGACAGCTTCCTGTTCGAGGCGACCTTTCAGGCGATCAAAGGAGAGCTGGCCCGGGTGTTTTAGAGCAATGAGTGCCGCGTATATAAAAGCGGGAGAACCAGTCAGTTTTACGGCTCTGGCGTTGGTTCCGGTGTCGGTTCCGGTGTAGGCTCTGGCGTTGGTTCCGGTGTCGGTTCCGGAGTTGGCTCAGGAGTAGGTTCTGGCGTGGGCTCTGGCGTTGGTTCTGGCGTGGGCTCTGGCGTTGGTTCCGGTGTCGGTTCCGGTGTGGGTGCCGGTGTCGGCGTTCCTGACGGCACTGGCGTCGCGGTCGGCGAACTCGTCGGGGCTGGCGTCGCGGCAGGCGTCGGCGTGTAGGTGGCCCCTGGCGTGGGGCCTGCGGTGGGTGCCGGCGTCGCTGTCGGGCTCTGGTTCGTGCCCTGTGTGGACGTGGTATTGTTTACCGGGCTGGCCGCCGGCTTCGGTGTCGGAGTATTGCTCGCATTTGGCCCCAGGAGCCAGGGCGGCACTTCGCCGGCCCCGGGAACGCCCGTATGCGTGCCGGGGTCGGTGGTCTCGGAGGAAAAGGGCAAGAGCCCGTGGAAGAATCCTGATATCGGGGACAGCACGGTGCCGATACCATGATAGACACCTGGCGAATACTGCAGTAAGATACCACCGGGTATGACAATGACCGCTAAAAGGATGAGGACTTTCAAGGCCGTGACATCTCGCTTGCCCTTTGATAAAATATCAGCGAGGTAGGCGGCCCAGTCTTTGAGATCTACTATTTCCCCGGATAATCCTTTCATACTACTCGCCCCAGAGATTGCCTCTCTATCTGATGCTGATCAGGTAACAAATATACCTAATTTATTCGTTTTAAAGCTATCCTTATAAAATTACATTTTTATAAGCTCACGTAAGTGATGAAAAAATGGTGCAGTTGCCCGGCAGCTACTTTAAGAATGTACTCCGGGCGACCGTATTCGTTCTGGAGTTACCGGACCCGGAGACCATGGCGTAAGCCTTATAATCGCATGCACCCCATCTTTCTCACTATGACCACCCGGAAGTTCACCATTCTGCACTCTAACGACATGCACGGCGATTTCTTCGCGGAGGCGGGCGGGGAGCCGGGCGAGCTGATCGGCGGCCTGGCCCTGCTGTCGGGCTATATCAACAGGGTCCGCAAAGAGGAAGAGAACGTCCTGTACGTGATCGCGGGGGACATGGTCCAGGGCTCGCTGATCGACTCGGAGTACAAGGGCATCTCGACCATGGAGATCATGAACTACCTGGCGCCGGACGTGGTGGCGCTGGGCAACCACGAGTTCGACTACGGGCTGTCCCACCTGCTGTTCCTGGAAAAGATGGCGAACTTCCCCGTCGTGAACGCCAACCTCTACATCAAGCACTATAACAAGCGCCTGATGCTGCCGTACCTCATCCTGGAGCGCGCCGGGTTCAAGGTCCTGTTCACCGGCATTATCACGGAAAAGATCCTCGACTCTCTTTCCCGCGACGACCCGGTCACCAGCTTCATCACCCTCGAGGAGGCCAGCCGGGAGGTGGGCAAGATCATCAACGCCTACAAGCACGACGATATCGACCTCACGGTGCTGCTCACCCACATCGGGCTGGAGTCCGACCGGCAGCTCGCCGCCATGCTCGACCCCGAATGGGGCGTGGACATGATCATCGGCGGCCACTCTCACTCTGTCATGGATGCGCCGGAGAAGGTCAACGGCATCCTCATCGCCCAGGCCGGGGTGGGCACCAACCAGGTGGGCCGGTTCGACATCGTGGTGGAGGACGACACGAACAGCATCGTCGACTTCAAGTGGCGGCTGATCCCGATCAACGAAGACCTGGCCGAGCCCGATCAGCGGCTGCTGGACTTCATCAACTCGTTCAAGGAGGTGGTCGACCGGAAGTATAACACGATCGTCTGCAAGCTCGCCCGGGAGCTGACGCACCCTGCGCGCGAGGTCGAGACCGATCTCGGCAACCTGTTCGCCGACGCCTTCGCGGAGGCCGCCCTGTGCGACGTGATGCTGGTCGGCAGCGGCTCGATCCGCCGGGAGCGCGTCGGCCCGCTGGTGACGCTGAGCGACATGATCGAGTGCTTCCCGTACGACGACGTGCTGACCCGGTTCCGGGTCGACGGCAGAAAGCTCAAGCGTATTTTCTCCCGCATCATGCAGCCCGAAAACCGCACCGGCGAGGGCGAGTGCTACCAGGTCAACGATCGCGTCCGCGCCGTCTACGACGACGCCGGTCACCGGCTCGTGTCGCTGGAGGTGGACGGCCAGGCCGTCGACGACGCGAAAGAGTACACAGTCTGCCTGCAAGGCTTCCACTACCGCAACGCGGCTGCATACCTGGACGTCACCCCGGAGGAGCTGCTGGAAGCCGGCCGGCACCGGGTCGTGTCCACGTCGGCGCGGGACGTGCTGATGGAATACCTGCGGGGCAACCAGAACGTGAGTAAAAAAGTGGAAGGGCGGCTGGTGTACCTATGATATAGCCAATCAAATAATTCTTGATATTCTGTATATTCAAATTTTATACAAGTTTAATATCAATCGAATCATTTATTGAGGGATCTTCTTCAAAAAAAGCTGTAATTGTATTCGTACCATTCTTAAATGCCCAACCAAATCTAGCTTTCGCATAACCGTTAACAGTAAGGGCATTATAGAAATTTTCTCCCGGATTAGTAGAATCAACCGATGATAGTGAGCCTGATACTCTTGATGTACAGTTTAAATTAAAACGGATGATACATTCATCACTAACTGGATTATTCAAAGCATCCGTGGCATATACCCAAACAACAACTGTATCGATACCGTTCGCAAAAATACTATCTTTTTCTGCAAAAATCTTTAAATGAGAAGGTTTAGGAAGTATGGTAACACTTGTAGGTGTTGGTCCATTTTTATAATCATCGACACTAAATGGCTTAGAATAGCCATAACCAAATAAACTATGTTCTGCATATAATACATACAAACGCTGCCCATTTGTTGTATTTATGTCATTAAATTGGAAAAATCCTTGAGAATCGGTCGTAGTTTTATAATATATTATACTTTTATTACTTGCATCAACAATGGCTACAAAGGAATGAGCGAGTCCAACTATAGCATTCTCTGTAACAACCTTTCCAATTACTACTCCCTTCGGATTAATATCAGGCTTTTGTACAGGATAAAATGAATTCATAGTACTCTCTTTTCGTCTTTGAGCAATATTCTTTAAGCTCTCAATCCGATCAGATGATTGGATAAGCGCTTTAATATCATTTATGATTTTAGGGATATAATTATCAATCGGTTTTTTTGATGCATCAATCCATTGTATCGAGCCTAAATAGTAATCAATTTCATCTGAATAATCTGTGTCTTGAATTTTTATTGAAATAATAGGCATCTCTCTGTTCCATGCCTTTCTTACTTCTGCTAAAACAGCTCTTGATTTATTAGAGTTTTCTGAATGTAGTAATAAGAATAATTTAGAAGCTTTTATCGCATCCGATATTTCTTTTTCAAAATTTTTACTAGGAATTTGATCTTCGACGTCAATCCAACATTTAATATTATTTTTCTTTAAATTACTATAAAGTACCAGTGCATCATTGTTATCTTTATGAGAATGACTGATAAAAACATCATAAGACATATAATAACGCTATGGAAATATTACGCTTATGATAATAAAGGTAACTAAGATGGTGTCATTTACTATTTGTTGTTAAAAAATTATAATTATTAACATAATAAATATCAATTTTTAGAATAAAAAAGGACCGGGCCTATTTCTTCTTCCCGGCGCCTTTCTTCTCTACCTTCTCGTCCCTGTCGACTTTCGCCACGGACGTCAGCGCAATAGCCGGAGCCTGGACGGTGTCCGGCGGCAGCCGGGCCGATATGGTCTTCTTCGACGCCGCCCGCCGGGCCTTCTCGCGCAGCTCTTCCTCCGCGTCGTCGGCGTCGACCTGGAACACGAAGTACTTGCGGACGTAGTCCTTCATCTCCTCGTCGGAGACGCAGGACCGCCGCTCTTCGGCGTCGTAGAGCTTCTGGATCTCCTTGTGGATGCACTTGATGCGCTGGTCGCCCTTCTCCACCTGCGCCTTCACGCCCAGCAGCTCGGACAGCGCCTCCTCGACCTTGATGCGGATGACCTCGGTGCCCGAGGTGTCGCCGATCATCAAATTCCGCTTGCCGCCGACCAGCTCGGGCGGGAACGGCTCGTAGGTGAACGGGTTCTTGATGATGCCCGCGGTGTGGATGCCGGACTCGTGAGAGAAAATATTTTTACCTACTATAGCTTTGTTCCGCGGCACGCGGAGGCCGATCTCCTGTTCCATGTACTCGGCGAACTCGGTGACCTTGTGGAGGTTGTACTTATCGAAGCCCTCCACCCGGGTGATCAGGAATGCCATGATCTTCTCCAGTTCCGAGTTGCCGGCCCGCTCCCCGATGCCCAGGAAGGTCAGGCTGGCCCAGTCGGCGCCGTACCACAGCCCGGCGAGCGTGTTGCCCACGCCCAGGCCGAAGTCGTCGTGGACGTGCATCTCGATATGCTTCACGCCCATGTCCTTGAACTTTTTAATGGTGGCCGGGATCCCGTACGGCTCCTCGCACTCCGGGAACGGGATGCCGTAGCCCAGCGTGTCGCAAATCCTCAGGATGGTGTCCGGGTCGATCTCGATGAGCTTCTGCACGAAAGGATAGACGAAGTCGTAGTTCGCCCGCGACGTGTCCTCGATATGGCACCGGGTCCGCAGCCCGTGGTCCACCGCGTACTGCAGGGCGCCGAGGTACTTCTTCTCCGCCTCCTCGTAGCTCTTCAGGCCCATCTTGTCGAAGATGTGCGAGTCCGAGACAGACATGAGGATGCCGGTCTCCTTGATCCCGTCCACCTTGAGGACCTCGTCGATGTCGGCGGGGTTCGCCCTGGCCCAGCCGGTGACCTCCGGGAACGCGTAGCCGTAGTCCATCATGCTGCGGCAGGCTTCTTTGTCCCGCTCGTTGTACACGAACGTCTCGAGCTTCTCCACGCCCATCTCGTGCAGGTACTCGAAGATCTTGAGCTTGTGGGCCTTCTTCATCACGATGCCCGGCATCTGGCAGCCGTCCCTGATGGTGGTGTCGCTCATCCGGATGTCCGCCGCGTGGGGGAGCTTGATTTTAGGCATATCCTCGTACGTTCTCATCATTTGCTCGGTCACCTACCGCAAATTCACGGATACTTATACTGTCCTAGTTTAAAAGATTTACGTGTACGATCGGGCGGAATTCGTCATTTTAATTCAGTTTTGGCCGATAAATGTTATTAATCGCATAATAACTGGCAAAAAACGTATTTATTTACGTTTTAGAGGCTATTCTGGCGTTTGTCCGATGATTTCCTGCACCCTGCCCACCTGCCCGTCCCGCAGGCGCACCTTGATGCCGTGCGGGTGCTGCGGCGAGCTGGTCAGTATCGCGGCCACCACGCCGCGGGTGCGCTTTCCGGTCGGCTGGTCCCTCTTGAGCACGACGTCCACCGTCATGCCCGGCCGGATGTCCTTACGGTACTTTCCGCTGATGCCCATCGGAGATAATGATGATCGCATCCCGGAAAAACCTGTCGTTGAATCACGCAGCGATGACGCGGCCCGTACAGGGATGCGAATAGTCCGGCCATCCTTTAAACGCGGGCACGATAACAGCATGATTATCATGATGGGGATAGAGGAGGACAGGGTCCGGTCTGACCTGGAGGCGGGCCTGCAGATCGACCTCGAAGCGACCCGCCGGAAGATCGTCGGTTTCGTGCGGCGGGAGGTCAGGCGGTTCGGCAGGGACGGCGTCATCGTCGGCTTTTCCGGGGGGCTTGACTCCACCACGGTCGGGTTCCTGTGCAAGGAGGCTCTCGGCGCAGACAGAGTGTACGGGCTCCTCCTGCCGGAGCGCGATTCGAGCCGGCGGAACCGGGAGGACGCAGAGAAAATCGTCCGGCTGCTGGGGATCAAGTACGATACGATCGACATCACGCCGGTGCTGGAGGGCATCGGCGTCTACGACGCGGTAAAGGGCCTGGACATCGGCAGCAGGGCCGCGGTCGAGGGCGCGATCGGGATCATGAAGCAGGTGACGCGTTCGCCGTCGCCGTTTGCCGGATCGTTCGGGGCCATGTACGCTCCCGGCCGGAAAGGCGGCCTGATGGGCCGCGCAGCCCACGGGATCGCCAGTCGCGTGATGGCGGCCAGCCTGGCCAAGGTCCTGACGCGGATGATCGAGCTGTACTTCCACGCCACCCTGAAGAACTGCCTGGTCGCGGGCACGACCGACCTGTCCGAGTGGCGGATCGGCTTCTACGACAGGTACGGCGACGCCGCCTGCGACATCACGCTACTCAGGCACCTCTACAAGACCCAGATACGGGCGCTGGCCCGGCACATCGGGGTGCCGGACTACATCACGGACAAGCCTTCGTCCGGCGACCTGTTCGGCGACGGGCTGCCCAACGAGGCGTTGATCGGCCTGTCGTACGAGGCGCTTGACCGTATCCTGTGCGGCATCGACCGGGGCTACAAGGACTCGGACCTCGCCCGGGCCGTCGGCGTGACGGTCGATATGGTCGGAGTCGTGAAAACGGCGATGGAGAACGCGCGGGCCCGGGAGAGCCTGCCGTCCATGCCAGGAGTCAACTGATGACCGGTGTTTCGGTCAGGTATCAACGATATAAAACGGGCATCGCCGTCGTCGCACGTCCGGCCAGAGCTTTCGCACGCGCGCGAGCGGCCGCTCCGGCCCATAAACCCGCCAGAGCCAGTCGCCACCCGCTGCAATCGCCGAAACGCCCGACTGTTTCACAGTAATGACTACTCACTTTCAACGGGCGGGTAGGGCGTGGTGTTCTTCCAGGTGTTGTCGAACAGCGTCTGCATCATCCGGGCCAGCTCTTCCTGGTTGATCCAGATGCCCGTCTCCTTGCCTGTGGACTTGAAGTCGTCCTCGGGATACTCGGCGAACAGGACCTCCCGGCTGTCGATGAGCACGAACCGGATGGGCGGGAGGCTTTCGATGTGCCGCATATCCACGAGCACGGAGAGCTTCTTCGCGAACTCCTCCGTCTCCGGCGTGATGGGCGCGATGAACCGGACCTGGATGTTCTTGCTCCGGAACTCCGAGGCGACGTCGCTGAAGTACTTGTAGAACCGCACGATGCCGCGGGAGGAGGTCATGATGTCCGCCCGGCGCTCGCAGCGCTGGAACATCTCGTCGACCAGCTTGTAGACGTTCTGCCGGCCGGAGTAGAGCTGCACGATCGCGTGGTTCTCGCTGGGGATGGCCTCCTTCGGCTTTACTTCGGAAAGCAGCTGGTCTTTCGCCTGCCGCAGGGAGTCGAACTGCTTTTCTTTTTCTTCGATCAGCAGGTCGAGGCCGTCGTCGAGCGGGACCGCGCGGTACCGGTTGATGGCCTCCGGTATCACGGTCACCAGCCCGCGCATCTGCAGCGACTTGAGGACCGAGTAGGTGTGAGGCCGGGGCAGGCCCGATACCTTCGAGACCCTGCTGGCCTCCTGCGCGCCGCGGACGAGCAGGGTGAGGTAGACCTTCGCCTCGTACTCCGTCAGGCCGAACATGCCCAGCCGTGCCAGGGTTTTTTCGTCGAAGTGCTGCTCCATCTGACTACGTACAATCAAGTTATACGTCTATATATAGATTTTATTCCGACCTTTCCATTGCAAATAGTATATAAGCGGAAGGGATACCATGTTTGGGGTTGACGATCCACAGATAATCGTTGCGTATGTGATAGCAATCGGGTGTGTAATTGCCTGCGTCATCTACGGGTTTTTAAAATGGAACAGCGACGGGGATGAGTGAGATGGTCGACACCGTCGTCTTCGGGGCCGTCACCGCCGTCTACCTGGCCATCGTCCTGTTCCTGGGATACCTGGGCTATAAGAAGACTAAGGACGCGCAGGACTTTATGGTCGCCGGCCGGAAGGTGCACCCGGCCCTCATCGCGATCTCGTACGGCGCGACCTTCATCAGCACCTCGGCCATCGTGGGCTTCGGCGGCGTCGCGGCCCAGCTGGGCATGGGCCTGATCTGGCTGACCGTGCTCAACATCGGCCTGGGCATCTTCATCGCGTTCGTCATCTTCGGCAAGAAGACGCGGCAGATCGGGAAAATGCTCGGCGCCGTGACCTTCCCCGACCTCATGGGCAAGCGGTTCAGCTCCAAATTCATGCAGCAGGCCAGCGGCCTGATCATCCTGGTGGGCATGCCGCTGTACACGTCGGCGGTCATGATCGGCGGCGCCCAGTTCATCTCGTCCACGCTGAACCTCGACTATAACATGGCCCTGCTCGCCTTCGCCGCGGTCACGATGCTGTACGTGATCGGCGGCGGCCTGCTGGCCGTCATCTACACGGACGCGTTCCAGGGCGCCCTCATGCTTATCGGCATGATCGTCCTGCTGGTCTTCACCTACTCCATGCTCGGCGGCTTCGGCGCGGCCAACGAGGCGCTCACGAACCTGGCCGGGCAGGTGCCGGCGGGCCTGGCCGCCGCCGGGCATAACGGCTGGACGGCGATGCCTGACCTGGGCTCGTCTATCTGGTACAAGATGATCACGACCATCGTGCTCGGCGTGGGCATCGGCGTGCTTGCACAGCCGCAGCTCGTGGTCCGTTTCATGACCGCGAAGGACGGCCGGGCGCTGAACCGCGCTGTGCCTGTCGGGGGCATCTTCATCCTGGCGATGACGGGCATCGCCTTCACCGTCGGCGCCCTCACCAACGTGTACTTCTACCAGCACTTCGACAAGATCGCCGTCGTCTACCAGTCCAACGTGGACCGGATCATGCCGGACTTCATCAACCTCGCGCTGCCCGGCTGGTTCGTGGTGCTCTTCATGGTCACGCTGCTGGCCGCCGCCATGTCGACGCTGAGCTCGCAGTTCCATACGATGGGGACCGCCTTCGGCCACGACCTCCTGAAGTACACGAAGGGCTACAGGCCTTCGATCAACAAGAACCGGGTCGGCATCCTGGTCATGTTCGTGATCAGCGTGGCGCTCGCCTACGTCATGCCGGGGAGCATCATTGCCCGGGCGACGGCCATGTTCATGGGCCTGTGCGCTTCCGCCTTCCTGCCCGCCTTCACCTACGGGCTGTTCAGCAAGAACCCGTCCCGCAAAGCCGCCATCGCCGGGCTGGTCACCGGCGCGGGCGCCTGGTTCCTGTGGACGGTGTTCGTCCACGAGGCCGAGTCCTCGGTGCTCGGCGTCTGCAAGCTGCTGTTCGGGACGAACGCGCTGCTCGGGTTCCCTTACACCGTGATCGACCCGCTGGTCGTCGCGATGCCTGTCTCCATCGTGGCGCTCGCGGTCGTGTGGTTGTTCACCCGCCACACGCATGAGACGGGAGAGGCCACTGAAAAAGTTCCTGTGTAAATTTTAAGGGCGTTTGCCCTTCCATTTTTTATTTTGATAGGTAACATGAATCGTGCCATTTTCCTGCTATACCGACGCGTCGGCAGCACATTTAAGGCTGCAGAGACCGCAGAGGGCGATAAGTACTCGGGATATGATAAATAAATATTTTTTTTAAAGGCAAATGAAAATCTGGCCTTGCCCATACAATCCGACTACTGTCACGCTCGCCAAGGGCGCCAGGTAGCCAAGAGCGCCAAGCCTTTCTATATATAACTATTATATCATATCTAATCCGTCCTTGGCGCTCTTGGCTCCGTGACGCCCTTGGCGAGTGTGACCGCAGTCGCTTAGCCTATACAAGGATAATTAGGCGCGGTTTCATTATTAAACGTCAACTCCCTGAACTAGTAATGTAGCTGCGCTCATATGAAACGCTGATGTGCCTGCTGCACGGGCATATACGATGAAAATCCTGAAAGTCTTTCATACAAAAAACTCGTCAGGTTGGCTCGCAGGCCTGTGTCGTAAGCCGCCTCCTGCGGGCCACCCGTACTGCCCGCCCTCCCGCCCCTGGCGCGCAGCGCCTAACGCGATTGATGATAGGAGGGCATCAATCATTTTTCATCATTTCTACCTGACCATAGCCCCGGTCATCGATCGACTCTCTGCACCCTTTAACTGCGCTTGTATACTGCTACGCATAGCCGCGATAGAAAAAATTCACGTTATCATGATATTAGAAAGTTCACTATAATATCCGGTATATCGTCACGCTATCTGTGCCATAGACTTCCTTGAAATATCCTGTGTCAAGGAACTTGTCCGTTTTAACCTCTTCCTGCGGGACCCACCAGCCGGTGTTGAGCTGGCGGCGGGGCAGGTAGACGAGCGTGGCGTTCAGCGCTTTCGCCAGGCGGCTGGCCTCGGCCGGGTCGGTTGTCTTGTAGATCCCGGTGGTGTCCGTCATCATCCGGACCGGGTCAGGCGCGTTGGCCCAGTCGCCGCCCACGGTCGATATCCTCGTCGTCATCCCCATGATCAGCTCGGCGCCGAAGATGTCCGCCACGAACCGGTCGCTCCTGTCCGTGTGTTCGAGTATCCAGGGCATGGCGTCCATCTCCCCGGGTATCACGCCGGCGGTCCCCAGGTAGATGTCGCCGTATCGTTTGACTTCCGGCAGCGGCAGGTTGAGGCTCTGACGCTGGTCCTCCGGGATGCCTGCGGTCGCCCGGTCGATCTCGCCCCTGATCGGCTCCGGCATGAGGTCCCGGACGTTCTCCAGGCTGACGTCGAGCGTGAAAAAGTACGCGTAGTAGAGCATCAGCGCGAACAGCGCGATCGTAGCCGCCGTCCTGACAATTTCCCTGCCGTCGCTCATACCATAGCGGCATAATCGGGGAAAGTACAAAACCTTATCGGGGGAGGGTCGGGCGGCAGCCAGATATAGGATGTCGGCGAAATGCTACGGAGAAAGGACAGCATTGACGCGTTACCCGCATGTGTCAGACGGCGGACATGGCCGATGTGCGGGAAACAACTAATATAAATCAGACTGTATATTCCATGGGATGTTTTGCGTATGGCACGCGACTATTGCACAATGGACGATTTCACGTTCAAAGGAAAGACCGTACTGCTGCGGTCTGAGTTCAACGCCCCGATCGGCAAGGACGGCAAGATCACCGACGACAAGCGCATCCGGGAGAGCGTCCCGACGATCGAGGCGCTGAAGGACGCGAAGGTGGCCATCCTGGCCCACCAGGGCCGGCCCGGCAAGAAAGACTTCACCACGCTGGAGCAGCATGCGAAGCACCTGCAGAAGTACCTGAACCGCGAAGTGAGGTACGTCGACAGCATCTTCAGCACCGAGGCCCGGAGCGCGATCGCGTCGATGAAGCCCGGGGACGTCATCCTGCTCGAGAACGTGCGCTTCTACTCCGAAGAGCAGCTGGAAAAGACGCCCGAGGAGCAGGCGAAGACGATCATGGTGAAGAAGCTCGCGCCGTTATTCGACGTCTTCCTGAACGACGCCTTCGGGGCGTCCCACCGGTCCCACGACTCCATGGTCGGGTTCACCCCGGTCCTGCCTTCCGGCGCCGGAAAGCTCATGGCGAAGGAGATCGACGCGCTGACCGAGGCCACGACCGGCGGCCCCGCCGTCTACGTGCTCGGCGGCGCCAAGGTGGACGACAGCGTCGAGGTCACGAAGAGCGTGCTCGAGAAGGGCATCGCGAGCAGGGTGCTGGTGACCGGCGCCGTGGCCAACGCCTTCCTGGCGGCGGCGGGCTACGACATCGGCCGGCCCAACATGGAATATCTCGAGAACAACAAGTACCTGGGCGAAATCGACAACGCGGAAGGCATCCTGAGGAAGTTTAGCGGCAAGGTGGTCCTGCCGGTCGACGTGGCGATCAACAAGGACGGCAGGCGGGAGGACCTCGACGTGAAGGGCCTGCCCACGGGCTACGTGATCTCCGACATCGGCTCCGCGACCATCGCGAAGTTCAGCGACATCATCGGCAACGCCGACAAGGTCGTCCTGAACGGCCCCGCCGGCATCTTCGAGAACCCTGAGTTCCGCATCGGCACCGACGCCATGCTGAAGGCCGCGACCCGGGCGAAGTTCTCCGTCGTCGGCGGCGGCCACAGCACCGAGGCCGTCGAGCAGCTGGGCATCGCCGACCGGATCTCCCACGTCTCCACCGGCGGCGGCGCGGCCATCGATTTCCTCTCCGGCAAGCCCATGCCTGCCATCGAGGCCCTCAAGGCGGCCAAAGGCCGCATATCCCGGATGGCCAGGCCGATGTAAGCCGCCAAGGGTCCAAGAAGAGGCGCCAAGGCGCCACTGTAGAAACTAAGAGGCGCCAAGACGCCAAGTGTACTTTTTAGGTTCAAGACGCCAAGGGTCCAAGAAAAGGCGCCAAGACGCCAAGTCTTTTTTTAGGTTCAAGCCGCCAAGGGTCCAAAAATACTTCATATATAGCAGATGCAGCAACTTGTAAACTTGGCAACTTGAACCTAAAAAAAAGACTTGGCGTCTTGGTGGACTGGATCCCTTGTAGTGGACAGGTAGTTAAGCAACACGCACTATGAGGTGTATTGGTATGGGAAATTCCAG
>MVRA01000194.1 GCA_002067315.1 Methanocella sp. PtaU1.Bin125 | reverse complement strand
TTAAACCGCTGCCCGAGAACGATCCGATGCAGCGGCGGCCGGATATCGGCAAGGCGAAGAGGCTGCTGGGATGGGAGCCGGAGGTCGGGCTGGACGAGGGACTGGACCTGACAGTCAGGTGGTTCCGGGAACATGTTTAATGCTGGCGGTTTTGCCAAATAATGATAATAAAGACATCCCCGTCACATTTATTAGCGATACCGATGCTCAGCTAAATGAACGGCGTTTATAATATCGGACGGGAAGATCATGATCAAAATAGCTTTTCAGATGATGGGAGGGGCCAGTTGGACCTTCGGTCCCGTATATTTAAAAGATCTTTTCAACGTCTTGCGCCGATCGGATAATGAGCGGCTCAAGCTGTTTTTACTGGCGCCAGACGGCCAGGAGTCCCGGGATTATGCCATGTCCGTCTCGTCAGATAACAACATATTCTACAATACCAGACGATACGACTCTGTTAAGAACAGGCTCGAAAGGCGTTTTTTAAGCAGAGACTTGATGACAGAGAAGCTTCTGATCGAGGAGGGCGTCAGCGTACTCTTCGGCCCCGTCATCCCCTACAGGTATATTAAAGTGGCCACGCTGTCATGGATACCCGACTTTCAGCATGTCCACTTGCCGGACATGTTCAGCGATAAAGAAAAAACAGACCGGAGCAAAGTGTTTCTGCGGTCGGCGAAGAACGCTACCCGCATCGTCGTTTTGAGCAACGCCGTGAAAGACGATTTCAAATCGTTCGCGCCGGAATACGTCGACAAGGTCAGGGTGTTCAGGCCGGTAAGCCTGGTACCGCCATCGATATATGACCGGGACCCGGGCTGGATAACGAAGAAATACGACATCCCTGAAAAGTTCTTTTTCCTTCCGAACCAGTTCTGGAAACACAAGAACCACGAGATCGTATTCCGGGCAGTGAGAGAGCTTTCGGAGAGGCGCATTAATGTCACGGTGGTTTGTGCCGGGAATATCCGGGACTATCGCAATCCGGTGCACTTTGATGATTTGTGCCGTAGGCTTTCCGAGTGGA
This sequence comes from Methanocella sp. PtaU1.Bin125, assembly GCA_002067315.1. Lineage (GTDB taxonomy): Archaea > Halobacteriota > Methanocellia > Methanocellales > Methanocellaceae > Methanocella_A. The sequence continues at coordinate 7,434 of MVRA01000194.1, read as the reverse complement.
AGATTACCGATAATGTCAAAATCATAGGGTTAGTGCCTAAAGAGGATATCCTTACCCTCATTCGGCAAAGCATATGCGTTATTAATCCATCGCTGTTTGAAGGTTTCGGGAACACCGTGGAGGAGACCCGGGCGGTGGGTAAGCGGCTGATATTATCGGATATACCCCCGCATCACGAGCAAAATCCCCCGAAGGCCTTCTATTTTGACGCGCATGACAGCGGTGACCTGTCGGAAAAAATGGCCGTTGTATGGCGGGAATCAAACCCGGGGCCCGATCTCGATCTGGAGAAGGATGCGATACGGGACTTGCCGGGCAGGGTAAACGCGTACCTGGAGACGTTTGTTTCGATAACGAAAGAAGCCCTTGAAGAAATGGAGAAAAAATAGGTTGACGTCGAATGACAGGACCGGCCTGAATCGGTCGGGCACGATTCTTTCTTAGATTATGCCCGCTTTTTTAAAGAGCTCTTTATTATCCCGGCACCATTCGTACAGCCGCTTCACGCCGGCTTCAGGCGTCACTTTCGGTTCCCAGCCGAAATCCTTCTTTGCTTTGCCGATATCGCAGATGAACACCTTTTGATCGCCAGGCCTCCAGTCAGCGAACTTTAGTTTTATCTGCCGGCCCATCATTTTTTCCAGGTGACCGATGAGCTCGAGAAGGGATAAGTCGAACTTACCCCCGCCGATGTTATATGCCTGGCCGTTCGTGACGGCGATGTGATCGGCTGCTTTAACATATGCATCGATCAGATCATCGATAAACAGCACATCTCTGACCTGTTTACCGTCGCCATAGATTGTCAGGTCTTTACCGAAGAGAGAAGCGATAATGAACCATGCGACCCAGCCCTGGTCTTCGACGCCGAATTGCCGGTAACCGTAAATGCAGGATTGCCGGAACACGATCGTCTTCAGGCCGTAGATTCGCGAGTAATCGATGACATACTGATCGGCGGCGCCCTTCGAGCACCCGTAGGGAGAGTGGAAGTCAAGCTGGCACTCTTCGTTTACGCCGTCGATGCTCTGATAGGCGTACCGGTTGTTCTTCAGCACGACATTAAACCGGTTCAATTCACCGTAGACCTTGTTGGTGGACGTGTAAATTAAAATGGCCTTCGAATGGGTCAGCCTCATAGCCTCTAATACGTTAAAAGTCCCCAGGAGATTGATCTCCAGGTCTTCCCGCGGGTTGACGACCGAAGTCGTGACGGCCACCTGTGCGGCCAAGTGATAGACGAGGTCGAAACGATGGTCCTCAAATAGCTTGAGCACTTTTAAGCTGTCCCTGACCTCAATGTTGATGAAATCCAGTTTCTCGTTGCTCCGCAGGAACTCGAGATTTGCGGCCGTGCCATTCCTCGATAAATTGTCGACGACGGTGACCTCGTCGCCCTGCTTCAGGTGGTAGGCCGCCACGTTTGAGCCGATAAATCCGCATCCGCCGATAACCAGAACTTTTTTCATGCTAACCATTCCATGTTATTCGCAATACCACTAACAACTTATCCCATATATAGGCATTTTTCTCGAGACCGCCGGTTGCGACATATGCGGCATGTCTGCCCGCTGATACCCGGGAGACAGGTTGTTATCACGATCTGGCCTCGCGGGTCCGCAGCAGGTCCGACACGATTTCCGTATATCGCGCGGTGAACCTCTCCCGGGTATGGCGGGCCCGGGCATATTCCCATGACTTCCTGGACAGCGAACGCAAGCTTTCCTCGGGAGCGCCGCTCAAGTTGGATATGGCCGACCGGACCTCCTCGACCGTAAGCTCCCGCAGCATGACGCCGAAACCGCCCGCGTCGATCCCCGTCGGGCGGCTGATCACGGGGATCAGGCCCGCGTGCAGGCACTGTACGACGCTCCCCGACTGGCCCTCCGAGGCCGACGGGAAGACCACGCCCAGGCAATCGTCGGCGATATCCCGGAAGCCCTGGCCGCGGACGTCTACCCAGCCTGCTGTGGTTATATTCGGAGTCCGGTACAGCTCGTCGTAGTACAGTGCCTCGAAGTCCTTTTCCCGGGCCACGGGCCCGCAGACGTACAGGCGATAGTCGGGCATGGCGGCGAACGTTTCCAGGACGATGTCCAGGCCCTTGAGCACCAGGCCGTCGCTGCCGAACCACAGGTAGTTCTTTCTACAGCGGCCGAAGTCCTTGCTCTCAGGGTACGGGAATTCCTGTACCGCCGTCACATCGATCTCGTAGATGGGCTTGCTCGCGTAGTCGAACGTGCTCCGGGTGGCGTCATTCCCAATCAGGACCGCGCAGTCGGCGTACTCGATACCCATGCTCGGCTCGGCGAGCCTGCGCGGCAGTAACGTGGCCCCCTTCCGCCTTTGCAACGCTAGCAGCCGCTCGAACTCCGCGAGGTTCTGGAAGAGCCAGTGGGAGCCGGTGATATGCAGGATCTTTATACAGTCCCGGCTTAGCAGGGGAGCGATGCGCTCCATGTTGCCGTGGATGTCGATGAAAAAGTCGTACTTTTTCGCCGGCCGGAACCGCCGGTTATCCCAGCTGATCACGTCGACTGTATAGCCAAAACGATTCCACACGTCCGCGATCTCGTGGCATTCCCACTGGTTCGAGTGAAGATGCTCCGATCGCCTGCCCCGTGCCATAAAGGGCTGCTGCAGGTATGAGAGCAGCAAGTTGCCCTTACTCTCGCCGTTCGGCCGCAGCGTTATCACCTGCGGTGTCAGACGGGCGCGGAGTTTTCCGGCCATCTCTCTCAACAACACGTTCCGCGGCATCCTCAAACCCCATGCCCGTACTGTATATTGGTCTTGCCGGGGAGCGGTGCGATTGCGGGGATAGCCCCCCGGAGATCGGCCGGCCTTGAGAATAGGTGATTGTGGCTGCCAATGATAAAAGCCCTGTCGGGCTTGCCCTGTTCGCTGTGGACCGGTTCGAGCGCCAGATTCATCCTCTCCGCCAGACGTCACTTAATCTGGGCTTACTGCTTAATTATGTTTCTCGCTCGGCTCCTTGAGCCTATATTTTTTGCGTTTCCCACCGGAAGATCGGGGTGATAATGCCCCTTCGTCCCTGGGAGAGCTTATTTTCGATGTTAAGCCCGGTAACCTCGAAGGATATGGCATTGTGGAAGAGGTTCAGCATTTTTACGCCGGGGATGCTCGAGCTTAGATCGATGGTATACGCGCCGGGGCGCAGGTAACTGGAAGACAGCGAGCACCGGGCCCGGTACGTACCGGGCTGCTTGATGCTCCGCAGGTTTTCGGGCTCGTTGTCCATGTCCGTGCTGCAGAAGACACATACGCCCACGGAGTTGAACAGCTCGAAGGCGACCTGGGCCGACCTCACCGGTTTCGTGATCTCGTACTCGATCTCGACGACGTAGTCCTCGTTCATGTCGATGATCGGGGTGACCTTGCCCCGGGCGTCCCGTATCCGGATAGCGCGGAACTTCAGGTCGTCGTAGCCCTTCTGGGGCTCGTCGGCGAGCCGTACTTCGCCGAGCAGGCCGGTGTTCACCTTCAGGTACTCGTTGACGATGTCCCGGATGCCCCCGATCGATTTCGCCCTGCCGTTTTCGATGAGGAGGCCCTTGTTACACAGGCTTAACACCGCGTCCATGTTGTGGCTGATGAACAGTATGGTCCTGCCTTCTTTGCTGATCTGGCCCATCTTGCCCAGGCACTTCTGCTGGAACGCGATATCGCCCACGGCCAGGACCTCGTCGATCAGCAGGATCTCCGGGTCAAGGTGGGCCGCCACGGAAAAGGCCAGCCGCATCTGCATGCCGCTGGAGTAGTGCTTCAGCGGCGTCTCCAGGAAACGGTCGGCCTCGGAAAACCGGACGATATCGTCCATCTTGGCTTCGATCTCCGCCTTTCGCATCCCCAGGATGGCGCCGCTCAGGTAGATGTTCTCCAGGCCGCTGAGCTCGGGGTGGAAGCCCGTGCCGACCTCCAGCAGCGACCCTACGCGGCCGTAAATTTCCGCCCGGCCCTCCGTGGGCTCGGTGATCCGGGACAGGATCTTGAGCAGGGTGCTCTTGCCCGCGCCGTTGCGCCCGATGACGCCCAGGACATCGCCGCGTTCCACGTCGAAAGAGACGCCCTTAAGCGCCCAGATGTAATCCGCCACGGGGGCCTGGCCGCCCGCGTTAAGCCGGCGCACGACGGACGTACCCACGTTGGTAACGGCTTCCCTGAACGTCTTATAGTACGCCTGTGACCCGCCGATCCGGTACCTTTTGCCCAGGTCCCGGACGCTGATCGCCAGTTCCCTGTCCGCCACGGTCACACCTCGTCCGCGAACGTCTTTTCCATGCGCCGGAAGAAAAACGCCCCGCTGATCAGTATCAGGATCGAGATGACGACCGAGACGACCATGACTGAACCCGGCGCCTCAGAGCCGAGCAGCGCCCACCGGAAACCCTCGATGACGCCCGCCATAGGGTTCAACCCGTACAGGAACCGATACTGCTCCGGGATCATGGACGCGGAGTACACAACCGGCGAAGCGTACATCCAGATCTGAACGATGAAGGGGACGACGTACTGGAAGTCCCGGTACATGGCGTTCAGCGCCGACGTCCACAGCCCTATGCCGAGGGACGTCACCAGGGTCAGCAAGATCAGCGCCGGGAGCCAGATCACGTTGAAGGTCGGCGTAATGGCGTAGTAGCCCATCATCAGGATCAGGATAGTAAACGCGATGCCAAAGTCCAGCAGCGGCGACAGCACGCTCGAGATGGGGAGCGCGACCCGCGGGAAGTAGACTTTCTTGAGGATGTTGGCATTCATGACCATGCTGCTGGTCGACCGGGTCAGGCTCTCGGAGAACAGCGTCCAGGGCAGCAGCGCGGCGTACGCGAATATGGGATAGGGAATGCCGTCTGACGGCAGCTTGGCCAGCAGCCCGAAGAACACGGTGAAAATGACCATTGCGAGGAACGGCTGGATGACGGCCCAGGCAAACCCCAGGAATGTCTGCTTGTAGCGGACCTTGATGTCTCGCCAGGTGAAGAAGTACAGGAGATCGCGGAACTCCCACAGCTCGCGCAGGTCGATGGGCAACCAGCCCCGCGTGGGCTCGATGACGGTCACAGGGGGCTTACCTATGGCATTGGCAGGCCCGGCAGTGACTTGAACAGTTAGTTTTTCCGTCATCGATCATCAATCCGAATGTTCCTTGTCGATATCTTTTCAGTCCCTGATATCCAGGAAACCGGCAGCTCATCGGCCGAAGACGTGGTCCCGGTACCAGTCGATCGTCTTCTTCAGCCCGTCCCGGAACCCGGTCCTGGCCTCGAACCCGAACGCTTCCCTCGCCCGGCTCGTCGCCAGGCACCTGCGCGGCTGGCCGTCAGGCTTGCTCGTATCCCACCTGATCTCGCCCGTGAATCCGGTGATCTCGGCGACGATGGAGTAGAGCTCCTTGATGCTGATTTCCTGTCCGGCCCCGATGTTGATCGGTTCGGCCCCGTCGTACTTTTCCGTTGCCATCACGATGGCCCGCGCGGCGTCCTCCACGTACAGGAACTCCCGCGACGCCCTGCCGGTGCCCCAGGCTTCGACGACCCTGTCGCCGTTCCTGACCGCGGTGAGGAACTTGATGATCGTAGCCGGTATGACGTGGGAATCCTCCGGGTCGAACTTATCGCCCGGGCCGTAGAGGTTGACGGGCAGCAGGTATATGGAGTTGAAATTGTACTGCTGCCGGTAGGCCTGGGACTGGACCAGCAGCATCTTTTTGGCCAGCCCGTAAGGCGCGTTTGTCTCTTCCGGGTAACCGTTCCACAGGTCCTCCTCGTGGAAGGGCACCGGGGTAAACTTCGGGTAAGCGCACACCGTGCCAAGGATCACGCACTTCTCCACCCCTTCGAGACGGGCCGCTTCGATGAGCTGGATACCCATGATCGCGTTATCGTAAAACAGGCTTCCCGGGTACTTGCGGTTGTATCCGATGCCGCCGACGTTCGCGGCGAGATGGATGACAACATCCTGGTCTCTGACGACATCGACACAGTTCTCCCATTTTCGGAGGTCGACGTCCCGACTCCGGGGGACGTAGATGTTTTCTTTCTCAACGCCCCGTTCCCTCAGCTGGCTGACGACGAACGAGCCCAGAAACCCGGCGCCGCCAGTGACAAGGACCTTTTTATTATCCCAAAACGCCATATAACGCCTCAACTGTTGCTGTTATCATTAAGTCAAGGTATATAAAAACGTTGGTGTCGCGCCAGACCCGGAAATCGTGCAGGAAGACGCCGGCAGAGGCCTTTGGCCAGTTTTTCGGGTCATCCCGGGACGTATTGCTTCAGCAGCCGCTTGACATAGTCGACCTTAAAACGGCCGGGGCTCGAGCACGCCAGCGCGGCAAACAGCTTGATCGATTTCCGGCGCAGGCCTTTTTCATGCAGGTTTAACGAAATGTTGTATATCTCTTCTTCGACCACATCGTCGATCGATCGGCCGGTCACATGACGACGGTAGCCGTCGTACTGGCTGACGTAGCCGGTGAAAAAGTCGCGCAGATGCGCTCGTATCGAACGCAGATCGCCATACCGGACGGGGCGGCCAGACAGGGCCGACTGGTAGTCGGCCAGCTCGATAAGCTTTCGCAGCCGGGCGTTTTCGTCATGCTCAAGGTACTTCTGTAGCTTGTCCATCCGGTCGAACCGGAACCCGGACAGGGCCGACTGCATGTGGATGAAGAGCGCTTCTTCCACATCGGCCGGGAGGTCGCCGCCCCGGAGGAGCCGGTCGATAATGATCAGGATCTCGGCCAGGAACAGGTCGTTGCTGGAGATCGTCTTCGACGTATCGTGCAGCCGGAACTGCGCGACGGTGGCGCCGACGTGCCGGACCTTGTGCTTCATGGCCACCCTGATCCAGAAGTCATAGTCCATGACGTAGTGGAACGACTCGTCCAGGTACCCGATCTCGTCGAATAGCTTTCTCCGCCAGAACACGCTGGGCTGGGACACGCGGTTGGTCACCAGCAGCTCGGGCAACGTAAAGTCGGCGGTCTTCACCTTACTGATGAATTTGCCGCGCCCGTCGATGAAATCGATGTCGCCGTGGACCATGTCGACGTCCGGGTGTTCCGCGAAGTATCTGGCCACGAGGGGTATCGCCCCCTCTACGTATACGTCGTCCGAGTTGATCCAGGCGACGATATCCCCGGTGCACTTCCGGAACCCCTTGTTGATCGCGTCGGACTGGCCGTTATCCCTCTCGCTGACCCAGAACGCGATCCGGTCCGCGTATCTCTTGATAATTTCCTGGCTGCCGTCGGTCGACCCGCCGTCGACGACGACGTACTCGATGTCCGGGTAGTCCTGCTCGACGACCGAGCGAATCGTCGTTTCCAGAAAAGGGGCCTGGTTGAAGGACGGCGTCACGATGGAGACCCGGGGGAGCTGGTTCATATCGTACCTACAATAACATCCTGAC
>MVRA01000193.1 GCA_002067315.1 Methanocella sp. PtaU1.Bin125 | reverse complement strand
TTGCGATCGTCGCGAGTATGCAGTCCCGCGTCCTTGCGTACTCATCACAGGACGCCTGAACGGCAAACCATCAGAGACATCCGGCCACCGCCCTTCGATCCCAACAATGCAGAAGAGTCTTAAATATTTAACAGCATCATTTGGGCCGGAGCCGCAGTACGATCAGCAGGACGACGGCGCAGACCAGCGCCATCGCGCCGAGCGCCACGCCATAAGTGGAGATCAGGTATCCCGGCGTCACCGGTGGCGGAGTAGGTGTCGGGGGCCGGGGGGTGGCGGACGCGTTGCCCGGCCCGGGGGTCGGCTTCGCAGGGACCGGGGTGGGGGTGACGTCCGATGCGTCGATCAGCAGGGGCAGGGTCACCGACGTCCGGCTCTCGTCGAGGATGACGGACACGTCGACGGTCTGGCCGGCGTAGACCGCCTGTACATCGTAATGGCCGTACCATACGTCGTTGAAGATAAAGCTGCCGTCGGGGGCGGAGAGGTTGACCGCCATTTTCGATAGCGTGGTGCCGTAAGAGCGGAACAGCGTCACTTGCGCCGCCTCCACGAGATTGCCCTTGTTGTCCTTGACCCAGCCGTGGATGGTGCCGCGGTCCATGGGCAGGACGACGTCGAGCGTGTATTTGCCCCTTGCGACTGTCACGGTCGACGAGTTCACGAAGGTCGAGTCGTTGGCAGTCACCCTGTAGGTGCCCGCCGGCATCACTGAGAACCGGTAGGTGCCATTGGCGTCACATTTGCCGCTGCCGTCAGAGCGATTGTATACCACGTATTTACTGACTCCGTCCCAGCGGTAGAGCGCGACACTCGCGAAGGGGACCGTCCGGCCCGTGGCGTCGTAGACGGTGCCTTCGATGACGTTGGGGCTCGCCAGGTCGAAGGTGATGTCGATCGCCCGGGTATCGCCCGACTCCACGCATTCGGCATTCAGCCGGACGCCCCGGGACAGCGTGTCGCCGGAGACGGCACCATAGGTGAGCACGATCCGGCCGCCTTTCGTCGCCAGCGTGAGCCCTGTGCCATTCGCTTCGCCTGCGAAGAACCTGCCGGGGTTCGGGTAGTCAGAGTCCTGGGTGAACGCCACGTGCACGCCGTCGGGCACCGGCTTGCCGTTCACGTCGAACAGCGCCACCGTCATGTTGAGCACCGAGCTGCCGTCCGCCCTGAGCTCCTGCCGCTCGCTGACAAAGGAGAAGCTGTGGATATAAGGATACACCCGCACTGCCACGATGGTGGTCGAGTTCGAGACGACGTCGAACAGCTGGGTGACGCTCTGGCCCCAGTTGCGATCCTTGATAATGAGCCTGTAGTGCCAGGTATCGGTACTGGGCTCGACGTTGGTGAAGATGAAGTTGCCTTCCGAGTCCGTCGTCGTCCGGGCGTATACGATGTCCCCATGGCTCAATAACTGTACCTCGCAGCCGGCGATCCCTGTCGACTCGTCCGGCATCGTCGCCCGGCCCAGGATCATGCCCGGAGGAGCGTCGGCCTGTGCTACGCCGGTAACGCTTTGCAACGCGCAGAGGATTATGATTATAATTACAATAATGAAATAAAATGATCTAAGACATATTTTCATGTTTAAATGTAGTACAACCGCCTATCTATTAAATGTTTTCCTGTTTCAGGGGATACAGGATGAACGACCCGAAAAACGGCCGAATCGGCGATAAAAAAAGCTGTTGATTGAGGCACACGGCCTCAACCGGCTCACTGGACGACCGCGCCGACTGCGAAGTTACGCTTAACCGTCTGGACTTCGATCTTGACCTCGTCGCCGACCTTGGTGCCGGGGACGAAGATGATGAACCCCTGGATGCGGGCGATGCCGTCACCCTGCTTGGCGATATCCTCAATCTTGACATCGTACTGCTGCCCGGCAGAGACCGGTGCAGCCCTATCGTTGCTTCTGAACATATATTAAACCTCATGGGCACGCGGAGCCGGTAAAAAGATTCCCGGAGCCGGTGCTGCTCTGACCTGAATGGCGTTACACACGTATATAAGTTATGCAGCCCGAAAGGCACGAAGTGATCGTCGTTTATACTGAGCAGGAAATTAACACAGAGTTTACAGAGTCCACAGGGTACACGAAGTCTTATCGGAAGAGGCTGCACTGATCCTTTCTTTAACCGTACTCTGGGTACCCTGTGAACTCAGTGAACTCTGTGTTGACTGCCAGCCAATAATAAAATGGAATTAGCGGCTTTGCGCGCGGATGTACAGGCCGACGTCGGCCTCGGTGGTCACGGTCACGCGGTCGGCGAACAGCCCGTCGTGGGCGTAGCGGGCCCGGCCCAGGCCGATGGCTTCGCCGTACTTGTTGGCGATGATCACCCGCTCGTTCTGGCCGATGGACTCGTCGGCCCACGTAATAGACGACCCGAACACGTCCCGGCCGTAGAGCACCAGCGACTCGGCCTGCCCGGTCACCTTCACCTTTTTCCGGTCCGATGCCCGGGCGATCAGATAGGCACCCTCAAGCGTGAGGCTGAACTGTTTCTTCCCGACGTCGCCGATGTGAAGGCCGGCCATGTCCGGCTCCGGCTCCCGGCCGATGGCGAAGTACTTGACCTCGGGCGTCACCAGGTAAACCGCCGCAGGCTCGCCCTGGCGGACGACGAGCTCCAGCTCTTTGCTCAGCTCGAACGCGCCCCAGTAGTCGAAGCCGCGGCGGACCAGCGTCAGCTCGTTCTTTTTCATGCCCCTAAACATAGCGTAACCTCGCCACAAAGAATCCGGTCGTCCCGTGGACGTGCGGGAACATGCGTCTCGCGTTCGCCACTTCCGGGCGGAACTGCACCTTGCCGAACGCGGTCAGCGCCGGCGACCCGTACGGGATGGGCTCCACTTTCATCCCGTGCTTCCTTACCGCGTAGTCCACGATCGCCTCGTCTTCTTCGGGGGCGAAGGAGCAGGTGGAGTAGACCAGCGTGCCGCCCGGCTTTAGCGCGGAGCAGGCGGCGTCGATCAGCTCGTGCTGCAGGCCCGCGCAGTAGGCGATGTCACCGACGTCGCGGCTGGTCTTGCGCGAGCGGTCCCGGGCGATCACACCCTCGCCGGTACAGGGCGCGTCCAGCAGGATCTTATCGGCCTTCGTGCCGAGCCGGGCGATCTCCAGCGCGTCCATGTTGAACAGCGTGACGTTACGGACGCCGCACCGGCCGAGGTTGGACCGCAGGCCCGGCATGCGGGCGGGCTCTTTTTCGATGGCGACGATCAGCCCCTCGTTGTTCATGAGCTGGGCCAGGTGGGTGGTCTTGCCGCCCGGCGAGGCGGCCATGTCGATCACGGTGTCACCCGGCCCCGGCGCCAGCGCCAGCGGCGGCACCATAGACGACTTATCCTGCACGTAGAAATAGCCCAGCAGGTGCTCGGCCGACGCCCCGATCGAGTACGGCTCGGCGGTCACCTCGAGACAGTCCGGCAGGTCGGACGGACGCAGGGTAAACCCTTTATCAGTCAGCCGCTTGACGAGCGCGTTCTGGGGGATCTTGATCGTGTTGACGCGAATGTAGACTGACGGGGGCAGTTCCATGCTGGCCAGGAACTTTTCGAGGTCGGGCACGAACTGCGCGAACCGGGCCACCATGTACTCGTCATACCCGTACTTCTTCGCCAGCGCCCGCACTGCCGGGGTGGCCGGGAACTCCTGTGCGACACACGCC
>MVRA01000192.1 GCA_002067315.1 Methanocella sp. PtaU1.Bin125 | reverse complement strand
GGGGCGGGAGGGCGGGCAGTACGAATGGCCCGCCGGAGGCGGCATGCGACAGGTGCCAGCGCGCCCGCCAGACGAGTTTTTCATGAGACACAGTTTCTTTTATTATTTTAAGTATGCCATATCTAAAAAGGAAACTGCGGTCTCTGCGCTCCTCTGCGTTCTCTGCGGCCCTTTACCGCGCCTTGTGCGCCACTACGCATAACAATAAACAGGACAACGAATCGCTCCACGAACATTTTGTTGGAGTCTCAATGACCGTGGTTATGGACAGGTATTATGATGAAAAACGGGCAGCGCTGTCGTCGCATTTTCAGCCAGAGCGTTCGCGCGCGCAAGCAGCCGCGAGCGCCCTCTAATGACCGCCTCAATCGTCGAAATGCACCACTTATTCATGAGAGCGAATCAGGCAATCTAAAACCGGCGGTTCTCCCCGAGGCACGATAACGTCCTGGCGCCCCGCTTTTACCCGGCAAGCGCGCTGCTATCCTGTATCATGGTAAAAGCTTTTTATCGATCAACGCCTTCTAAACTCTCTGGCAGTGGATATCATGTTCGCGAAAATCAAGGACGTGCTCGCCGGAAAGTATCCCGACGGCACCGAGGTGCGGCTGGGCGGCTGGGTGGTCAAGTCCCGGTCCAGCGGCAAGATCGTGTTCACCGTCCTGCGGGACTCCACCGGGGAAATCCAGGTCACGACGAAGAAGGGCAACGTGTGCGACGACGCCCTGAAGGCCGCGGACGCCCTCACGCTGGAGTGCTCGGTCGTCATCGATGGCAAGGTACGTACCGACCCGCGGGCCCCGGGCGGCAGGGAGATCGTGGCCACCGGCCTGAAGCTGATCGGCGCGTCGCCGGACTACCCGATCTTCGGCGAAGGCCACAATCCCGAAGTCCTGCTCGACCTGCGGCACCTGCACATCCGCAGCAAAGAACTGGTCGCGGTCATGAAGGTGAAGGACGCGGTGCTTTCCGCCTGCCGGGAGTGGTTCCGGGGCCACGGCTTCTACGAGGTCACGCCGCCGATCATCATGTCCAGCTCCTGCGAGGGCGGGTCGACGCTGTTCGAGCTCAAGTATTTCGAGGAGAAGGCGTACCTGTCCCAGAGCGCGCAGCTCTACCTCGAGTCGCTCATCTTCGGGCTGGAGAACGTGTACTCGATCACCCCGTCGTTCCGGGCGGAGAAGTCCCGCACGACCCGGCACCTGGCAGAGTACTGGCACATCGAGGGCGAGATGGCGTGGACGGGCCTGTACGAGATGATCGACATGCTGGAGCAGCTGGTCTCCTTCGTCTGTAATAAGGCGGCGGAGCAATGCGCTGCCGAGATCAGGCTGCTGGGCGGCGATCCCGACTACTTCCTCAACCTGAAGCCCCCGTTCCCGCGGATCACGTACGACGAGGCGGTCAAAATCCTGCAGGCCGACGGCTTCGAGTTCCGGTGGGGCGACGACTTCGGCACCCACGAGGAGCGGCAGATCTCCATGCACTACGATAAGCCGCTGTTCATCACGGAGTACCCGCTGGAGGTCAAGGCGTTCTACATGAAGGACGCCGGGAACGACAAAGTCCTGAACGTCGACATGATCGCCCCGAAGGGCTTCGGCGAGATCATCGGCGGCAGCGAACGGGAGACCGACCTGAGGCTCCTGGAGGAACGCCTCAGGAAGCAGGGCGAGGACCCGGCCAAATACGGCTGGTACCTGGACCTCCGGCGCTACGGCTCCGTGCCCCATTCGGGTTTCGGCATGGGCGCCGAGCGGCTCGTCCGGTGGATCTGCAACCTCGAGCACATTCGCGACACGATACCGTACCCGAGGACGATCAGCCGGTTCAATCCCTGATCACCCGAAAACGTTTATAATTTTGAATCCTGTCATATTGAACCAGCACCAAACACAGAGTACACAGAGTACGCGATGTCTGATCAGATGCAGGCGACGGTAGCCTTTTTTAACCGTACTCCGTATACCTGTGAACTCTGTGTCAGATACGTTATCAGCCTGTAATATAAACAACGTATCTTGCCCAGGCGGCAGGGGCCCGGCCGAATCGAACTGGTACTTTGTGCCTTTGTAGCCGGAGTTAACCGGGCATGGCATCGCTGGATTGCCTGCGTTCACGATAGTTTAGCGCGATTTTATGTGAATAATATATTTAACCCATAATAAAAAATTAGTCAGCTAATGAAAATCTGCACCGTTTCACAGTCCTTCTACCCCTATGTCGGCGGCGTGACGAGGTATCTGCAGGCGCTCGGCAGGCGGATGATCGACCGGGGAGACGAGATGATTGTCGTGCACCTCAAGACCCCGGAAATGGCCGACTACGAGGTCGTCGACGGCATCAGGGTGTACCGCCTGGCCGAGACCGACAGCCTGCGGGAGTCCATGGAGGGGTACCTCAAGTTCAAGGAGCTGATCATCGATACGACGCACGGCAGCAAGCCGACGCCCGTCAGCGTGGAGGACCGGTTCAGCCACGGATACTACGATTACCTGGGCTTCAACGTGAACATGTACGAGAAAGTGAAAGAGGTCTACAAGGCCGAAAAATTCGACGTGCTCCACGTCCACGACTTCCAGGTGATGCCGCTGGCCTTCCTGCTGAAGGACGAGATCGACGTGCCCATGATCTTCACCTGGCACATACCATTCACCACCGTCATGCCGGCGGAATGGCGGGAGTTCCTGGTCCGCTACATGCACTACTACGACCAGATCATCTTTTCCACTGACGAGTACGTGCGGACGGCCGTCGAGAGCGGGCTCACCCCGGAACGCGTGATCAAGATCAACCCGTTCATCGAGACCGCCGAGTATAAGCTTACCTGCGAAAACCGCTTCCGGGAAAAGTTCGGCATCCCGGAGAAGGACCACATCGTCCTGTGTATCTCGCGGATGGACCCGCGCAAAGGCCAGGAGTTCCTGATCAGGGCGATGGCGACTGTGCACCAGAAACACGAAGACGTCACCTGCGTCTTCATCGGCAACGGCTCGCTGTCCAAGAAACTGATGGGCCGCTCCGGACGGCTGGAGGAGCTGAAGCAGCTGACGGAAAGCCTCGGGCTGAAGGAGAAGGTGCACTTCCTGGGCAAGGTGAGCCAGGAAGACCTGCTGCAGGCCTACGACGCCTGCGACATGGTCGTGTTGCCCTCGGTCAACGAAGGTTTCGGGCTGGTGCTCTCCGAGGCCATGTGCTTCGGCAAGCCGCTGATCGGCTCCAACATCGGCGGCATCCCCGAGCAGATCGTGGACGGCGTGAACGGCTACCTGTTCCGGCCGACCGACCACGAGGAGCTGGCCCAGTACATCCTCTCGCTGGTCGAGCACCCCGAGATCGGCAAACAGATGGGCGCCATCGGCAAAGAGCTGGTCCACATGCGGTTCTGCGTGGAACGCGGCTTCCGCGACCACTGCGAAATCTACGACAACATCTTCCTCCAGCGGCGCGTCAAGGACGCCACCGGCGCCGAAAGCTCCATGCTCACCGAGTAACACCCAAGCGGCCAAGGGTCCAAGAAGAGAGGCCAAGACGCCACTGTAGTAACTAAGAGGCGCCAGGGCGCCAAGATTTACTTTTTAAATTCAAGAGGCTAAGGGTCCAAGAAGCTTTCTAATGATCATATGTCCGATAGCTTGGCCTCTTGGAGTCTTGATCAAAAAATACACTTGGCGCCTTGGCGCCTCTTAGTTTCTACAGTGGCGTCTTGGCCTCTCTTCTTGGACCCTTGGCAGCTGCCTCTCATTCTTTTCCGAGCAGCATCTGTATCGATTTCACGAACTCCTCGTGGGAGAAGGATTGCGGGATGTTCCCGACCAGCCGCTGGTAGTACATGTCGTACTCCTCCGCGAACAGCCCGAGGTCGCTCGACGCGTACCGGGCCGCGCGGTTGATGATGTCCAGCGCGCTCACGGCCCTGCCGCGCTTCATCATCACCTGGGCCAGCCACAGGGACGAGAGCATGAAGGCATGCGGCTCTTCCTCGAACCGCTTCAGCAGGCCGCCGGTGCCGAGGTGGTCGGTGATGCTTTTGATGGACGTATGTACCTTCGGGTGGTCGACGGGCAGCATGTTCATCAGCGGCACGGCGAGCACCGATGCGTCGTAGGCGTCGTCCTGGTAGGACCGCTTGAAGCACTTCTTACGCTCCGACCAGCCGTTGGCCAGCACGTCGTCCCGGACGATGAAAGCCTCGTCGCGCCATTCCGCGGCCCGGTCCTCGTGCCCCAGCCGGCCGGCGATCTTCGCGCCATACTCGAGGGCGGCCCAGCACATGGTCTTGCTGTGCACATAGTCCATATGCTCCCTGCGGAACTCCCAGATGCCCGCGTCCTTCTCCCGCCAGTGGCCCCTGACATAGTCCACGATCCGGGCGAGCTGGCCGAAGTGTTCTTTCGCGTAGCCGGTGTCGCCCGAGTACTTGTCGTACAGGTAGACGGCGTGCACCACTTCCCCCTCCAGGTCGTTCTGCCGCTGGTCCACCGCCTTGTTGCCGATACGCACCGGCCGGCTGTTGCCGAACCCGGCCAGCGTGTCGATCAGGACCTCTTCCGTGCCCTCGAGCGTGCCGTCGACCGAGACCAGCGGGTACTGGTAGGGCTTGCCGTCGTCGGACGCGATGCCCAGCAGGAAGTCGAGCAGCTTGCGGGCGTCTTCACGCATGCCCGCCAGCGCCAGCGCCTCGGCACAGTAGGCGCCGTCCCGCACCCAGCAGAACCGGTAGTCCCAGTTGGCGTCCCGGCCCACGATCTCCGGGAACGAGGTCGTCGGCGCCGCAAGGATGGCGCCGGTCTTATCGTAGATGAGCAGCTTCAGGATGAGCAGGGAGCGCATGTAATAATAGTGCAGGCGGGGGCTCAGCTCGAACACGGGATTGGCCTGTGCCGCCCAGCGGCGCCACCTTTCTACCTCCACCCGGTATTCTTTGACGAAGTCCCGGCTCTCGGCCGCTTTAAGGCAGTCGTGCGGGTGCTCTCCGTAGGTCAGCAGCAACGGTATCGTCCGGGGCGGCTCGACGTCGAAGGAGATGCGCCGTTTCTTGATCACGGCCGGTTCGGTCGAAGACACGTACAACGCCTGGCCCGGGCCGGTGATCATGACGCCGTTCTCGGTTACAGTGATATCCGGGCCGGCCCGGTTATAGTCCGGCCGGGGATCGAGGTCGAACATCAGCCGGAACCGCTGCGGTCCGGAGACGCCGATGATACGCCACAGGCGCCGCTCGCCGAAGGGCATGAAGTCGATCGTCCGCACCATGTCGTCGCCGACCGCCGTCGACGTCTCCAGCACGTTCGTATCCTCGACGTATGCCTGCTTCCCCGTCTCGAAGGGCAGGATGCTGCCACCCGCCTCGTACCAGAGCGTGATCGAGCCGCCCCGCTCGCTGTCCAGCGCCCGTGCGAACATCGTGGGAGAATCGAACCGGGGCAGGCAGAGCCAGTCGAGCGAGTCGAAGATGCTGATGAAGGCGCAGGTCTCCCCGTTACCGACTATCCCGTACATAAAAGAGTGTTCGACATTTTATTATAAATTACATTGCATAATTTTATTCGCTGGTCCCGTGGGTCAATGCGATGAAGACCGGACGGAAAGCGATCGCTCCCGCAACCGGGCGCTGGCGGAACGCGGCCCGGGCAATACTAGAACGCGGCCCGGGCAATAGTAGAACGCGGCCCGGGCAATAGTAGAACGCGGCCCGGGCGCCATCGCGCGAGGGCTACCGGCCACTCATCCGGTAATTTCAGCGGGCCCGGCTTCCTGCAGCCTTTCTATATGCTCCAGGAACTCGAGGAGCCCTGCCCCGAAACTCCTCTTGCAGACGTAGTCGGACTCGCTCTTGACCGCGGGCAGCGCGTTGGCGACGGCGCCCATGAGCCGGCAGAGCCCGCGCATCTCGATGTCGTTCTCGGCGTCGCCGATACAGGCCATCTGGCCGGGGCCCAGGCAGTAGACGTCCATGAGCCAGCGGATGCCTGTCGCCTTGGAAGCGCCCTGCGGCAGCAGCATGAGCGAATCGACGTTCTGTATCATGTGATATGCCGGGAAAAACTTGAGTACCTCCTCGACCTCAGGCAGGTGCCGGCGATGGACGGATATGACCACGTCGCCCGCGTCGTAGCCGATGGATCGGCTCCCCAGCTCCTGCAACAGCTCCTCCCGGCCCCCGGCCTCGGCGATGACCTGCCGGCAGCCGCCGGCGTACCCGACGCAGCCGTTCTCGGCGATGAAGGAGTCGACCAGGCCTTCCATGGAACGGTAGAAGTCGATCATGAAGGAGTATTTCCGGCCCGAGACGATGGAGAAAAGCACGCCCCGGTCCCGCAGGCGTCGGATGGCTTCCGCCAGGCCGGGTGCCACACGCAGCGTCTCGTCCGTGAAGGTGCGGTCGTAATCGCTTAGCACGAGCCTGATGGAGTTCATTGCTGCTCATTTATGGATTACGCTGGCTAATACCTTTCTCGCGGCTTTTGCCGGCATCGATCGCCTGAGCCACGATCACGGCGGAAGAGGGGCAGAGGGCGACGCGGGGGAGCATTGTGGCATAAGCCGATTTATTTCACGACGGCAAAAGAAAAGACCGCTGTATCCATGATTTTATATATCATGATCATCAATGTATGATTGCATTGCCTGGTGTAAGCCTATGGACGGATTATTATTGTTATCGCTGACCGTGCTGGTGCCGGTGTTGTTCGGTATCATAAGCTACCTGGTGCCAGGCTATAACCTGAAGAAATACGCCGTTATATTATGTGCGCTGGTGCTATCGGTAGCTTCGTTGTTAATTCTGTACAACGGTCCGCAGAACCTGACCGTTGAGTCGATCAATATAGGCATGTCACTGCCTGTATCAACAATCATTATCGCTCTGGACTTTCTTTTACTGCTGGTGTTCCTGTACTTCGGTTATAAAGACCGGGAGTACAAGGTGCTGGGCCTGGCAGTCCTGCAGCTCGCGCTGCTCGCCTATCTCGAGCTCTTCGTGGCGGGAGGGGAAGAGGCGGGCATCACGTTCGTGATCGACGACCTGTCGATCGTGATGTGCCTGATCGTATCGCTGATCGGCTCGCTGATCCTGCTCTATTCCATCGGTTACATGAAGGGGGACAAGAACGTGTCGTCCTTCTTCCTGATCATGATGGTCTTCCTGGGCGACATGAACGCGCTCATCTTCGCCAACGACCTGACGTGGCTATTCTTCTTCTGGGAGGGCACGACGCTCTGTTCGTTCCTGCTTATCCGCCACTACCGCGACGAGCCCTCGATCAAGGCGTCGGACCGGGCCCTGTGGATGAACCTGCTGGGCGGCATCGCGCTGGTCTGCGGCATCATCCTGATCGAGATGATGTACAACACCCGGTTCCTGTCGGAGCTGTTCACCGCGCAGGCGACAATGCCGGGCGCGCTCTCGTTCCTGCCCGCGGCCGCCATCATCCTGCCGTTCGCCTTCATGGCCGTCGGGGCGTTCACCAAGTCGGCGCTCATGCCCTTCAACTCGTGGCTGACCGGCGCCATGGTCGCGCCCACGCCGGTGTCCGCGCTGCTCCACTCGTCCACAATGGTCAACGCGGGAGTCTATATGCTCATCCGCATCGCGCCACTCATCCTCATCTTCGGGGGCGGGCTGCTGTCCACGGTCATCACGATCGTCGGCGGGTTCTCATTTATGTTCTGCGCGCTCCTGGCGCTGTCACAGACAGACTCGAAGCGGATCCTGGCTTACTCGACGATCAGCTACCTGGGTCTCATCGCCATGTGTACGGGCATCAACACCTGGCTGGCGATCACGGCGGCCGTGGCGCTGCTGGTGTTCCATGCGGTATCCAAAGGCCTGCTGTTCCTCTGCGTGGGCGAGATCACCCATATCATCGGCTCGCGGGACATCGAGCAGATGCAGGGGCTGATCGCGAAGGCACCGCTGGTGACCGTGATCACGGTCATCGGCCTGATCTCGCTGATGGCCCCGCCCTTCGGCATCTTCGTGGGCAAGTGGCTGGCCTTCCAGTCGGCGTCCACGTTCACCCAGATAGGGTGGTCGCTGGTGGCCATCTTCTTCATCATCTTCGGCAGCATCTTCTCGGTCTTCTACTATTCGAGATGGGCCGGAAAGCTATTGGCCACAAAGCCTGCCGAGACGGCGCCGCCCGCTCACCACGACTGGTACATGGAGATACCGCTGATCATCCTGGCCGCGGGCATATTCGTCTCGGTGGCGCTGACCACGATATTCTTCACGCAGCTGATCGACCTGCCGGACATCTACGGGCAGGAGCCGGGAGGGCTGGTCGTCGGAGAGGTGCTCAGGAGTGCCTTCGGCGGGTTCTCGCCGCTGATGTTCCTGATCCTCTTCATCGTGATCCTGCTCATCCCGATCCTGATCATTCGGGTGCCGAAAACGTCGCTGACGCCCACGTACTCGTGCGGCACGGGCAAGGAGCCTGACATCGGCGGCGGCTACTTTGAAACGCTGATCGGCGAAAGCAAGCTGCTGAAGTACCTTAATCCCATCGGCATATTACTGCTGGCCATTCTGTTCCTGGCGGTGTTACTGTGATTACCCTGGACGACCCGATCATATGGAAGATCGCCTTCCCGGCCGTGATGCTCATCCTGGCGCCGATCATCGGCGGCCTGCTCATCGGCATCGACCGCAAGCTGACAGCCCGGCTCCAGAACCGCGCCGGGCCGCCGATCGTGCAGCCGTTCTACGATGTGCTGAAGCTGTTCGGTAAAGAGGATAAGATCGTCAATAAGACCTACCTGGTCTTCGCGGTCGCGTACCTGCTGACCGTCGTGCTGTCCACGGGGCTGCTGCTGTTCCACTACGACCTGCTGGTCATCACGTTCATGTTCGGCCTGTCCTTCATCTTCCTGGTGCTGGCCGGGTACAGCGTGCGGTCACAGTTCAGCTACGTGGGCTCGAACCGAGAGCTGCTCCAGATGCTCACCTACGAGCCGATCCTGCTGCTTGTCGTGTTCCTGGACAGGCTGGTCACGGGCAGCTTCCAGATCGACGCGATCTGGAGCTTCACGGAGCCCGCGAAGACCGAGCCGCTGCTGTATACGTTGCCGCTGGCGCTGCTGGCGCTCTTCCTCATCCTGCCGATCCAGCTCAGGAAGTCGCCCTACGACATCGCGGAGGCGCACCAGGAGATCGCGCAGGGCCCTGTGACCGAGTACACCGGCAAGTTCCTGGGGCTGGTCACGATCGCCCACTTCTATGAGGTGTTCTTCGTGCTCTGGTTCATCGGCCTGTACTTCGTGCAGAACTGGGCCGTGCGGATCGGGCTGATGGCGCTGGCCTTCCTGTTCTCGATCGTCATAGATAACGTGACCGCGAGGCTGCGGGTAGACCAGATGATCAGGCAAGTATACATAATCGGGCTGCTACTGATTATTGTGAATCTAGCGTACATCCTGATCACCGGGAAGTGGATTGCATGAGCCTGATTGAGCTGTCTCGTAAGAAATCGCCCTGGGTCATTCATGTGGGCACCGGAGGCTGTAACGGCTGCGACCTCGAGATCCTGGCGTGTCTCACGCCAAGGTTCGACGCGAGCCGGTTCGGCGTCATGAGCACGGGCAATCCCAAGCACGCCGACATCATGCTGGTGGTCGGCCCGGTGACGCTGAAGTACAAGGAGATCATTACAAACCTGTATAACCAGATGCCAGACCCGAAGGTCGTCATCGCCGTCGGGACCTGTGCCAGCACCGGCGGCATCTACCAGGGCTGCTACGGCCACTGCGGCTCGCTGGACAAGGTCGTACCGGTGGACGTATATATTCCGGGATGCAACGTGAGGCCCGAGGCGGTCATCGACGGCCTGGTGCTGGGGCTGGACATCCTGAACGAGAAGGAACGCAAGATATTAGAGGAGAAGAAAAAGTCGAAGGGGGCAGCGTAAATGGACGTGAAGACAGTCACCCAGCAGGAGATGCAGGACGTGGCCCGGCGGCTCAGGGCCGCAGGCACCCGGCTCATTACAATCGTAGGATATGACTCAGGCGATACCATACAGGTATCCTACTTCTTCCAGCCCTTCCCCGAGGGTAAGGCGGAGACCTACCGCGTCGTGGTGCCCAAGCACGGCGGCAACGAGGAAGTGGAGAGCATCACGCCCATTTTCCCGGCCGCGTACATCGCGGAGAACGAGCTCGCGGAGATGTTCGGCGTTCACGTAAAAGGCGTCCCAGGCAGGTTTTTCCTGCATGAGAGCATCAACGCGCCACTGAGGAGGAAAGCGCCATGAAGACCACGATACAGTTCGGCCCGCAGCATCCCGTCTGGGTCGAGCCTTTACGGCTGAAGCTCACCATGGACGGCGAGATCGTCAAGGACTGCGAGCTGGAGGCCGGGTTCTGCCACCGCGGCCTGGAGAAGAAGTTCGAGTGGGACTACAACAAGGGCGCGTACCTGTCCGAGCGCATCTGCGGCATCTGCACCCAGCACCACTCGACCTGCTACTGTACCGCGGTCGAGGGCACCATGGGCCTCGAGATCCCGCGCCGGGCGGCGGTGATACGCACGATCATGCTCGAGCTGGAACGGCTGCACAGCCACCTGCTGGCGATCGGGCTCACGCTCGAGTCGATCGGCTTTGA
The DNA here is from genome assembly GCA_002067315.1 of Methanocella sp. PtaU1.Bin125. Classification (GTDB taxonomy): domain Archaea; phylum Halobacteriota; class Methanocellia; order Methanocellales; family Methanocellaceae; genus Methanocella_A. Next base: position 12,764 of record MVRA01000192.1, on the reverse strand, counting down.
GAACCTGTTCATGCTCTGCTTCCGCAACCGCGAGATCGTGCTTGACATGTTCGAGCGGACGACCGGCAATCGGGTACTCCACGGCATCAACATCGTAGGCGGCGTCATCCGCAACATCGGCCCGGAGATGGCGAAGGAGCTCGAAGATTTCTGCGACATAATGGAGAAGAGATGCCTGGACCTGAAGGACATGATCCTGAAGAGCTACACGATCCGGGAGCGCATGCAGGGCGTCGGCGTCATGAGCGAACAACTCGCCAGAGACCTGTGCGTGGTCGGTCCTGTGGCTAGAGGTAGTAACGTGCCTTATGATATCAGGGCGGTCGCGCCTTACGTGTTATATAACGAGATCAAGGTGAAGCCCATCGTGGAGACGTCCGGCGATTGCTGGGCACGCTCGGTCGTGCGCGTCCGGGAGCTGTTCCAGTCCATCGACATTATCCGACAGTGCATCCCGCTGCTGGCGGACGCCGGTGAGGACATCTTCGCCAAGTCCAAGACCTTGCCCGAAAAGGAATACTTCACCCGGGTCGAAGCGCCTCGCGGCGAGCTGTTCTATTACGCGAAGGGCAAGAAGTCCAAGGAGATGGACCGTATCAAGGTCCGGACATCGACCTACGGAAACGGGCCCGGATTCGTACCCCTCATCAAGGGCTCGCACCTGGCGGACGTCGGGCTGATCACGATCACGTTCGATCCTTGCATCGGGTGTTTCGACAGGTGATACCATGCTGAAGATACTTGCGAACATCGGTAAAAACCTGATAAGCAAACCGTACACCTCGAACTACCCGTTCACGCCCTACCAGCACTTCCCGGGCGTACGGGCGGACGTCACCTTCGACGGCACCAAGTGCATCCTGTGCGGGCTTTGCCAGCGGTCCTGCCCGGCGGAATGCATCCTCATTCACAAGGAACAGGAACAGATCGAGTACCTCAACACGCAGTGCATCCGCTGCGGCTATTGCGTCCGCGTCTGCCCGACCAACGCCATCTCGCAGAACGAGGTGTACACGAAGCCCTCCCGGCAGCGGCTGACCGTGTACACGAAGGTCACCAACGAGAACGCGCCCGTGATCAAGAAGCGCATGGCTGCGGAAGCCGCGAAGAAAGCGGCGGCCGAGAAGCCTGCCACGGCCGGGACAGGCCCCGCGAAACCCGCGGGCGAGAAGAAAGTGGATGAAAAGAAGACGAGCGCTTGAGCCTGTCTTCGCAATTTTTTTCATAAAGTTTATATTGCCGTTGCCAGCGTGGTGCAGGCTCAGCGCTGAAAGGTCTCACGGATTCCTGACCGGTTAAATATGCCTGCAATCGCGTTTTTTCGGCACTTTTCTTTTCCTAACGATTAATATTGTACGGGCCTAAATCTCTCTGATATCAGGATGGATGATCAGAAAGCTCGATCGGCGAGACTCATCCATGGCCAATCGTATGACGATCAATTGACAGGTGATGAAAATGGCATTATTCAGGAGAGAAAGGCGAGAAGACCTGCCCAGCAGGATCGAACGTAAAGGCAGCCAGCTGTCCCAGACAGCTGCGGAGAGGGGCGCGGAGACGAGCCGCAGGGTTTCGGACATCCTCCGGCGGGCGTCGGAGGACATCAAGTCCATGCACGTCAGCGACTACCGGGACAGGGCAATGGAAGCCATGGGCGATACGGCAGAGATGGCCCGGGGCAACATTCGCGCGCACCCGCTCGCCAGCATTGTCATCGCAGCGGGCCTGGGCATGGCCCTTGGCGCGGCGATTGGCATGATCGGCACTCATACCATCGAAAAAACCGTCCGTGAGTCCAGGTACTAGCGCGGGAGCCCTCCGGGACCCCACGCCGATTTTTTGGCGGGCACTGAAATTTATAAGTATATTAACGTGCATATTCTATTAGCTTAATATGCAGGGATAACAGGCCATGGACCCGGGAAAAAAGCGCATTCTTGTCACCGACGACGAACACGACATCGTTGAGATCATTACCGGCATGCTGAAGCGATCGGGCTACGCCACGCTCAAAGCGTACAGCGGCGAGGAATGCATCCGTCAGGCGATCGCCGACCGGCCCGACCTGATTTTTCTGGACATCATGATGGAGACCATGGACGGCTGGGAAGTCGCCTCGCACATCAAGAACGACGCGGCCACGAAGGACATACCCATCATCATGGTCACCTCTAAGCCGCTTACCCTGGAGGACGTCCAGGAGCGAAGCATGCTCATCGAGAACTACATCATGAAGCCGGTCAGCGCCGCCACGCTGCGGGACGCGATCGACGAGGTGTTCACTGCCCGCACCCGCATCGAGCGCACCCTGGAGATGGCCCGCAAGTCCGGCGTCGCCGACGAGATCGTCGAGAAGTACAAAGGCAAATACGCCGCCCTCAGCGACCAGTTCCGCCGGCAGCAGAAGCTCATGACCATGCTGCCCCAGATCTATACCGAGAAAAAAACCAGCAACAATCCCGCGTACCGCAACATGATGGCCAGCATGCGCAAAGGGCTGGAACTCCAGGAACGCGAGCTAAAGCGCCTCGAAAAGATCCTGACCACACCCGCCCGCGAGGAATAAGTCGCCAAGTGTCCAGGAAGAGGGGCCAAGACGCCACTGTAGAAACTAAGAGACGCCAAGACGATAAGTGTTTTTTAGATTAAGACGCCAAGATGCCAGGTCTGTTCTGTTTAATAAATGAAGCATATGATTAAAACTTTGTAACTTGGCAACTTGAATATAAAAAAAGACTTGGCGCCTTGGCGCCTCTTAGTTTCTACAGTGGCGCCTTGGCGACTCCTCTTGGAAACTTTGCGACTTATAAGATTTTCTTGCCGGCGTCGGGGCCGCCCTTGACGATGAACACGTCGGAGACCTTGATCACGACTGCCGTCTTGGGGTTCAGCTTGGGCGAGAAGCTGTGGACCCAGGCGACGTCGTCCTCGAACACCTTGTCGCCCCGGTGGAGCGCGGCCGTGCCCTTGATCTGGTATCCGCCCTTGTCCGTCCAGTACGCGATGGCGACCTTCGGGTTCTCCTCCAGGTTTTTCAGCGTCTTGCCGAAGTACTGGTCCGAGACAAGGATAGTCTCGTCGTCCATCACCTTCAGGGCCTTGATCGGCACCACGTTGGGCGCGCCGCCCTTCGAGCTCGTTGCGAAAAAGTACACAGTGCCCATCGTTATCGTGTCTTTGATCTCTTGCGTGAGTTTGACCATATGATTTCCTCCCGTACGATCGTTTGTATCCGCCGGACTATTAATCTTTTTATTCTCTTGACCGGATTTTAGTCTCAGATCGATATCCATAAGACCAATCCCCGCCAATTTTTCCACATGGACCGGATCATCATCAACGTCGTGGACAAGAAGACCGAGTTTGTGAAACGCATCGTGATCGAGACGAACTCGAAGCTGTCGAACTGTGATTTTATCACCGTCGGGGAAGAGATCATGTTCGATAAGGATACGGACTTCCTGACGTTCGGCATCGACGTGACCGGGCATACGAACCAGCTCGCCATAGTCACAGGCGAAGGCCACGAGAAACAGGGTCAGGCGCTATACGATGCCATCCTCTCGGAATTAAAGGGTAAGTACATCGTCGTCAACCAGGACGAGGCACAGATCTGGCTCAGAGAGTACTGATATGCCCAAACGCTTTGTACAGTGAGCAGGCAACTGAGAGACGTCAACAACGTCAACGACGTACTGGTCTGGTACAGGCAGCCGTCTCCAGCGGATAAAAGACGTTGACACAGTTAACGTTGTTAACGTCCGCCTGGTGCCGGCCAGTCTGTACCTGCCCATGACATCATACTCATAAGGCTTTTATGGCCTCTATGAGATTTACGATATCTGCGATAAAAGGACTTTTATATCATAGGCCTGCATATTATCAGGCATGTCGGAGATCACATTCCTCGGCACGGCCGGGGGCCGGATGGTCGTGACCAGCCAGCTGCGCAAGAGCGGCGGGATGTGGCTGGAGCTCGACGGCAAGAACATCCTGCTCGACCCGGGGCCGGGGTGCCTGATGCGGTCGGTGGAACTGGGTTTCCGCCCGGGAAAGCTGGACTGTATCGTGCTCTCCCACAAGCACATCGACCATAGCAACGACATCAACATCATGATCGAGGCCATGTCGGGCGGCAGCTTTCGCCCGAGGGGCGTGCTGGTCGTCCCGAAGGACGCGCTGGAAGGTAACGACCCGGTGGTCCTGAAGTACGTGCGGAGCTACATCCGCAACAACATCAAGGTGCTCGGCCCGGCGTTCAAGTGGTCGCTGGACGGCGTGCAGATCGAGACCGCCGCGACCATGACCCACGCGGACGTGGAGGCCTACGGGCTCAAGTTCATTTTCAGCGGCCGGACGGTCGGCTACATCACCGATACGAAATACTTCGCCGGGCTGCCCGGCGCTTTCAAGGGCTGCGACTGTCTTATTATCAATATGGTCCGCATCACCCACGACGCCCGCTTCGAGCACCTCATCCCCGAGGACGTGATCAAGGTGCTCAAGGTCGCGAAGCCGAAGGTCGCCGTGCTGAACCATTTCGGCATGCAGGTCGTCAAGGCCGGGCCGGACGCGATCGCGCAGCGCATCGAGGCCGCCACCGGCGTCCGCACGATCGCGGCTTCGGACGGCATGCGGTTCAACCTTGACGAGGGTAAGGCCGTCATCGAGCCGATGATCAACGAGTTCCCGTAAGCGCCGGAAACGCGTCTGATGACTTTCTGGCCGTTACTCTTTTAGAAACGGAACAGCGAGAACTTGACGGCGTCGATCACCCAGTGGAACCCTATGGCTGACTCGATATCCCTCTTGCAGGCGAGCAAAGCGATGGGCAGCCCGTACGACGCTCATAATCAGGATGAAAATGAATGCGGACACAGCGCATCGAAGACGATGAAGTTGCTCAGGTACTTGGGGATGTTCCGGAGGATGGCCTCCCTGTAGCCGATCTTCGTGCCATCCTCCTTCATGACCTTCAGCCCCAGGAGGTACTTGCCGACGGTACGGCCGTAATAGCCCTCGAACAGGACCGTGTAGCAGATCACGTAGCTGAACGCCGTGACGAAGAAGGCCAAGGCGATCGTTTTTACAATTTAGGCCGGGCCTGTACGTGACACAGGCGCTACACAGGACGATGGACCAGACTTTTCAGGGATCCACAAAAACAGGCAGAGGCAATCGTCGCATGTACGGGCCGAGCCCGTACTCGCGCGCGAGGGCGCCTGCCGGTCCGTTAAGTCGCTATGTCTCTAAGCACGCCTTACCCTCGACAGCCCTCTATCGGACAACGTTGACTCCGCTATCCGGCGTTACAGGATTTATGAGTTCATGCCTTGAGCGCCGCCAGTTTTCGGGTGCCAGTAAAGAGCGCGATCATTAAAATGGCCAGCGGCAAGAGGTATATGAGTACGTTGACGACCCCGACACCCGGGTCGCCGCTGGCGAGCCGTGTCATGAGCGTGATGGGGGACGGGTTGAACATATAGCTCAGGCTGGCTACGGTGATGAGCAGGACCGAATAAAGGAACTGAGACCGCTCCCGGTCCTTGAAGTACAGCGCGATCAGCGCGGAGCCCGCGGCGACGAAGGCCGCGATGATCGCGGCGAGGACGAGGACGAGCAGCACGTTCTGGATGTAGATGCGGTTGAACGAGAGCAGGATGGACCACAATATGCACTGCAGGACCGCGATCAGCTCCGCTGCGGCGAGCTTGGCGCCGATCATGGTGTTCATGGAGACGGGGGTGGACAGCAGCGTGTCCAGCGTCTTGTTCTCGAACTCCTCCGAGAGGGTGTCGATCATGATGCTGCCCGCGATGAAGGCCGGGAACAGCATGAGCATCGGGACGATGAAGGAGTACAGGAACTCGTAAGTGGTGCTCGATCGGCCCCGCGTGTCCTGGTACCTGACCTCGACGCCGTTCAGCCCGCGCAGGTAGTTCTCGTATTTCTTCAGCGGCGTCTGTAGCACCATGAGGACGACGGTCGACTTCGAGTCCGACTGGGGCAGGAAGAGCTTCATCTCGCTGACTCCGGCGGCGACGGGCGGTATATAGATCACCGCGTCCACGCTGCCTTTGACGAAGTCGGCCTGCGCCGCGTCGGCGCTGTCATAGAGCAGCGTGGTGACCCGGGAGCGCTGCAGGTAGTTAATCAGCTGGCTGTCCCCGTCGCCGACCACGCCCACCTTGACGGGGACGGCCGTGTTCTGGCCGATGGTCGCGGGGTCATAAAACGACATCAGGCCGAAGAGGATGACGGAAGAGAGCGAGGCGATGATCAGCTGGATGACGATGGCCAGCAGGATGGTCCGCTCTCTGGCCACGGCCCGTATCTCCTTGTCGACGATGGCCATGAACGTGCCCATCAGAACGCCCCCATGGCCCGCAGGTTATAGACGTTGTACAGCACGTGAACCAGTGTGCCGGCGAGCAGCGCGACGATGTAGTACCTCGTGCCCAGCTTCAGGGTACCGAGGCACACAATGGTCGAGAACACGAAGTGTCCGGCCAGCGGCAGGAGCAGCAGAAAGACCAGCATCAGCGGCGACGCCGCCGTCCCCGACGCGCCGTTCAGCGTGTCGAGCACGGCGGAGGCAGGCATGAAGCCGATGGAGGCCATCAGCAGCAGCTTTTCGCCGCCCCAGAAGGCCAGCGCCGAGACGAACGAGAGCGCGAGCACCCGCCGGGCCGTGACCGCTTTCCCGTACTCGATCAGCGCGGCGATGCCGGCGGACTTGGCGATCTCTTCCACGAGAGCGCTGAAGAACAGGAGCACGATCAGCATCGTGAAGATCTGCTGGAGGTTGGTCACCAGCGCGAGGATGATCAGCTCTACGACGAAGACGACCGGGATGAGCAGCAGGCTGAGCAGGCCCACGGATACGTACGGATGATTCTTATTGAGCGAGAGGTAGACGGCGTCGCCGAGCTTCTGGTGCAGCCGCCCGTAGCCCATCAGGTATTCCTCGTTGAAGATCCGCACGCCGACGAACAGGGCGATGGCAAAGACGAGGTAGAGCGGACCGGTGGACAGCGCGTACGCCATCAGCCCGGTCGGCCCGAATGGCACGTTGCGGTACATCTCCACGGCCAGCGTGAGGGGCGAGATGTAGCTCAGGTTGCTCATACCGGTGAACAGGGCGGGGAAGACCAGGTAGCCGGTCACAAAAGTAATGGCCGCCATGGAGAAGAACGTCTGGTCCTTGTAGGTCCGGTAGAACAGCGCCACCATGAGGTAGATGGCGAAGATGAACAGCATGACGGGGGTAAAAATCGCTATCGCGAACAGCAGGTTCCCGCCCAGGAACAGCGTCACCCCGACGATCACGGCCACCGAGAAGACGAGGTAGGGGAGCATCTTGCCCATGATGATGTCGAAGGCCGACACGGGCGTGGACATGAGGATGTTCAGCTTGCGGTTCGTCTTCTCGTCCATGAAGCTGCTGGTGAAGAACACGCTGATGAAGAAGATGGGCACGATGTACACGAACGCGAGGATGACCTGTGGCAGCGGCACGGACGGCTGGTACAGCGAGGGTATCAGCGTCTCGTTGTCCGCGACCATCTCGGCCTTGAACCGCCCGGCGGAGCCGTTCTTCGCCGCTTCGAGCTGCGCGCGCACCGCCGGGTCCGTCGTGGTCTCGACCGGCGTCGCTGGGACGCCGCCCGGGACCGGCGTGGGCTCGCCGGTAAAGTCCGGCTCGGGCTCGATGATGGGTCCGATAATGTCCGCGATGCTCGCGGTGTCAATTATCGAGCCGCCGGGCTGCTGCTGGCTGGCATTCACGGCGATGTAATGGGTTTCGATGCGTAGCGGAAAGCCCCGGTCGATATCATACTGCTCGATAATCCGGTTCAGCTCCCGGTTATCCAGGTACTGTTTCAGGGCGCCCTGCGCGTACTGCGACCGCGAATCGCTGCGCCCGATCACCATGTCGGCGTTGACGTAAGCGTCGATCGTTTTGGCCTGGAGCCCGGAATAGCCGGCCTCCGGGCTCATCACGAAGACGCTGAAACGGCTGTCGTCGATGGCCGGCCCGTCGGGCGAAACGCCGACGGCGTACATCCCCCGGCTGAGCGTGAAGCCGCTCTGCGCCACGAAAAAGGATACGGCGAGTGCCGCGACCAGCACGGCGACGATCAGGGCTCGCGAGCCGCCGCTGAACCGCGTCCGGAACCGGCTGACTTCTCGTTTAGCAATTACTAAAACGTTCCACATAACGCCCAAAAGCCCGAAAGAATTTATATTTATTAATCTTAAGGGGAACTAATGATTAAACTGACAGGGGTTACTAAATTATATAAACATTTTGCAGCTGTCAGCGATCTGAATCTCGAGGTAAAGGACCGGGAAATCCTGGGCATTATCGGGCATAACGGCGCCGGCAAGAGCACGACGCTGAAGATGATGGTGGGCCTGACCGCGCCGACACAGGGCCGGGTCGAGATCATGGGCATGGACATGGCGAAAGACAGCACTGCCGTCAAAAGGCATATCGGCTATCTTCCCGAGGAAAGCCCCCTGTACGAGAACATGACCGTGACCGAGTACCTCCTGTTCTTCTCGCAGCTTTACGGCATGCCGGCGGGGAAGGCGAAAGAGCGCATCGACCTCCTGCTTGGCTCCCTGAAGCTCCCGGAGAAGCAGCGGCTTACCGGCGAGCTCTCGAAGGGCATGAAGCGAAAGGTGTCCATCGCCCGGGCGCTGCTGCACGACCCGAAGCTGCTCATCCTCGACGAGCCCAACTCGGGCCTGGACCCTCTGACGTCGTTCTTCATCATCGACTACCTGAAAACGTTGCGTAACGAGGGCAAGACCATTGTGCTGAGCGCACATAACCTGTTCCACGTAGAGTACATCTGCGACCGGGTGGCCATCCTCAAGAACGGCAAAATGCTGGTCTGCGACGACATGAACGCCATCCGGCGCAGCCTGGGCAGCCGGGAGTACCAGGTGATCTTCAAGTCCGACGAGACGCTTGATTTCGAGCGCAGCGAGGGCAACTATGTGTTTCGCACGTCCGACGTGGGCGAGATCGCCGGCCTGCTCCGGCAAATATCAGAAAACAACTGGGCGCTCGCCGACCTGTCGATCAAGCAGTCTGCGCTTGAAGACATATATGTTAAGCTCATGACAAGCGAAGCTTGAGCATTAGGTACGAAGTACACAGAGGCATAAGGAACACGGAGGAATCCGGAGGCACATTGTCAAAGCTGAAACGTCTATGCCTTTGTGCCCTCCGTGCCCCCCGTGTCCAATGCTTTACATCGGGTATATGGAGCTTGTCGCGGACGTATCCACGATACACTCTTTTACGTCCCTGTGACACCCGGGGCATTCCTGGTCCTTTTCCAGCTTAATCTCAGCACCGCAGTGCTGGCATGTCGGACACGCTGACGGCTGTTCCATCAATAACACCTCTGTTTTACCTTAGAATGCAGCTATAAAATGATAAGGGCAGATTATAGCGCTACATGGTACTTTCGGGGCCCGTGTTCCGGCGCGGCCGGAGCCTTCGATGTCATAAAGTTTATATATTTATTTAATTATTCAAATACAACGCGCACAGAGGTGCCTTTTTGCGTTGCCCAAAAGATGATTTTCACAGGCCGGTCGAGGAGCTTATCGAGGAGCTAAACGAGCTCCGCCGGAAGGTCGCCGTGCGGAAAGGCGATGATGCCTTCCCGGACTGCCGCGCGGGTGATCCGGCGTACGACGCCGACATTTTGAGCAAGGCGTTCGACAGCGTCCAGGATGGCTTAAGCATCCTGGACCGGGACCTGAACGTCATCCGGGTGAACAGGGTCATGGAAGAGTGGTACCGCCACATGACGCCGATCCCCGGGAAAAAGTGCTTTTTTGCGTACCATGGCCGGGATAAGCCATGTGATGTTTGCCCGAGCCTGCGGGCGATGGAGCTGAAGACGGCCCAGAGCGAGATACACCAGCTGCATTGCGTTGAAGGCGGAGAGCCGCGATGGATCGAGATCTTCGCGTACCCCATGATCGATGACCGGGGCAACGTGACGGGAGTCGTCGAGCAGGTGCGCGACGTCACCCGGCGGAAGGAAATCGACATGAAGCTGAAGATGACACAGTTCTCAGTCGATCGGGCCGCTGACATGGCTGTGTGGCTGGACCCGGACGGCACCATACGATACGTAAACGAGGCATATTGCAAGGCGTCCGGGTACGCATATGACGAGCTGATCGGCCACAAAATTTTCGGGGTCAACCGGAACTTTGACGTCTCCAACTGGGCGGAGCACTGGGAGGAGACGAAGCGGCGCGGCTCCATGACCTTCGAGTCCACGAACTGGCGGAAGGACGGGACCGTGTTCCCCGTCGAGGTAACGATCAATTTCCTGGTCTACGAGGGACATGAAATGCACTGCACTTTCGCCCGCGACATCACCGATCGCAAGCACTCGGAGGAATCGCTAAGGCTGATGCAGCATATGATCGACCAGACGCTTGACGAGGCCTCGCTGGCCGGGCCGGACGGCCGGTTCGTATACGTCAACGACGCGAAGTGCCGGTCGCTGGGCTACACCCGGGAAGAGCTCCTGTCGCTTTACGTCTGGGACGTCGACCCGGATATGACGCGGGAAAGGTGGCCGGAGGCTTTTCAGGACCTGAAACGACGCGGCTCGATAAAGGTCGAGACGCTGCACAGGGGAAAGGACGGCCGCCAGTTCCCCGCCGAGGTCTGGACGACGTATTTGAACTTCCAGGGCAAGGACTATGTCTGCGCGTTCGTCAGAGACACCACGGAACGCAAGAAGGTCGAGAACGCGTTCCGGGTGGCGAGCGCCTATAACCGGAGCCTGATCGAGGCCAGCGTGGACCCGCTCGTCACTATCGCGCCGGACGGCCGGATTACCGACGTTAACGCGGCGACGGAAGCCGTGACCGGGCTCCCCCGGGACCGGCTCGTAGGGACGGATTTCTCCGACTATTTCACGGAGCCGGCAAAGGCAATGGACGGGTACCGGACGGCGTTCAGCGAGGGCTCGGTCAAGGACTATCCGCTTGAAATCCGGCACCGCGACGGGCACGTGACGCCCGTCATCTACAACGCGTCCGTCTACCGCGGCGAGTCCGGGAAGGTCATCGGCGTGTTCGCGGCCGCCCGGGACATCACGGAACGCAAGAAAGCGGAAGAGGCGCTGCAGGAGAGCGAGCGGAAGTTCCGGGTGCTGGCCGATTCGACGGACGCAAGCATCATCCTGTACCGGGGTAACAACTACATCTACGTCAATCCCCGGCTGGAAGAGAATACGGGATATTCGAAGGAAGACCTGGCTTCCATGAACTTCTGGGACATGGTCCACCCGGACCACCGCGAGATGGTCCGGGAATACGGCATGTCGCGGCAGCGCGGCAAGGACGTCCCGGCGACCTACGAGTTCAAGATACTGACCAAACGTGGCGAGACGAAGTGGGTGGAAGTGACGTCGACGCTCATCGAGTATGAGGGCAAGCCGACCGTCCTGTCGACCGTGTTCGACATCACGGACCGCAAGCGGACCGAAGCCGAGCTGCAGGAAGCGAAAAGCCAGGCCGAGCTCTACCTCGACCTGATGGGCCACGACATCAACAACCTGAACCAGATCGGCATCGGTTTCCTGGAGATGGCGCTCGAGACGCTGAAGTTGAGCCGGGAGGAGCGGGACCTGATCGCCCGGCCGCTGGACGCGCTGGAGGCCAGCACCCGGCTGATCGCCAACGTGCGTAAGCTCCAGAAGGTCCGGGAAGGCGGGCTGAAGTTTCATGATATCAACGTCAAGAAGATGATCAGGGACATCGTCCCCCGGTACGCCGACGTACCCGGCCGGAAGGTCAGCATCAATTACACGGCCGGCTGCGACTGTGTGGTGCGGGGCAACGACCTGCTGGACGACGTGTTCTCTAACATCATCGGCAACGCCATCAAGCATTCCCGCGGCGCCCTTAACATCGACGTGTTCGTGAGCAACGTGAAAATCGGCGAAAGGGAATACTGCCTCGTCGCCATCGAGGACGACGGCCCGGGGATACCTGACAGCCTGAAAGAGCGTCTGTTCACCCGGTTCGACGAGAGTGGCAAAAAAGAGAGAAGGAAAGGCATCGGCATGTACCTGGTCAACACCCTCGTACATGACTTCCACGGCAAGGTATGGGTGGAAGACCGGGTGAGAGGCGATCACACCAGAGGGGCCCGGTTCATGATCATGCTGCCGGCAGCGGAAAAATAAAGACTGTCCGGGCTCGCATAGTGTAAGCCTGGAATGGTAAGCGCGGGGCGGGGGAGCGCGGCCGCACGCGCGCGCACGCGTATGAGGCCGGGAAAGCGACGATGCCCTGGCGCTGGCAGCCCGTAGAGACACTGCCTGAAAACATCCGGGAAAAATGCGACATTATGGCCTTGCCCGACACAGATACTCGCAGAGAGTCGGCTGATGACCTGGATCCTGGTCTGATACAAGATAATGAAAATCGGACTGTTGTCCTGTTATGCGTGAAGGAACTGCAGCACAGTTAAAGGCCGCAGAGACCGCAGAGGAGCGTGCGTAGCAAGCTCCTCTGCGGTCTTTGCGGTCTTTAACCGCGCCCTGTGTACCGCTACGCATAGTCATAAACAGTGTAACAAACCGCCATCATGGACATTTTCATAGGAGTCGGTCGATGACCGGGGTTTTGGTCAGGTGTTAATGATGAAAAACAGTGACCGTCAATCGTCAGTAGACCTTTCGCGCGTCTGCGCGCCAGGGGCGGGAGGG
>MVRA01000191.1 GCA_002067315.1 Methanocella sp. PtaU1.Bin125 | reverse complement strand
AGAGGCATGTATATAGGAAGAAACGTATAATATGCTATGCGTTTGAGGTTTCAGCAAAATTTGTTACGCTTCCTATAGCGTTAAACCAAAATAGAAACTGCGTTCTCTGCGGCCTTTAACCGCGCCCTGTGTACCGCCTCACACAGTCATAAACAGTGTAACGAACCGCCACCACGGACATTTTCATAGGGGCGCAGAGTCACCGTCGTTTCATGCCCGGCCGGAGTATGTGCACGCGCGCGACCGCGGCGCAGGCTGCCCGTATCCACGGCAACCGCAAACGCCGAAACGCCCGACTTTTTCTTGTGCACTAAGATATGTATTATGCGACGGGGAACGCCGAGGCCAGCAGCCAGCCGGTGATCAGCGCGTTGAGGAACGCCCCGGCGAAGACGCTGCCGGTCCAGCGGTGCGCGTAATGGGAGACGATCTCCAGCCCGAGGAACAGCGGCAGGACGACGGGCATGATGACGAAGACGAAGAACGTGTTACCGGATATGACGAACGCCAGGGCCGCCACCCCGAGCGCAATGATACGTATGCCCGCGCCGACGGCCAGCGACCTGGCGGTGTCGTTCCCGCGGGCCAGCAGGTCGCCGGCGACGAAAAAGGGCAGCGTCAGGAGCGCGACGGCCGCCATGAGCGACAATCGCCCGATGGTCACAGGTTGCTCGTAGAACGCCATGTCCACGGGGATAGCGATCGCGGCGACGAGCAACAGGCCTGCGATCAGCGCTACCGCAAGCGATCGCGCCAGGTGGCCGGGCGTATAGCCGGGCGTGGCCGGCCGGTACGCGAGATAGTCGATGACCATAGTGAATATGCCCGCGTAGAGCAGAAAGCCGACGAGCAGGTCCGCCATCATGAGGCCGGTGTACCGGGCCGGGTTAAAGACCGTCACGGCGACGGCAGCGGCCAGTGAGCCGGCGAATGCTATCAGCAGCGCCTTCAGGAGCGGCCGGGAAGCGGCAGGCCCCGGCGGTCGCCCGGGGCTTGTAACCAGCCGGGACAGCAGGAACAGGCCGGGTACAAACGCGACGAGGACTGTGCCGATGGCTATGAAGGCCCACGGCAACGACAGTCCCTGTAAGGACGGATGCGGCGCCCGGGCGTACCCGTATGTCGAGTCCAGCCACCGGAGCGTATCCTGCCATGCTTCGTTATTGAACAGGATGGTGATGTGATTGGCGTCCACATACTCGTACATCCGCGCGGTGCCGTCCGAGAAATTGCCATACTTAACGCCTTCTTGCGGGGCCGCCACGCCGGTGCCGTTTGCGACGGCCGCCGGCAGCGACGGGACGACGGTCGCCAGGTCGCTTGTCCCGGCGATGAGCAGCATGTTCCGCGGGCGAGTCCGTTCCACGTCGCTATAGAACGACGACAGCCCGATCACGGCGTCGCCATGGCCATGCATGCCGTAATCGAGCGCTGCGTACGAGCCGAGCGAGTGGCCGGCCAGCGAGTAGCCCTCGCCGGCGTACCGGGCGGTGACCAGTTCCAGCGTGTCGTACATGCTCGTCTCGTTGACCTTGAGCCGGGAGTTGCCGTAGCCGGGGAAGTCGAACAGGACGACGCGGTAGCCCTGCTGTGCCAGGTAATAGCCCATGGGCTTCATCATGCCGGCGTTCGCGGCGAAGCCGTGGGCGATCACCACCGTGCCCCGGATATCGCCCGGCGGCGATAGCACGGCCACCGGCGTGTCGCCCGGATAGTACTGCTGTGTCACGCCTCCGGCAGACGAGGAAAGCTGGAACAGAGAAAACATGTATAGATGGACACAGGCCGCGATAACAACGCCCGCTACCAGCCGCCGGTCGGTCATATGCGTTCATTTTTGCTGCAGCCGGATATAAGGCTTGTTATCCGACGGCACCAGCACCTGCTCGCTGGAGACGAAGCCGTCCGGCGACCGCGTCACCCGCAGGAACTGGTACCGGTCCCGGACGCAGACCTCCATGACGCCGTCGCAGGCCTGCCGGATGAACCCGGCGAGCTCCGGCTCCATCTCGGCGAGGTTGCCATACCCGACCCACAGGTCGCCCCGTTCCCGTGCCCGCGATAATGTGGCAACGATCTGACGACGCATTGCGTCGGGGCCCTGCGCGTAGCGCTGCCCGTTCAGGTCTATCACGGCCCGGGTGCGCCGGTCGCTACGGCCCCCATCCGCGGCGACAACTTTGTCTTCATCCGCCTGGCCGGCGTCCGTGATATGATGACTCAGGCGTGCCGGGACGTTCCTGCCATAATAGTCGACCAGCAGGACGTTGCCTGTGCTGCACTCGTTCGCCAGGTCGACCCCGTAGCGACGGAGGCCCTCTTCGGCGGCGGTGAAGGAAAGCCCGGCCGGCGGCGCGTAGACGATGCCGTCGCCCCGGGCCAGCCCCTCGGCCACCACGGACTCCAGCACAGGCGTGACGTTCGCCCGGCCGTCCACCGCTATGAGCCAGGCCGTGCCATAGTCGATCCGCGCCACCCGGTCGATGCCGGGTATTCCGGTGGAGGCCCGGCGCAGCGTGTCCTGGGCATGCTGCCGGGTCAGGTCCTGGATGACGTTGACGCCGTCCCTGCCGACGGTGTACAGGTGGCCGGACATGTTCTGCCTGTTGCCCCGCAGCTTCTGTACGGCGATGTGGTACTCACGCTCGTGGTCACGCATCTGTGAGTTCAGGGTGATCACGCAATCGGCCAGGTACTTCTCCACGTCCAGCAGCCGGGAGTCGGACTCCTCAGCGGTCAGCAGCACTGTGCAGCCCAGCCGCGTGAGCCATGCGCCCATCAGCAGTATATCTTTTCGCATGGCGATCTCGCTCTCGTACAGCATCGTGATCGTGGTGATCGGGTCGATGATGAGGTGCTGGATGCCTTTGCCCTCGACCATGTTGCGGATCTCCTCGATCAGCGAGCCCTCGTCGGCGAAGTGCAGGCCGGTGATGATGCCCATGGAAGACTCGATGAACTCGACAGAGCCGGAGGCCCGGGCGTTCTTCTTCGGAGAAGCGTCCCTGTACCCCGCATACAACAACGAGTCGTCGTAAAAGTCGAGGCTGCTTGCGAACTGCCGGACCTTGAACACCGGCTCGCTGGTGCTCACGTAGAGTACCCGCTCCCCCCGGCTGGCCTGGTAAAAGGCATACTGCAGGGCCATCAGTGTCTTACCGGCCCCGTAGTTGCCCGATACCAGCACCGTCGAGCCCTTGATAAAGCCTCCGCTGAGCAGCTGGTCCAGGCCATATATACCGGTTTTGACAAGCTCTGGCGGCACTGATAATCACTCTCCGGGCGGTTGCCCGCCGATCCCCGGGAATAGGGTGGTTAGCCTGTGCAACTAAAAAAGATATGGAAAACTATAGCGAAAAAAAGCGCAGTCGGCCATGTTTCGGGCAGGAAATGCCCGACAGTGCCTGACTGCGGTCGAACGGTCGGAAAAATTGAAGAAGGTTTCGGTTTTAACCGAAGAGAGCGCCGAGGCCTTCCATGCCGGTGGCCTCTTCCTCTTCCTTCTTCTTCTCGTCCTTCGGTTCCTCGGCGGCTGCTGCGGGAGCGCCTGCTGCCGGGGCCGCGGCTACTGCGACGGGGGCCGCTGCGACCGCTGCCTTGGCGATGGCCTCTTCGATGTTGACGCCCTCGAGGGCGGCAACCAGCGCCTTGACACGTGCCTCGTTCACCGTCACGCCCGCCGCCTTCAGGACGGAAGTGACACCGTTCTCATCCACAGGCTTGCCAGCCTTGTGTAATAAAAGTGCTGCGTATACGTATTCCATTTGTAAACACCTCAGTTATTGTTATTTTACCTTTGCTTTTAGCTCTTCGTCTAATGCGTTTTCCTTGCCTGCGACCGTCTTTGCGACCGCCAGCATTTCCATCTCAGCCTTCGACAGGATCATGTCCATGACTTCCTTCTCGAAGATAGGCGCGTTGACCGCGAGAGCCTTGGACTCCCTGACCGCCTTCTGTATGAGCGGGACAATCGAGTCCTTGTTCGCGATGCCTGCCGCTAAGCTGAGGCCCATTGCCTCTCTGGCTGCCAGGGCGAAGTTGGCCTTAAGCTGCTCCTCGTCCAGTGACAGGTCTTCGGGCATGTATAGTGTGTGACCCTCGACGACTGCCTTCAGGTTCAGGCCGACGTCCATCGGCGTGATTTCGAGCCTCGTAAGCATCTCCGCGAGCTTGGCGGAGATCTTCTCGCCCTTCCTGACGACGGTCTTCGTGTCCTTGATGACGACCTTGCCGCCCTCGATGCCGGCCGGGATGCCGACCTGCTGGAGCTCGCCCACCAGGGGGCCGGGCTTGAACGAGGTAGGTCCCTTCGGAACCGTGATGTCGCTCGGCGCGACGTCGCCGCCCTTGGCAGCGCGCTTGGACTTGGTCGACTCTAAGAGCTTGTACAGCTTGAACGCGTTCAGGTCCGTGTAGACCATGACCATCTGGCCTTCCACGTACTTTCCGAGCTCGTGGGCCTTCTCGTCCTTCGGGATCGAGTCGAGCGCAATGGTGGCCAGCGTGTTGCGGACCATCCGCATCTCGACCTTGCCGCGAAGGCTCTCCCTCATTTTCTGGAGCGAGTTCGCGGGGACACCGTGCACGTCGACGATGCCGGCCGACCTGTGGGCGTGAATGCCGTCGACGATCTTCTTGATCTCGTCCTTCTTCCACTGGGGAATGTGGACGCTGTGGTGAACCTGGGTTTCGGTCTCCATGGTTACATCACCCTGACGGCCGGGCCCATCGTCGTCTTCACGTAGATCGAGCCGATGTTCATCTTGCCCTTCTCGAGCTTCGTCTCAAGCCTCTTGATTATCGTGTCGATGTTCTCCGCTATCTCCTCGGGGGTCATCGTTTCCGAGCCCACGTGGGCATGGAACGTCATCCGGTCCTTGGAGCGGATCTTGATCGACTTTTTCTGCCTGGCGATCAGCGCTGTTACGTCAGCCTGGGGCGGCAGCGGCGCGGGCATCTTGCCCCGCGGGCCGAGCACCTGGCCTAAGCGCTTACCAATCGTAGGCATGTAGGCTGTTTCAGCAATGAAGAAATTGACCTCGCCCGCGAGCTTTTTCGCCCGCGGCTTGTCCGCGCCGAGCTTATCGATTTCCTCGGGCGGGAACACGTAGTCTGCGCCGGCCTTTTCCGCGTTGACCGCGACCTCACCCTTGGCGAACACGGCAACCTTCACGGGTTTGCCCATGCCGCTCGGGAGGATGATGTCCTCGTCCACACGGTTCTTCGGCTGGCTCAGATCGATGTTCTTAAGGTTTATAGCAAGATCAACGCTCTCTGAAAAATTTCTTTTAGGCTTCCCTGCCAGTGCCTGCCTGACAGCTTCCACCGTTTCTTTTCTTGCCATTTGATACCTCCGTAGTCAGCGACCTTGGGTCTTGCGACCTTTACGGTCTCCTACGACAGCTAAAATGTCGGATGCAGAACCTACTATTCTAATTTATATAAACTTTAGTACGGCTGCGACAGTTTATCGTCGTATGCTCCTGCATTGATATCCGCGAAAATCTCTTTAGGCTTCTTGCCCTCGACGGTCACGCCCAAGCTCACGCAGGTCCCGATAACTTCCTTGACGGCGTTCTTCAGGTTGTAGCTGAGCATGGCGCCCTTCTTCTGGCGGGCAACCCTGATAGCCTGATCGATCTTCAGGTCCCCGACGGCAACCGTATTCGGCGTGCCGGAGCCTTTCTCGATCTTCAATTCCGCGAGTATTAATGCAGACGTTGGCGGCGTTCCGACTTCTATCGTGAACGTCTTGTTGGGGCCGACAATCACCTTGACCGGGACCGTCATTCCGTTGTAGTCCTTGGTCTTGGCGTTGATCTCGTCAACCACCTTCTTGATGTTGATCCCGAGAGGACCGAGCGCGGGGCCCAATGGCGGGCCGGGGTTCGCCTTGCCTCCAGGAACCAGTACTTCAACCATATCTGCCATGGTAAATTCACCTGGAATTGTAGTACTGCATAACACTGATATAATATTTAAACGTTACTGTCGCCGCAGTGTCCGTATAGTCGGGAGCGTCCCCGACATTTTCACCTGCCGGCATCCCCGGCGAGCCCGATGAGCCTGCCGTGAGCGGAGCGAATGGCCCCGGCCGGATCGTCCGGCGGGTCGGCCCCGGGCCGGCATGCGCAGCGCACAGGCGACTGCCGGGCAGGCCTGCCGGTACACAGCGTTCGCAGCCCGGTTACGAAAAATAAAAGAACGGGGGATTACTTGGTCACGCCGCGCTCTTCCTTGCTGAGCACGCGGACGATGTCGCCGCGGACCGTCACGGGGATGGGCACCATCGCTTCGGACAGCTCCACGGTGATCTCTTCTTTCGCCTCGTCGATGCGTTTCACCCGCGCCTTCTCGCCCTTGAACGGGCCGGCGGTCAGCTCGACGATGTCGCCTTCCGAGATGCCGGTGACCGTGGGCTTCGGCGCCAGGAAGTGCTGGACCTCGGCGATCGACGACGCGCCGCGGACCACGGCCTTCGCGTGGGGGATGTTGGTGATCGCCTGCTCGACGATCTCCAGCATGGGCGACTCGACCAGCACGTAGCCCTTAAGCTCTTCAGGGACGAGCACGGACCGGATGTCGAGCTGCTCTTTGCGCGTGACCATGGCGATCATGTTCGCCACGGACCGCTCCTGGTTCGCCGTGGTCTTCACCGCGTAGATCGCGGACTTCGGCGTTTCCTGTACTGCCTGCAATGCTTCGTCTGCCATTTGAGTCCCCTGTCTATGCGATGAACATCTTTAAAAACGGTACCATGATGAGGTAGATGATGAACCCGATGATGCCGATCAGCAGGATCCCTGCCCCGGCGACCTTGGAGATGGTGATGAACTCCTCGTTGCTCGGCTTGCGGGTCAGCTTCAGGATCCGTATGTACTGCTTGATAGTGTTGACGATGCCATCTATCGATATTCCCTTTGCATTTGCCTTCTCTGCCACTGTGAATCTCCGTCCTTTAAATGAATATCAAGAAAAGACGCTTCAGTTAAGCATGTACATACTGATAAAGTTTTCGGGCATTGACTTCAGCTTATGAAGTCGATGCCGAACTTTTGCGTCTTTATCTGCCTGTGCTCCTGGGGCACGGGCTCTTCCTTCCCCAGTATCTGCGGCGACGCTACCCCGGTGATGATCACCATCGTCCGGACGGCGTCATCCAGCTCCGGGTCCACGTGAGCGCCCCAGATCAGACGGGCATCCGGGTCTATCGAGTTGTAGACGTGCTCGACCACGCTTTCCGCCTGGCTGATGGTCATGTTAGTGCCGCCGGTAACGTTGACGATGGCCGCCTTCGCGCCTGCGATGTTCACATCGAGCAGCGGGCTGTCCAGCGCCGCCTTGACCGACTCGATGGCCGCGCCCTCGCCCTTGCCCTCGCCCAGCCCGATCATCGCCACGCCGCCGTTGGACATGACCGTCCGGATGTCCGCGAAGTCGAGGTTGACCAGCCCGGGCTTGGTGACCAGCTCAGTGATCCCCTTGACCGCGTGGGCCAGCACTTCGTCCGAGACTTTGAAGGCCTTCTGGAGCGGCAGGTCCGGGACGACCTCGAGGAGCTTGTCGTTCGGGACCACGATGACCGTGTCCGCCGACTCCCGGAGCTTCGCCAGGCCCCAGTCCGCGTTCCGCTTCCGCACGGCGCCCTCGACCTTGAACGGGGTGGTGACGACCGCGATGGTCAGCGCGCCCTTTTCCTTCGCCGTCTGCGCCACGACCGGGGCCGAGCCGGTGCCCGTGCCGCCGCCGAGGCCGCAGGTGATGAATACCATGTCGGCGGTGCTCATGGCCGCCTTAATCTCGTTGATGCTCTCCTTCGCCGCGCCCTCGCCCATCTCGGGCAGGCTGCCGGCGCCGAAGCCTTTGGTGAGCTTTTTGCCGATGAGGAACTTCTTGTCGGCCTTCGTGTGGAGCAGGTGCTGCGCGTCCGTGTTCATCGCGTACAGCCGGGCGCCCGCGATGCCCTCGAGCGCCATGCGCCCGACGGTGTTGGAGCCGCCTCCGCCGCAGCCGACGACGAGCACGTTGGTCTTGATCCCCTGCATGAACTGGGAGATGTCGTCGTCGGTGTCGCCCACGTCGGCCGGCTCTGCCGCCGGCCCCTCGGCGTCGATGATGTTGATCCTTGTTTCTTCGCTATCGATGATCTCGCCTTTGTTATCGAGAACTTTTGCCGTTTTATTAGTGGTGTTAAATATACTGGGTTCCATAGCCCCATCCCCTGTACCACTACTGTAGTTATAGCTATAGTTATTTAATTTTATTCGTGTCGTAGTTTCAGAAAAAACCATTCCGGGCGTAATTTCCACGCCCTTTATGCGGACCGGTTCCCCCCGCGCCAGCCGCCCGAACTCGGGGCCTTCGGCCACGCCCAGCGATTTTGCCTTCTGCGGGTCGAACCTGCGCTCGGTCACGTACAGCATCTCCTCGTGCGGGTCGAACTTGACCTCGAACCTCTGCCGCAGGATCTGGATCAGGCCATGCGTCAGCCGCTGGAAGACCTCATACAGCACCCGGGTGCCCATCCCGGCGAACTGTGGCGACGGGCAGCCCGACACGTCGAGGAACCAGACGACCGGCTCGGCGCCGAACAGCCTCTTGACTGCGTCCCGATCGGCCTTGCAGGCCATCGTCAGCAGCTTGCCCTCGACTTCCGCCACGGCCCCGAAGGGACAGCCGTCGCAGCGGTGCGGCCCGCACTCCGGCAGCGCGGCGCGGAAGCTGCCGGTGACCTGCGGCCGGGCCAGGCCTTTCGCCGCCGCCAGGTCCCAGAGCCGCGGGCACTTCAGCACCGGGTTGAGCGCCATGTCCCGGATACAGGACTCGGTACGAGTCTCACAGCCCAGCGAGGCCAGCATCTCTTCGACGCGTTTCCGCTCCCCGGCCGGGATCGATTTCCGGTCGACGTAGACCAGCTTCGAGCCCGAACGCTCGCAGGCCATCCGGAGAAGCGACGGGTCCAGCAGCGGGATCGCGTGGTCCGCCACGATGTGCCCGAAGGCGACGTTCGCCTCGAGGGCCAGCGCCGTCTGCCGCGGCGCGTAATGGTTGCCGCCGAGGCCGACGTAGACCTCCGCGTCCGGGTCCTCCCTGACGTCCAGGATGGCCTTCGCGACCAGCTCGCCGGCCGCCCGGTCCCGCCATTCCGCCTCAGTGCTGCCGATCTCCACGTACACGGAGGGCGTCAGGATGTCCGACGGCCCGTGGTGCGTAGCCTCGTAGGAGACCGCGTAAGAAGTGACTGACGCCTTAAGGCTCTTCAACAGCGACAGCGCGATGCGCGGCGCGGCAGTCGCCAGCTCCTTCGGCCGGCCGCCGAACCTGCCCTCCCCGAAGTTGCCGGTGTGGTGCACCGTCAGCGTCTTCCGGCCGTCCTTGCTCCGGTGCTTCGACGCGAAAATGAGCCGCCCGGGCTTATGGCCCGCCGCCTCCAGCGCCCGGTCGACGCCGTCCTGGAAGACGTGATAGTCGTCGATCTCCGCCAGCTCGAAGTCGCCGTGCCGCCAGATGCGGAACCGGCCCTCGCCCTGCACCTTTTCCCAGAAGGCCATGCGGAACAGGCAGTCCCGGATGTTGACGCTGGCGAAGTCCATTGTCGAGACGATAACGGTATAGCGCGCCATTTGTACATTCATTGGCATGGATATTATAAATCCTATATGGTCTGCCTGATATATTAAATCCGGGAAGCCTCCGCCGCAGCCCGGGCATAGTGTATAACGGATGTCCGGGGAAAGCCGTCGAACGCGGCCGCTTTCGCGCGTGCGGCGGTTGCCTGCTCCCCGGGAGGCTGTCCAATAATTTTAATAGGATTCGCGGCCATTTTTCATATGTTACTATGGCAGCCCGAGCGAAAGTCCCTGAAAAGGTCGACGATCGGCCGAAAGCGATCCAGCTGATCATGTACCTCGCGACGCAAACGGATTATGTATCCGTCCACGACATCCACAAGGACCCGCTGTCCGGCTTCCCGGATCACGAGGCGATCAAGGCGGCGCTGCGGGCGGCATGCGACGTGCTCGACGTGAGCTCGGAGAAGGGTGCGGTCTCGCTGTACCGGCTGCCCCGGACTTTCGACGGGTACCGGGAAGTCTTCGCCATGCTGAAGGGCTCGGAGGACATCTATAACTTCCTGCTGTCCGGCTATTCGCACGCGATGGTGAACGAGCTGTTCATCCGGGACGCGCTGCTCCGCTGGGGCCAGACGCCTTACTTCGAGAGCCTGGCCGCGAAATACCCCGCCGGTCAGATGAACCCCGCGGAAGCCATGGTCGCGATGCTGGCCCAGCAGCCGGGGTTCGCCGCGCTGGCTGCCATGTTCAGCGTGTCACCGGCCGTGGCCGACATGATATTGTACCCGGAAAATCTCTCCCGGTACGAGCTCACACACCCGAAGATCGCCCTCGACCTGACCTTCGCCTGCGATATGGTGAAGCGGGCGCCGCCGGGCACGGTGCTGTCGGTCAAGTACGAGGTTATCGCGCAGGGCATGATCAACATACAGATGAGCGGCGGCACGGGCATCCCGTGATAACGACTTTTTATAGTATTTCAAGAAACGGATAATCGGCTTACCCTGCTAAAAGAAGCAGGCGAGGTTAAAACCGCAGAGAGTCGACGGATGACCGGAGCCCTGGTCAAGTAAAAGACGATGAAAAACGGGCCGGACAATCGCCGCATGCCCTGCCGCCGGCCGTGCGTGTGCGCGAGGCCGCCGCTGGTTGCCGGTTTACAATAGTTTTTAGTATGAAAGACTTTCAGGATTTTCATCGTATATGCCTATGCAGCAGGCATATCGGCGTTTCATA
>MVRA01000190.1 GCA_002067315.1 Methanocella sp. PtaU1.Bin125 | reverse complement strand
CTGGCGGGACGTCAGGAAAGTATCGATATACAGGAGAAAAAAAGTCATCGCCCTCGGCATCGGGATGCTGACCCCTCTGCGCGTCTACTGCACGAGCGATAACTTCGATGCGGTCGAGCAGGCAGTCAGGAACAACGCAAAGAAAGCCGCCTTTATCGATAAATAGTCTCCCGGCGCTGCCAGGCCGCTGGCACGCGCATCCGTGCGGGCCCCGGAGGGATAGCGGCGCTGCTGTGCATTGTCGCGGCCATAGCGCGGGCTGCCCGTCGAAGAAAGTAGAACCTGCGTGCAACAGTCATGCATGAACTGGGTGCCGCCATACGGGCCGGCCCTTTCCTGCCGCTGATCCGGCCCGGTTACAGAGTCTCGATCACGGCCCTGATCTTTTCGTCCGCCGGCGCCGTTGCCCCGGCCGCGTTCAGCGGTTTATCAGTCCCGGCGTCTGTCGCAAGTCCGGCATAAAGGGCATCGATCGCAGACAGGATCGGTCTTGCAGACCGCGTTTCCGAGGTGCACGATCTGTGCGTGGAAGTCGTTATAGAGCACGACGTCCTCCGGCAGGTTGCTCATGAAGACCGCCTGAATTTCGTCATACTCCGCACCCGGGCTGATTATTCCATAACGGGCAAAGATTCTCTTCGTGTACGCGTCTACCACGAACACCGGCATGTCGCAGGCGTAGCATAGAATCGTGTCTGCCGTCTCCTTGCCCAGGCCTTTCACGCCCAGCAGCTTTTTCCGCAGCACGCCGGGCTCCTCCCGGGCCATGCCGCCCATGTCGAGATCGTACTCGTCGTTGAAAAATCGCATGAAGTCCTTGATCTTGATCGTCTTCATATTGTAGAACCGCGATGGCCGGATCAGCGGGGCGATCTCCTCTGCGTGCGCAGCGTACAGCTTTTCCGGGCTCATCAGTCCTGCCGCTTTCAGGTTGTCGACGGCTTGCTTCGCGTTCGCCCAGGCGACGTTCTGGGCCAGGAGGGCGCCGATGACGACCTCGAACGGGCTTTCAGCGCCGGGCCACCAGCCGCGGTGGCCGAAACAGGCCAGGAGGGCGCCATAGATTTCAAGCAGCTCTTTCTTGTGGCTCATATACGGTACATCGATCTGGTCCCGATGAGATAATACGTTTCCGTCACCTTCCTGATGGAAAATATAACAGCCATTGAGGCACCAGGGAAGTGTGGCTATTGCGCCAGGAAACGGCTGACTTCTGCGCGGATGACCGCTGCGATGGCTTTCGAGCGCTCAGGGTTCATGATCGACCCGTGGTGGCCGTCGATCACGTGCCTCCGCACCCCGCCCTTCGCCAGTTTTTTCCACCCCCGGGAGAGCTCGTATTTCCCGTTGAGCCTGCGGGATGCGACCTCGTCCGAGGATAAAAACAGCGTCATGCCGCCACCGTACGGTTTCGGGGCATAGGCCCTTATCGCGCCGGTGTTCGCTTTACTGACCGACCGCTGGGGCTCTGCGAAGCTTTCAATCCACGGCGGGAAAATGCAGCTTGAAGCCGCCTGCGGCGCAGGGCTGACAGGTGTGCCGATGGCCTCGACGGTCAGGCCCCCGGCCTTGCGCGCGAGGAATCCCGGGGCGCGGGCGAACTTTCGTATCTTGCCCCGCGTATCTGTCTGCCGAAAAACCTCCCAGTGGAACCGGGCGCGGTCTTTCTTGTCCTTCACCAGCCGGTACCGGGACCACAGGAACCGGTCCGGGTCATCTCCCGGGGCCTTGATGTCGATGACGCCCAGGAAACCGACCTTTTCGCCCGCGGCCTCCAGCTGGCAGGCGGCTTCGTACGCGGTCAGGCCGCCCCCGCAATAGCCCAGCAAGTGGTATGGCCCGTGAGGCTGGTGGCGGCGGATTTCCTCCAGGTATAGCCGCGCCGTAGCCTCGATCGTCTCCGGCGTCTTGCTCACCCCGTCGAGCCCGGGCGAGATAAAGCCATAGACGGGCTGGTCCGGGGCCAGGTTCCGGACGAGGGGATAGTATTCGTTCAGGGCGCCGTGCACCGGGGGGAAGACATAGACGGGCGGCAGGGAGCCTTCAGGCTGCATGGCGACCATATAACGGGGCTCCCGGTCTGCCTGCCCGTTACTGATGGCTTTGGTCATCAGCGATACCGTCGGCGCGGTAAAGACGAGACTGATCGGCGCGGTCACCTTGAGCCGCTTCTCGATCTGCGCGACCAGCCTGGCGGCGTTCAGCGAGTTTCCGCCCAGGTCGAAAAAGCTGTCGTGCCTGCCGACCCGCTGCAGGCCCAGCACTTCGGCCCAGATGGCCGTGACAGCCTCCTCTTCGGGCGTCACCGGAGGCTCGTAGTCTTCAGATACGGGCGTATCCACCAGCTTCCCGGCGTCTTTGAGGACCTGGTACAGGCCGATACGCCGGACCTTTCCCGTAGGGCCCCGGGGGATGCTGTCGACGATCCATAGTTTCGCGGGGACCTTGAAGTACGCGAGCTTGCCCGAGACCAGCTTTTTCAGGTCCGCGGGACGGACGGCCATCTCCCGCTTCGGTACCACGACGGCGCCGACGTTCTCGCCCAGCGCGGGGTCGGGCACCGGAAAGGCGACGGCCTCGGATACGGCCGGGTGGGAGCAGAGGATTTCCTCGATCTCTCCGGGAGATACCTTCTCTCCGCCTTTATTGATCAGTTCCCGGATCCGCCCGGTAATATAGAGGTAACCATCCGCATCCATATAGCCCAGGTCGCCCGTCCGGAACCACCCGTCGATGAAGGCTTTTGCGTTTTCTTCGGGGTTGTTCAGGTAGCGATCGACGACCATCGGGCCCCGCAGGACGATCTCCCCCGGCTCCCCCGGCGGCAGGAACTCGAGCTTCTCATCGATGAACCGAATTTCGGTGCCATAATCGGCCGTGCCAACCGACCCCGGCTTTGCCCGGGCCTTTTCCACATTATTGCTCACGATGGTGATGGCCTCAGACATCCCGTAGCTGTTGACGACGGGCACCCCCAGCCGGGCCTCGAACGCCCGGGCCTGCTCGCGCGAGAGATGCGCGCCGCCGCATGCGAAACTGGCAATCCCTTTCGGCAGACTGTAGGAGGGGTTCTCTTCCGCGTAGTTGAGCAGGTCCCGTAGAAGGGCCGGCCCCATACTGCCCCATGCCGGCCGGTACTCCTGAAGGTATTTCACGAACAGGGGCACCGAGGTCCCGGGGGTCACCGCCAGGCCGACGTTACAGCATAGCGACAGGAACGGAAATATAGAGCCGTGAAGGTGGAATAATGGCTGGACACCCAGATTGCACGCCGCAGGGTCGTACGGCCGGACCCGCTTTTCCGCGTAAGCGGTCAGCGCGATGCCAATCCGTCGCTGGGTGAACGGCACCATTTTGGGCTTCGCAGTGGTCCCCGACGTGAAGAGGATCATCCCCAGGTCGTCCGGCTCCGCGAACGCCGGCGCGACTGCCTTGCCATGCTCTCCGGCAAAGGAGAACACGCCCGCCTCCTCGTCCGGCCGCGGAACGACTTCGACGACCCTGATACCGAGGCACCGTGCTGCATCCACGGCGAGCGAGTCACTCCCCGCCCGTACGATCAGCCCCTTCGCGCCGAGATCGGCCATGTAACTTTCAAACTCAGCCCGCGAATAGTAAGGGTTCATGGGAACAACGGCGAAGCCCGCCATCACCGACATGATCAATACACACGCTTCCGGCCCCTGGGGCATGACGATGACCAGGCGGTCGTTCCGCCGGAAGCCCATCGCGTTCAGCCGGCTCACCGTCTCCGCAACGTGCTGCCGCAGGCGGCGCAGCGTCAACGGCGTGCGGCCGATGTCTCTGACCACCATCATGTCTTCCGGCTGGCCGCCGTTGAATAAAACGTCGTATACACAGGTATAGCTAACACTCGCCACCACACGAACCCCAACCTATCATGATCTATCTATTACATAACATTTATTATCGCTACTTTGAGCAATATCGCCTGACGTCAGGGCATTTAATATATTAAAACGCGCATAATACCGCCGGCGCCACGCCCCGGCATTAATATTTGGATAATTACAGGCAAAGCAGACGAAAAATCGATAATTATATGGTTTATCGACCCATACGCTGACGGGATGAAGCCTGACAGGGGTACTACCTTTCTCGCAATCACATGTATGGTTTTGGTAGTTCTGACGATCGCGCTCGGGGCCGCAGTGGTGACAGACCCGCGACAGCCGGCTTCAGCGCCCGGGGACAACGATGAACCGCTTTCAGGCGCGATTGGCAGTCAGCCGGACCGTGCCATGCCGGTCATGAAGGACCCGAACTACCCGGGCATATCCACGACGTATAGCATGGACGGCGCTCCGATCGGCATTATCCTCGGGTACCTGGCCGGGGAACAGATATACGGCAAGTCGTTGACGTTAAATAACGACGGTACCCTCACGATGTCGTGCGATTACCGTACCCACAGCGGAACAAAACAATCCTTAGGGACGTTCACATGCGGCCGCTGGTATAAGATCAAAGGCCAGGGCCACGCGATCTATTTCACCGTCGGCGGCAATTACCGCCCTGGCTATACGTTGATTAGCATAGACGAGATCGGAGGTACGGCCACTATCGTGAATAAAAACGGCAAGGACTACTTTTCGTTAAATGGCGTAGATTACACCGGCAGCAGCTATGACGACTGGGACGCCGGCTACCGGGACATGAGCATACCCGTCGACAGGCTCGGCCCGTATATCGACTGCGGCATACCGGCCGACACTGCCAGGCCGTACGTCGAAAAAGGCCTGGACGGGGACCGGGGCGTACCCTACATGC
>MVRA01000189.1 GCA_002067315.1 Methanocella sp. PtaU1.Bin125 | reverse complement strand
CTCCCGCCTATCGGCGGATGATATGCGCTGCCCGCCCTCCCGACCCTGGCGCGCAGGCGCGCCACAGGTCAATTGAAGACTGATAGTTACTTTTTAGTCATTAATACCTGACTAAAACACCGGTCGTCGGCCGACTCTCATGAAAACAGGGCACTTCGGCGATTGCGGCAGTCGCTGGCGTGTTCTGGCGAGCGTAGATGGGCTCTGGCGGGTGCCATCGCGCACGTGCGAACGCTCTGGCTGAACATGCCGCGACAGCCCTGCCCGTTTTTCGTTACCTTATACCCGGCAAGGGTACCGGTCATCAGCCGGATCTCTGTGATTTCCACGGGAATCCAATTATTAAATAAAAAATTAGAAGACCTCGGACTCAGAGTGTACGACGAGGCCCTCGTTGCTGATGTCGTAGGGCTTGATGCTGCGGGAGTGCTTGTGGCGGCGCATCTTGACGACCTCGATGGCCAGTTTTACGTCGCGCAGCTCGTCCGGCCGGACATAGCGGAGGGTGATCACGCCGTCGGATATGTACTCGACGAGGCTGTAGCGGCTTGAATATGCGTACTCTTTATCCGCTTCCGAGGTGACCATCGCCGTAACGCCCGTGTCCTTGAGCAGCGAAGACAGCTCGAAGAGGTTCAGCCGCCGCTCGGCGTCGTCGTTAAACATCATCTCGAACAGGGTGATCGAGTCGAGGACGAGACGGGTGGCCCCGAATTTCTTGATGAGCCCGGGCAGCTCGCTCTTGATCCGGGTGAGCGTGGTCTTCATGTCGTTGGGGTCGAGCCGGATGAGCGCGAGGGTCCCGTTGTCGATGTAGTGCTGGATGTCCCAGCCATAGGACCTGGCGGACTCCTTGATCTCGGCCTCCTGTTCCTCGAGGCTGATATATACGGCCTTCTCGCCGTTCTTCAGGCCGTTCACGAGGAACTGCAGGGCGAGGGTGGTCTTCCCTGTGCCCATGCCCCCGATGACGGCGATCATATGCTTTTCGGGCACGCCGCCGTTGAGCAGCTCGTCCAGCCCTATGATGCCTGTGCTAAGCAACTTCATATTACCTTCCTATGATCTCGCGAATGTTTGAGACTTCGAAGCCCTGGCTGGCAGAGACCCGCGTCTCGAAGCGGACGACGTTATCGTCCTCGAGGTAGGGCATCAGGCCGCGGAACTTCTTGATGTACATCATCCTCTGGCGCTGGTTGTTGCCTGTGACCTGCCAGTTGAACACCAGCACGCCGTCGGCGCAGTCCGAGACTTCCTCCTCCATGCTAGCGTCGAATATGTGGGCCGTCAGGAGCGCATAGATGGTCGAGTTCCATCGCTTGGACATGCGCTCGATGCCCTTCAGGAGCGATACCAGGTCGTTCCACCGGATGCTCTCCGATGCGGACGGCCCCCGCATGAGGTCGGTGAGCGAGTCGATGATGACGAGGTTGCCGGGCGCATAGATCTCCAGCGTATCGATCAGCGACTCGAAGAGCGTCTTGGTCTTTTGCACGGTCTTCAGGCTGTCCAGCGTCATCGTGCTCGTGGTGGTCCAGTGCCGCGGGACCGACGTGCTGGCGAAGTAGTCGCCGGACAGGTCGACGAAGGTCATCATCTCCTTCACGTTGGCGATGTCGGCTATCTTCAGCGTGGACACGCTCTGGAGCACGTTCTCCCGGACCTTGGTGAACGAGACATAGATCAGCTTTTCAGGCAGGAGATAGTTCGGCTTTAACGCTTTCTGCTCCTTCTTCATCTGGGCCAGCGTCAGCATCGAGGTGTACATGAACTCCGAGCCTCCGGCGCCGACTTCGCTCAAAAGGAGCACGAACGAGCCCCGGGGGATGCCGCCCTTGATCATCGGGTCGAACGATGGCACGCCCGTAGGTATCCATTGCCTCGCATTTTCCATACTCTGCCCTCAACGTCCACCTGTTTCTATACCCCTGTCCATATATACTTTCAGAACCCGGGGCATTAAGGTATAGTCTGGCGACAGATAATTTAACTTTATTGGTCGACCGGGATTTGTTCGGGGGTGAAGTGAACGGAATAAACAAGAAAGAATATAAGGATGGACGGGAGAGATATCCCTTAGCAACGGGGTGGGTTGGGTCTCTTCCAGTTACTGGAGTTTTTATGTCGTTGTTCAGGCAGTCGGGAGCAGCCGGAGCGTCCGCACAGGCGGCCGGGGCTGAGGATCATTTGAAAAAGATGCCGTTCCCGTCGGACGGCGTCGTGGATAAGGCAGTGCCGGCCCCGCCGGAAGCGGAGTCGCTGCAGGACGGCGTCCTCGAGGTCGAGCGCTACTGGGTGCACGAGCCTTACGCCTTCGTCTCTATTCTCTACGACAACCGGGCCAAAGCCCATACGTATCTGCTTTGCGAGCCCGTGCTGGGCGATTTCGAGGCTGAGCTGCTCGAGCGGCTGTATAGCGACCTGCGGGACATCCTTATCCGCAGCGAGATCAACTCGGCGACAGTCGATCGCCGTGTCGTCCTCCGGGCGCGCTGCGACGCGCTGCTGGGCATCTACGGCATCCGGCTCGACGAGGCCACCCGGCAGAAGCTGTGGTACTACATCGAGCGGAACTACCTGGGTTACGGCCGGATTGACGGGCTCATCCGCGACCCGGCGCTGGAGGACATCTCCTGCAACGGCGTGGGCATACCGATCTACCTGTTTCACCAGCGGTACCAGAATATCAAGACCAACGTGACCTTCGCCGAGGATGAGCTGAATTCCACCGTCATCCGGCTGGCGCAGCGGGGCGGCAAACACATCTCCATCGCCTCGCCGATCGTTAACGCCACCCTGCCCGACGGTTCCCGTGTCGAGGCGACCCTGGGCAGGGAGATCACCACCCGTGGCAGCTCTTTCACCATCCGGAAGTTCCGGGCGGACCCGTTCACTCCGGTCGACCTGATGACGTTCAACACCATGCCGCCGGAGATTATCGCCTACCTGTGGCTGGCCATCGAGAACAATAAAAACATGCTCTTCGCCGGCGGCACGGCGTCGGGCAAGACCTCGTCGCTGAACGCGGTCTCGCTGTTCATCCCCGGGCCGTCCAAGGTGATCACCATCGAGGACACCCGCGAGCTGATGCTGTATCATGGCAACTGGGTCGCCGGGGTCACCCGCGAGTCCCAGATCCAGGGCAGCTCGGTCGAGATCGACATGTACGAGCTCCTACGGGCCGCTTTGCGGCAGCGTCCCGAGTACATCATCGTGGGCGAGGTCCGGGGCAAGGAAGCGCTCACGCTGTTCCAGGCCATGAACACGGGCCATACCACTTATTCGACCATGCACGCCGGCTCCATCCAGGCGGTGGTGAACCGCCTGCTGAACGAGCCGATCAACGTGCCGAACATGATGCTGCAGTCGCTGAACATCGTCAGCATCCAGGAGCTCGTCTTCGTGAACGGGCAGAAGCTGCGGCGGACCCGGTCCGTGGTCGAGATCACGGGCATCGACCCGCGGACGAACAACCTGCGGATCAACGAGCTGTACCGCTGGAACTCGCTGGACGACACGTACGAGTCCATGGGCGAGTCCGTGGTGCTCGCCGACATCATGTCCCGGCGCGGCTGGGACCGGGCGCGGCTGAAGAAGGAGATCGCCGACCGCATGAAAGTGCTCGAATACCTGCACGACCGGGGCATCCGGGACTACCGGCGGGTGACCATCGCGATCAACTCGTACTACGTCATGCCGGAAAAGGTCCTCGAGATGATCGCGGGCGACGAGTTCGCGAAGATGATCGAGTCGGACTCGGGAAGGTAGGCACGGATGGCCAGTGAACTATACCTGATCGACGGCCTCGCATATCGCCTCTTCGGGGCATATGCCCGCCGGAACCGGCAGGTGTACTTCGACCTCGAGGTGAGCCTCAAGAAGGGCAATATCAACGTGCCGCTGGACATCTACGTCTCGCGCATGCTGTTCATCAGCGCGATGGCGGGCTTTTCGGTCGCGGCGTCCTTCGTCATGATCGCCTTAGTGGCGGCGATGACCTCGCCCGATCACACGTTCCTGCCCTGGCACGACGTGTCCAGCGATAATCCGCTCGTCAACGTGGCCGCCAGCCAGCCGTTCGCGCTGGTCCTGCTGGCCGGCGCGTCGTTCCTCGCCGCGTTCATGACCAGCTACCTGCTGTATCGCAACTATCCCTTCTACCGGGCGAGCATCCGGGAGTCGAACATCAACCAGATGCTGCCCCACGCGGTCACGTTCATGTATGCCATGAGCAACGGCGGCATGAACCTGCTGGAGATCTTCCGCACCATGAACGAGCACAGCGACATCTATGGCGAGGTGGCCGTCGAGCTGGAGACGGTGATCCGCGGCGTCGACCTGATGGGCCTCGACCTGATCACGTCGATCAAGCAGGCGTCGCTACTGACCGCCTCCGAGCCGCTGAGGAACTTTTTCGACAGCCTGGCCGCCAACATGGAGAGCGGCGGCGACCTCGCGAAGTTCATGCATTCCCGGTCCGACCAGTTCCAGGTGGTGGCATCGCAGGAACGCCGGGGGCTGCTGGAAATGCTTAACATGCTCGCGGAGGTCTACGTCACGGCGTTCGTCGCGGGCCCGCTGTTTCTGATCGTCATCCTGATCTCGCTTGGCATGATCACCTCGGGCGATACCCGGCAAATCGAGCTGCTCATCTACCTGCTCATACCGGGCGGCTCCCTGCTCTTCATCTGGCTGCTGACCATCCTGGGCCTGGGCAGCGACGACAACCGCGCGAAGGAGATCCGCCGGGAGCTCGACGAGTTCGCGGACGTGCGCAAGGTCGCGACGGATGGCGGCAACAAGAGCAAGACCCTGGACCGCGCCGAGTTCCGGTACAACCTGAGCCGGTTCCTGGAGAGCCCGGCGGCGGCCTTCATCGGGAAGCCTTCCCTGGTGCTGTATATTACCGTACCCGTCGCTATCGTTGTCTTTATCGTCCTGGCGCGCCCGGCCCCGGGGCTGCCCTATTACGAGATGCTGGAAGCGCTGACCCTGCCCGTCCTGGCGATGCTGGCCATCGCGCTGTTGCCGTTCGCCCTGTTCTGGGAAATGCGCAGCCACCGGGTCCGTAAGATGGACGCGGTCATCCCCGAGTTCCTGAAGCGGCTGGCGTCCTACAACGAGTCCGGCCTGACGCTCACGCTGGCGATCAAGTCGCTGCTCAGCTCCAACCTCGGCGTATTAAACTCTGAGATCAGGAAGATGTGGACCGACATCGAGTGGGGCGCGGAGACGAAGGACGCGCTCATCCGCTTCGAGCGGCGCATCAATACCGCGTCGATACGGCGGGTGGTGACCCTGATCACCAAGGCCAGCGAGTCCTCCGGGGACATCAAGGAGACGCTCTCCATCGCGGCCGCCGACGCGGCCGCGACCCAGAACGACCGGAGCGACCGCGTGCTGAACATGCTGCTCTACACGTCGATCATCTACATATCGTTCTTCGTGTTCCTCTACATCATCTATACCTTGAGTACCGTGTTCCTGCCGGCCGTGCCGGGCCACGCCTTCACGGATGAGCTGCAGGCGGCGGCGCAGGGCATATCCTTCGCCGGAGGCGCGGACGTGGGCGTTTTCCAGCTCCTGTTCATGCACGCCGTGCTCATCCAGGGCCTCTTCTCAGGGCTGGTAACCGGCATGATGAGCGAAGGGAACATCTATTCGGGGCTGAAGCACGCGGCGATCATGATGTTCGTCGGCTATGTGGTGTTCGCATTGTTTATTTAGGTGGCATATGGCGCAGAAAAGACGAGACGGGACGGACGACGGGGTATCGGCAATAATCGGGGAGATCATGATGCTGGCCATCACCGTGATGGTGTTCGGGCTGCTCGTGGTCGCGGTGAACGGGATGATGAGCCGGCCGGAGACGATCATCGTCGAGATCAGCGCGGCCAATAACAGCTCCACCGTCAGCCTGACGCATACGGGCGGGGACAGCGTGAGCTTCGGCGATGTCGGGGTCATCGTCAACGGCCATGCGGCGCCGTACAGCGTACCCGACAGCGATGCCAACGCCAACGGGCGGTGGGAGATCGGAGAGACGCTATACGTGGCGAATCCCACGGACCCGCGCCTGAACGTGATGGTCTACAATTCGGCTTCGCATACGGTGCTGGGAGACTTTAACCTGAGGTGAGCGAAGATGTCGGGCAGGATGGACAGTTCGGGCATATCGACGGTGGTGGGGCTGATACTGATCCTGGCGCTGATAGTCTCGGTGGCCGCCGTGATCAAGATCGCCTACATACCGGACGTGAAGAAGCAGCTGGAAGCCGACCACATGCAGCAGG
The DNA here is from genome assembly GCA_002067315.1 of Methanocella sp. PtaU1.Bin125. Taxonomy (GTDB): domain Archaea; phylum Halobacteriota; class Methanocellia; order Methanocellales; family Methanocellaceae; genus Methanocella_A. Next base: position 568 of record MVRA01000189.1, on the reverse strand, counting down.
TGATCGCCGACTTCAGCGCCTTCAAGACGCAGCTGGACATGGACCAGGCGGCGTCCGCCGCCACGGGCGTTGGCTACGCCGCCAGCGCCAGCGTCGAGATGGGCGGCGGGGCCATCCCCGGCATCGACCCGTCCAGCTCTCACGGCACGCTCTCGCTGGACCCTTCCTACGGGCAGCTGACCGTGACGGCCTACGATTACATGTCCGGCGCCCGGCTGGACCTCGGCTCGGCCACGGCCCTGGGCCGCCTCATCTATCAGTCGAACAACCGCTTTTATGCAGACCAGAACATCAGCTACGAGTGCGGCATGGTCATGATGGCACAGCCCGGCGGGAGCATCATGCTCGCCCCGCCTTCCCTGACAGTTACGGCCGACCCCGACGTCCCCGGCCGGGCCATCGTCTCCTTCAACGCCCTGCGGCTGAACGGTACCGCACAGTCCTTCAGCTCCAGCGGCACCGGCACGATCCGGACCTGGCTGATACCGGGCAGCACGGCCTATGCCAGCACGAACGTCACCAACGTCACCTTCACCATCGTGAGCGACTACGCGTCCCGGTGGTACGA
>MVRA01000188.1 GCA_002067315.1 Methanocella sp. PtaU1.Bin125 | reverse complement strand
GATGACCTGGGGCACCGGGAACGCCTCGTACTCCTTCGTGCCCGCGATGGTGCAGACGTGGCCGGGCAGCAGGAAACCTGACAGGGCAGCCTCGCCCTGCTCCATGAGCCATTTCATGGCCGGGGGCACCAGCCGGTGAGAGAGCACGACCGAGAAATTGTCAGGCGGGTTGGCCAGCAGAACGGCCGCCGTGGTCGGCGCGGTGGTCTCGAAGCCGACCGCCATGAACACGATCTCCTTATCCGGGTTCTGCCGGGCGATGTCCACGGCCTGCGCGATGCTCTGGACGATCCGGATGTCCCCGACCGAGTCGTACAGGCTCGACTTCGTCCCGGGCACCCGCAGCAGATCGCCGTACGTGCAGATGATCTTGCCCTGCTCTGCCAGCTCGACGATCGCGTCGATCTCGCTCTGGGGCGTGACGCAGACCGGGCAGCCCGGGCCCATGACCACCTTGACGTTCGGCGGCAACAGGGACCGGATGCCGCTCTTCGTGATCGTGTACTCGTGCGTGCCGCAGACGTGCATGATCTTGATCTCCCGCCCTGCGGCCAGCTTCTCAATCTTTTCAGCCAGGCCTCTGGCCAGCTGTTCCTGGTCCTGCGCCATGTTACTTCTCTCCTCTGCCTGCTGCCAGCATCTTATCCAGTGCATTTTTCGCTTTAATACGAATATCTTCCGGCACGCTGATCGGCGTCCGCATGTCCCGGAGGCTGTCCCTGACGGTTTCCAGCGTGATCATCTTCATGTTGGGACAGACGACGTAACCTGATACGGGGTAGAAGTTCCTGCCGGGGTTCTCCTTCTTGAGCCGGTGGATGATCCCGACCTCGGTGCCAATAATCAGGTCTTTGTCTGTCGTCTTCGCGTACTTCAGCATGCCGTCCGTGGAGTAGACGCCGTCCGCCAGGTCGATGACCTCCTGCCGGCACTCGGGGTGCACGACCACTTCGGCGCCCGGGTGCTCCATCCGGGAGACCAGGACATCCCCCGCCGTGATCTGGTGATGGGTCGGACAGAAGCCGTTCCACGGGTAGATCTTTTTCGCGGTGAACCGTTGCGTGTACATCGCCAGATTGTAGTCCGGCACGAAGATCACTTCGTCCTGCTCCAGCGAGTTGACGACCTTGATCGAGTTGGAGGAAGTGCAGCAGATGTCGCTCTCCGCCTTGACGGCTGCCGACGAGTTGACGTAGCAGACGGTGGCCGCTCCGGGGTGCTCTTTCTTGAAGGCCCGCAGCGCGTCCGCGGTGATCATCTCCGCCATGGGGCATTTCGCCTCCGGCTTCGGGTTGAGGACGGTCTTGTCCGGGTTCAGCACCGCGGCCGATTCGGCCATGAAGTCGACGCCGCAGAAGACGATGACCTTCGCCTCGATATCGACCGCCTTCTGGCTGAGCCCGAGCGAGTCGCCCGTGTAGTCGGCGATGTCCTGCACCTCGCCGCGCTGGTAGTTATGGGCCAGTATCACGGCGTCCCTCTCTTTCTTGAGCTTAAAAATCTCGTCAATAATGCTCATATTGGTCTCTGCTGGGTTTTTGCAGAACCTTGTACCTGCAAATAATTAAACTTATCCATGACGGCGTCTGACTGTATGTATAAGCAAGTATGTATGGCAGAAGCATTACAGGAGGCAGCGCAACCACGGGCCGGGCAGGCCGCAGCAAATATGCCCGGGCATTCGCGCTCGCGCGGGCGGGCTTCAGTTAGCGAAGAACATGTACAGCAACGTCCCGGTCACGAACGTCTCCAGAAACGCGGCCACGAACAGCAGCGGCGCCACCCAGAAGATGAAGATCAGCAGCCCTTCCCTGATATCCTTCCAGAGGTGGACCTTTTTCATCACCAGCGCCCGTATCACGTCGAAGCCCAGCTTGAGCCCGATGGCAGCCGAGATAAAGATCATCGGCATCTCGATGACGCCGTGGGGCAGGATGCCGACCACGACGTACAGCAGCCCGGCCTTCGCCAGCGTGGCGCCGACGACGATGCCGATGACGATGCCGTTGGCCATCATGAACAGCACAGGCGCGATGCCCAGGGCCAGGCCCAGCACGACGACGAGGAAACATTTGATCACGTTATTTTCGAAGATGCCGAGCATGAGCTGGAGGGCGGAGGTCTGCTTGAGCGGGCCGACCTCCTCCCGGAAGCCCGCGATCGTCTGGTCCGTGAACGCCGGCGAGGTCACCGCAATGGCGTAGCCGATCGCCGTGAATAATGCAAATACAAGCACGACAGCCAGCACGTACCACCGCAGGTTGTAGGTGTAGTCGAGGAAATCCCTCGCCCCCGGTATCTTTTTCGTGAACGTCATCGCATCCCCTACTGTCGGCCGGCGCACAGGCCCGGCCCGTAAAACAACGATATCAAAATATAATAAATTGTATATTATATTTATAGTGATGTGCCGCTAAATACGGCGGCCACAAAGGCACGAAGGGGACGAAGATCTAAAGAAAGCTAATGGAGATCAAACGATTGTATATCTTCCCTTGAACCGTGTGTACGTCTCCCCGGATGGTTCCGGGCTATGCCGGTCGGCGGTCGGCCGGCCTCGCGCGCGCACGCGGGCCCATCGGACTATTGTGTCAGAAAATAGACAAGCGCCGTCGTGATGTAGCTCTCGACGAACGCGGCGACCAGCAGCAGCGGCACCACCCATACCGCGAAGACCAGGAGGCCGTTCTTCAGCTCGTCGAGCATGCTGATCGGCTTCCGGAACAGGGCCATAAGCACGCAGTAGCCCAGGTGCACGCCGATCGCGGCGGACAGTACCAGCATCGGAAGCTCGATGACGCCGTGCGGCAGGATGGCGGCCAGCGTGAACACCAGCCCGGCCTTGCCCGCGACGGCGCCGCCGACCAGGCCGATCATGAGCCCGTTGTCGAAGACGATCAGCAGCGAGATCAGCCCGAGGGCGAGGCCCAGCAGGACCATGACCAGGCAGATGGCGGCGTTGTGCACGAACAGGTTGATCATCAGCCCGAATGACGAGTCAGACTGGATGTCTTCCATCTGGCTGGAAATGAGGCTGAGGATCCTGGCAGTCTCGTCGGGCATCGTGGCCGCGAAGACCACTCCGATCAGGAATGAGAGCAGCATCAGCAGGGCTACGGCGTAGACGGAGTACCTGATCTTGTAGACATAGGCCGCGAAGTCCCGCGGCCCCGGAATGAAGCCCTGGATCATGCCTGTACGAACGTCAGCTCGAGCGTGTTCCGGATGCCCGGCCCGAAACCGAGCACCAGCAGCACGAACTTGATCGCATAGTAAAGCTGCGGGTCATCCTTGAAATACTTCTCGATGACGTAGATCACCGGGATGAAGACCGCCAGCTTCAGTACGTACATGACCGCCGCCGTGCCGGTAAAGTTGATGAAGAAGACGGGCACCACGTGCTTCTCCGCGAACCCGGTGACGAGGTCGATGGCCGTGAAGGTCGAGGAGGCGTCGAACATGTGGGCCCCGAGGATGGCCATGTTGAGCCTGTTGGTCAGGAAGTCCCATTTGAAGTGACGGGCGACCAGGTAGATGCCGCCCGTGAACGCCGACGCCAGCAGCACGACTACGACCGGCGCCCACCACGCGCTGCTGAACTGCTTCGTGGAGAGCAGCCCGAGCACGATGGCTATGCCCGCGATGCCGGCCCAGAAGTAGGGCTTCGCGTAGTCCTTGATCACGCCCTTGCGCTCCAGCAACAGGCAGGTGAGGAGGACCGTGGCCGTGATGACGAACGCGAGCACGTAGACCAGCGGGGTGATGAACAGGTAGCTGAACGGCGGCTGCAGCAGGCCCACGTCCTGGATGACCCGCAGGGAGGCGCCGAGCAGGATATAGGGGGCCGTAGAAATGACGAACCGCTCATCGAGCCTGATTTTAAGGACATCCATTAACTTTAATATGGCGAAAAGGCTTATACCAAGGATAATAGCATAGGTGACCGTGTTGACGGGGTTATAGCCTTCGCCCGAGTACACGATCGGATGGATGAAGTATTTGTCGATGAAGCCGACGATGTCGGAGCCGATGTCGAAGTCCATGTTCTCACCTGTGGGGTGTTATAACGAGCAATTCTGATATAAACGTATCCAAGCACAGCGAGAAATGGATGCAGCTCCCGCGCAACGTCATCGCCGGGCCCGGCGCCATCCGGAGCGTGGGCGGGCTGTGCCGCAGCATGCGTCTCAAGGGGCGGGCGCTCATCGTCACCGGCAGGACGACGAAGCACATCGCGGGCGAGGCCGCAGCCGACAGCCTGCGGGCCGGCGGATACGACGTCGACTTCCTGGTCGTCGACGAGGCCACCATGGCCAGCGTCGAGAAGGCAAAAGCGATGGCGAAAGAGACGAACGCCGATTTCTTGCTCGGCGTGGGCGGCGGCAAGGCCATCGACACCGCCAAGCTTGCCTCGACACAGCAGGACCTGTTTTTCATCAGCGTGCCCACCGCGGCCTCGCACGACGGCATCGCCTCCTCGCGCGCCTCGATAAAGCACGACGGCGAGACCGTCTCTATACAGGCCGAGGCCCCGCTGTGCGTGATCGCCGACACGGACATCATCGCCCGGTCGCCATACCGGCTGCTGGCCGCGGGGTGCGGCGACGTGATCTCCAACTACACGGCGGTGCTGGACTGGCGGCTCGCCTCGCGGCTCCGCAACGTCTATATCTCGGAGTACGCGGCGGCGCTGTCGATCATGACCGCGCAGATCGTCATGGACTCGGCTTCCGAGATCAAGCCCGGGCTGGAGGATTCAGTCAGGCAGGTCGTCAAAGCGCTGGTCTCCTCGTCCGTCGCGATGAGCATCGCAGGGTCGTCTGCCCCGGCCAGCGGCAGCGAGCACAAGTTTTCTCACGTCCTCGACCGCATAGCGCCGCGGCCGGCGCTCCACGGCGAGCAGTGCGGCGTGGGCACGATCATGATGATGTACCTGCACGGCGGCGACTGGCAGAGCATCCGCAACGCGCTGCTCACCATCGGCGCCCCCGTGGACGCGAAGGGGCTGGGCATCGAGGACAAATACATCGTCCAGGCGCTGACGGAAGCCCACAGGATCAGGCCCGAACGCTACACGATACTCGGCGACACCGGGATCACCCGGGACGCGGCCCTGAAGGTGGCGAAGGCTACCCGGGTTATCGAGTAAAAGAGAAAAAACGATTTTTTATATTTTTTGCCGGCAGCTTTAGTATGTCGTCAGCCGGCTGATCACGTCCATCCGGGTAATCATGCCCTTGGGCCGGCCGTCTTCCGTGACCAGCAGCCTGCCGACCTTGCTCTTGTTCATCAGCGACACGGCCTCGTACATCGGCTCGGCCGACTCTATAGAGATCACGTTGCGCGTCATGAACTCGGTCACCCGGTTATTCTCCTTGCCCGAGGCCACCGCCCGGCCGATGTCCGTGTACGTGACCATGCCGACGATCTTCCCCCCGTCGTCGACGGGGGCGCCGTGGATGTCGTTCTTAGCGAACGTGATCAGCGCGTCCTTGATCGTGGCGCTCACGGGCACCGTGATGAGCCTGTGGTTGATGTAGTCGCGCACCGGCTTCTTGGGGATGGAGATCATCTCCGTGATGCTGAGCAGCACCACGCCGCTGATGTCGTCCCTGCCGACCACTTCGCCCCGGACGACCAGCTTGTTCACCGGCGTCGGGCCCACCTGGATGGAATCGCCCACGTCGAAGTTCCTGATGTCGCCCAAAATCTTGATGCTGGCCCGGCACATGTCCGGGTGCCTGACCGTGTTCAGGTCGATGTCGGCCACGTTGGTGTTCGGCACGCGCTCGCCGTTCCGGTAGATGGCGACGTCGGCCTCGTGCTCCACGGCCGTCAGGTTCAGCGCCTGGTAGGCCGAGCCCGTCGCCTTGTAGCCGCCCTTCGGCCCGGGCACCCCTTCGACCAGCCCCAGCGCCTTCAGCGACTGCATCTGGTTCCGCACGGTCCCCGGGTTGCGGTCGATCCGCTCGGAAATTTCCTCGCCCTTGATGGCCCGGCCCTTCTCCCGGAACAGGTTGATGAGCGCTGAAAGGATTTCTCTCTGGATAACAGTCAATTCTACCATTCTACCACTTTCGCCCTTAATGAAGCACCGTCAATTCTTGTGATCATCGATATAACTTAACATATTATAATGTTTTTTC
>MVRA01000187.1 GCA_002067315.1 Methanocella sp. PtaU1.Bin125 | reverse complement strand
TAAAAACGTCGCGCCCGTCGCGTTTCGTCGCGATCGTCGCGAGAACTTAGAGAAACGTCGCGCCCGTCGCGTTTCGTTGCGGTCGTCGCGAGTACGGGTACGACAGGCCCCCGAAACAAAGCCCGTTTCATTGAATCGGCAGATCCGAAAAACGCAAAAGAACCAATTTTTAAACGTGTTTTAATTCTTGCTTTTCGAGATCATTTCCAGGAAGTACTTATGCAGCCGCAGATCATCCGTCAGCTCGGGGTGGAAGGCGAGCGCCAGCAGGTTCTTCTGGCGGGCGGCCACGATACGGCCGTCGATCTTCGCGAGCACGTCCACGCCCTTGCCGGCGCTCACGATGGCGGGCGCACGGATGAACACGGCGTTGAACGGCTCGTCGAAACCCTTGATCTTCAGCGGCGCCTCGAAGGAGTCGACCTGCCGGCCGAAGGCGTTGCGGTCTACGGTCGTGTCCATGAGGCCGAGCAGGCGCTGCTTCGTCTTCGCCACCTCGTCGTCGCCGCGGCTCGCCAGGAGGATGAGCCCGGCGCAGGTGCCCATGATCGGCCGGCCGGCCTTCGCGAGATCGATGATCTCCTGCGCGATGCCCTCGGACCAGGCGAGCCGGCACAGCGTGGTGCTCTCGCCCCCGGGGATGACGATGCCGTCGCAGGACGGCACGATGCCCGCGTGCTTGATCTTCACCACTTCGCCGCGGCCGCCCAGCGCGCGCCGGGTGGCCTCGACGTGCTCCTCGACGTTACCCTGGATGGCGATGACTCCGATCTTCAACATAGCTGCGATAACATGCATGCCCGACCTATAAAACCTTTCGACCGCGGCAAGGGGCCAAGCGTCCAAGAAGAGGTACCAAGACGCCACTATAGAAAATAAGAGACACCAAGGCGCCAAGTGTAATTTTTATGTTCAAGTATCTAAGACTCCAAGATGCTACGCATGTGTCCCTTATACGGCAACTTAGCTATCTGGTATCTTTTTACTAAAAAACACTTGGCGCCTTGGCGCCTCTTTTTTCCTACAGTGGCGTCTTGGCCCCTCCTCTTGGACGCTTGGCGTCTTAAACATAAAAAAAGACTTGGCGCCTTGGCGCCTCTTATTTTCTACAGTGGCGTCTTGGCGGCTCATCTTGGACGCTTGGCGACTTTTACGATGTGGTCGCGATGTAGAGGAGGTCGCTCAGGATGGCGCTGGCGGTCTCGACGGACCCGGCGCCTTTGCCGACGACGGCGATGTCCCCGGCCAGCGCGGTCTCGATGAGCGCCGCGTTGAGCGTGCCCTGCACGGAGAGCGGGTGCATCTTCGGCACCAGCCGCGGGCTGACCTTCAATACCCGCTCGGCGCCGTTGGGCCGGACCTCGCCGATCAGCTTGATCACGTAGCCGTCGTCCGCCGCGAGCTTGAGGGCGTCGGGCGTGATGCTGGAGATGCCCACGACGCTGACGTCCTTGAGGCTGACGTTCATGCCGAAGGCGGTGTTCGCCAGGATGACGACCTTCAGGGCCGTGTCGATACCCTCGACGTCGTAGGTGGGGTCCGCTTCGGCGTACCCGAGCTCCTTCGCCTCGGAGAGCACCATGTCATAGGGCAGGCCCTCGCTGGCCATCCGGGTCAGGATGTAGTTGCAGGTGCCATTAAAGATGCCCTTGATGCCGAGCACCTTGTTGCCTGCGAGCGGCGTCCGCAGCAGGTTGAACACCGGCATCGCGCCGCCCACGGTCGCCTCGTAGAGGAAGTGCACGCCCTTCTCGCGGGCCATGCCTGTGAGCGCCTTATACTGGAGCGCGACCGGGCCTTTGTTGGAAGTGACCACGCTCTTGCCCCGGCTCAACGCCGCCGTAATGTACGACAGCCCCGGCTCGCCGGTCTTCGCGTCCGTGGGGGTGACTTCCACCAGCACGTCGTAGTTGCCGGTCCGGATATAGTCGAGGGCGGACTGTCCCGATCGCTTCAGGTCGCCGTTGAGCTTTTCTTTCAGCACCCGGCCGGGATCCAGGCCTTTATCGTCCACGGCGACACCCTTCGAGTCGGCGACGGCCACGACTTTGATGACAGTCCTTTGCGCCGGGTACTGGCCCTTGCTCCCGGCGAGCACCTTGAGGACGCCCTGGCCCACGCTGCCCATGCCTATGATGGCGACGCTCAGCGTTTTCATTGCGTGTCCTCCGAGTTGATCGGCTCGATGACCAGCAGGTCCTTCTTCCGGGCGATCTGCCGCATCAGGCTCATGGCCTTACGGGCCTCTTCTTTACCCTCGGCGCTGATGCCGATCCGGGCGGACGACTTCAGGTTGATGCCCGGCATGCTCATGGCCAGGTCGACGACCTCGGCGTACCCGGTCTGGTCGATCTGGTCGATAGTGTCGCGGATATCCGAATGAATGATGTGGCCGACGATGAGGACCGTGCGGTGTTCCAGCAGCTTGGCCTCGTTCACCCGCCCGATCTTGATGTCCCGGGACTCGAGGGAGAACTTAAGCGCTTCCAGGTCCCCCTCGAAGTCGAAGGTAACCTGGATGGGGATAGTGCCCCGCGGCGTCCGCTTGGCGTGGTGATGCACCACGCTGACGATGTTGCCGCCTGCGTCTGAGATCGGGACCAGCGCGTTGACCAGCTGCCCCGGTATGTCCTTCAGCTCGAGATCCATAGTAATTCGCATTCGCTCACCATTAAGACGATATAATAATAGTGGCTGAGCCGAATATAAGGTTATTGGTGAACGAAATGGACGTATCGACAGCGATCGAAGGACGTCGCTCCATTCGCAGCTACCGGGGCGACGCAGTGCCCGACGATGCCCTGGCAAAAATACTGTACGCTGCCCAGATGGCGCCCTCAGCGGGCAACCTGCAGGGCCGGGAATTCATCGTAGTCCGGGACCCGCAGACGAAGAGGATGATCTCGGATGCCGCGCTCAAGCAGCGGTTCATCGAGGAAGCCCCCGTGTGTATCGTCACCTGTACCAACCTGCCGCGGACGAAGCGGAAATACGGCAAACGCGCAGACCTGTATGTCGTCCAGGACGCGGCGGCGTCCGTGATGAGCATGATGCTGCAGGCCTTCGCGCTCGGGCTCGGCACCTGCTGGGTCGGGGCGTTCGACGAGAACGCCGTCGCCCGGGCCCTGGGCCTCCCGGCAGAGGTTCGGCCAGTGGCGATCATGCCCCTCGGCGTGCCGGACGAGGCGCCGGAGGCACCGCCCAGGTTAGGGAAACAGATCGAGCATCACGAGCGTTGGTAACGCGCGCGGGCGCCCGCATACCATGAAAACGCTTAGATAAAAAATTTTTTAGCCATCAGCATCTCGAGGTACGACTCCCGGATCTGCCCGCCCTCCACGCCAAGCTCGCGCATGAGCGCGATGAGCCCGTCCCGCTTCTGCGGTATCTCAGAGGCGTTCTCCGCCATCGACTCCAGCTCCACGAACTCGCCGAGGCCCTCGATGCGATCGAGGCAGATCTCGACGCCGCCGTAATGATAGATGCTGCGCGTCTTGATCACGTCGAGCGTCTTGCGGAAGCCCAGCGAGAGCAGGATGTCTTCCATCCGGGCTTTATTCTCAACGGCGACCTCGACCTCTTTCCGGGTCTTGCTCTGCGCGTCGATCTTTTTCCCCTTATAGGTCAGGTAGGCCCTGCCGTCCTGCTCCCGGATGCGAACCGCCTCATCCGTCTCGGCAAAGTCCCGGTGCGGGGCGTTGTAGTACGTATCGGACTGCACTACAGTCTTCTCGAATTCCGCGCCACGTCGCTTCAACACATCCGCCAGCGCGTCTGTCGATGCCCGCGCCTTAATCTCGACCTCTATCATCGCTACCACATCGCGGGCGATCGGCATAATAATTGCTATGCGCAACTGTTTTTGAGGAAAGACGACGTACTATCGTATATGCAAGAGCGTGAGGCTGTCATCGTAGATATCGACAATACGGTCATGTCCTGCGACCAGCGCAGGGCGGCGCTCTGCTCGGACATCCTGGGGAGGCCGGTGTCCGCCGACGAGGTCTGGCGCGACCTGTACTGCTCGCGGCTATTGTCAGGACCCCTGCAGGAGCAGTACTTCCGGGATTTTCTGTCCACGAAGCTGATGTTCCTCGATCAGCCCTACCCGCTGGCCATCGAGACGCTGGACCTTTTACGCGCCAGAGGCGTCAGGATTATTTACCTCTCCGGCCGGTTCCGGAGCCCGGTCGACAAGGGCCGGGTCACGCTCGAGTTCATGCGAAAGAACGGCCTGTACCGGGAGGGCGACGCGGCGATCTTCAAGCCGTCTGCGGACGTCCACGACTTCGACTTCAAGCGAGACGCGATCGTCCGCCTCCGGCACGCCCACGATATCCGCTGGGCTATCGACGACACGCCCCGCAGCCTGTGGGTATCCAGGCTCTCGGGCATCTTCACCGTGGGCATCACCACGAGCTATTCCCCGGTACGCTTCCACTTCGCGGACATGATCGTCGAGAACTGGGGCGACGTGAAGGCGCTCGTCGAGTCCGGCATCCTGTGAGGCCACCAGGGTTTCGGCTATCCCGCGGGCAGCCTGAAACCTCCGGGGCCTCCCGTTACCGTAACAATTATCAGGCAAAACGATATTAAGGATACCAGATTTTAGTTGGTGTATCATTATGGTTATCCAGAAAGGAGATTACATCAAGCTCTCATACACCGGGAAGCTCGAGAACGGTACGGTGTTTGACACCACAGACGCTAACGTGGCCAGGGAATTCGGCGTCTACAACGAGCAGGCCAGCTACGGCCCGGAGACGGTCGTCGTCGGCAAGGGCTTTGTCGTATCGGGGCTGGACGAGGACCTCATCGGCAAGGAAGTCGGGTACCACGGCACCCTGACCGTGCCCCCGGAGAAGGGCTTCGGCCTGCGCCGCATCGACCAGATCGAGACGATCCCGGTCAAGAAGTTCAAGGAGCCCATCCGGCCCGGCATGAGGGTCAACGTGGGCGGGCGGACCGGCACGGTCGAGAACATCGCGGGAGGCCGCGCGAGGATCAACTTCAACTCCCCGCTCGCTGGCGAGACGCTGACCTACGAGTACACGATCGAGGCCCAGATCGAGGAACGCGACGAGAAGATCGCCGCCATCCTCCGGATGTTCTCTGGCAAGGACATGGATCACAAGGTCAAGGAAGACAAGGTCAAGGTCGAGGTCCCCAAGGACTTCGCGTTCAACCAGCGCTGGCTGCTGGCCAAGGGCGCCATCGCGTCCGAGCTGATGGAACTCGAGGGCATCGAAAAGGTCGTCTTCCAGGAGACCTACGAGAAGGAAGAGAAGAAGGAAGCCTTCGAGCCGGTTGAAGCCCCGGCCGCGGGCGAAGAAAAGGGCGAAGAGAAGAAGGAGTAAGCTCCTTTCTTCTTTTACATTTTTTGACAGTATCCTGTAGTTTCTATCGCCAGGCCAATAAAAAGATGCCTGTCAGGGCATAATGGCCTGTTATACCTTACCCTGGAGCGAGCAGAAGATGGCGCCCAGCGCGATGGCGCCCAGCATGGCAAACCCCGATAACATGATACCCCCATACAAGGCATGACACGGCTCTTCCACACGGTCAGGTAGCAACGCCTTGTTATGAAAATGTAATTACATTTTAAGCAATAAACCTTTCGATTATCGATGGCAAAAAAATTACCGATTTCAATTGTTTGAAGATATGTTGTTTTTATTGCCGATCTTCACGTTATTTTAACGGACGCGGTAGAAGACTTATTATAGCACCAGCAAGAAATTAGGCAACAGCAGGAATCGCTATGCCCATAAAGAAAGGGGATTTTATCAGGCTGTCGTTCACCGGCAGGCTGGCCGACGGCACCGTGTTCGACACGACCGATGAGAAGATCGCGAAAGAGAGCGGCATCTACGACGAGGAAAAGAAGTATAAGCCCATGGTGGTTATCGTGGGCTCCGGGTTCCTCGTGGAGGGGTTGGAGGAGGACCTGATCGGCAAAAGCGAAGGCTACGGCGGCAAGGTGAAGGTCGAGCCGGCGAAGGGCTTCGGCGAACGCAGCCTCGACGCCATCGAGATCGTGCCGGTCAAGAAGTTTGAAGGCAAAGCCGAGCCCGGCGAGATGGTCGAGTACAACGGCCGGATCGGCGTGATCGAGAGCGTCTCCGGCGGACGGGTCAAGGTGGACTACAACGAGCCACTCGCCGGAAAGACGTTAGTCTACGAGTACAAGATCGAGAGCGTCATCCGGGACCGCAAGGAAAAGATAGAAGCGTTGCTGCACGGCTACGTAAGCGAGGACGCGGAGTTCGAGCTGAAGGACGACACCATCAAGATCGACGTGCCGAAGGAGCTGGCCATCGACGAGTCGTGGGCAGTGGGCAAGCTGCTCATCGCCCGGTTCCTGGTGAACTCGGCCGGCATGAAGAAGATCGTCTTTAAGGAGACCTTCAAAGCCGAGGACTTCAGGGAAGAGGAAGAAGAGAAATAACTGTTTTACACGCACCGTAACGGTGCGTATCATTTTAAACTTTAGCCGTGCCCGGCCCGGGCCGGGATAAAAGATAATAAAACAGATCGGGTCAATCGTCGCAGACCGGGGCCGCCCGCGCGCACGCGTGACTGCCCTCATTGCTGGCGGTTGCCGGTTTTTCCATGAGAAAAGGGCTAGGGCCGGAGCTCGACGATCTTGAGCGTCAGCCCCTTCGGGCACGGCGCGGGCCCGTCGCCCATCACGGCCGCGATGGTGTACTTTTCGCCGGTGGCGATGCCCTGCGGGTGGCAGACTTCGTAATGTTCGCACTCCCTGTCACACTCGGGCGCCTCGTAGAGCAGCTTCGAGCCGTTGAAGGCTTTGCGGGACTCGATGGCCACGATGATCGGGCAGGCGACCACCTCGACGGCGCGGACGCTGACGTCGTGGAGCAGGCAGTCGTGATCCATGCCGTTACGCAGACCTACGATACGATATTTCTTGTTCTTGTCCAGGTTCAGGCAGGTGTTTTTTAGCTTGCACTTTTCGCACTCGCCTGCCAGCCCGCGGTAGATGAACTCGTTGCCCACGGAAGCGAGCCTGCTGCCGATGAGAGTGATCGTGACGTTGGGATCGGTCATGTGTTATCTCCAGACCTTGGTGAACATTATAGAAATGATCAGCAGGATGTGTTATGCTATAAATCCTATAACCATAAAAATTTTCTTCTACCCGTAAAAAGGCCCTGCCTCCGCCCATTTTTTCTGCGCAGGCAGGGGTAATGCCCGTAATGAGGCCGGTATGTGAGCCTGGCAGGTGTAGAGTCATCACAAACACTCACACTATAGTCTTCGCCGGTAATCACTAAAGGCAATAATTTATCACAACAAGGATAATGAATACCTGCGTTACCCCGGAAATGCCATCGGCCGACGATGCCGGCAAAACATATAATAGCAGACAGGTCGAATTTTAATCTGTACGAGACAGGAGAGAGACAGGTGGGAGCCTACGAGCTAATCTGCCCATGGTGCAACCGCACGATGGCCGACCATTATACCCTTAGTTGTCCGTGTGGTTCGCTTATCAGGACAAAATATTATACAAAGCGGTTAACGATACGCGAGTTGCCGGGCATGTGGAAGTTTTACGACTGGCTGCCGGCCCGGAGCCACACGGAATCGCGCGGCGCGACGGTCACTTACCGGAGCGACAGCCTGTCCCGTGAGCTGGATATCGACCTCTACGTCGCGTTCAACGGCTACTGGCCGGAGAGGGGCGCAGAGATGCTGACCTGCAGCTTCAAGGAGCTGGAGGCTCCGCCCACCATCGTCCGCGCGCGGGAGCACGGGGGAAAGGCGATGGTACTGGCATCGGCCGGCAACACGGGGCGGGCGTTCGCGTATCTTTCGACCGTTACCGGCTTCCCGCTGATCGTCGTGGTGCCGGAGCGGAACGTCGAGCGGCTCTGGATTCCCGGGCGGGAGCCCGGCCCGTCAGTCCGGCTCATCGCCGTCCGGGACGCGGATTACAGCGACGCCATCGCTCTCGCAGACCGTATCGCCGCGCTGCCGGGAATCATGCCGGAAGGCGGGGCGAAGAACGTGGCGCGGCGGGATGGCATGGGCACCGTGATGCTGGACGCGGCCGTGGCCATGAAAGCGATGCCGGACGACTACTTCCAGGCCATCGGCAGCGGCACCGGGGGCATCGCCGCGTGGGAAGCCGCCCTGCGCCTCCGGGACGACGGCCGCTTCGGCGCGGGGCTGCCGCGGCTGCACCTCGCGCAAAACCGGCCGTTTGTGCCCATGCTGCACGCCTGGGAGGCCGGCCGCCGTGACATCCGGCCCGACATGGACATGCCCGACGCAAAGAGGGCGATCGCCGAAATGTACAGCGACGTCCTGTCGAACCGCAGCCCGCCCTATAGCATCCGCGGCGGCGTGTACGACGCGCTGAAAGATACGGGCGGCATCGTCTACGGCGTGACGAGGGCCGAGGCCGAGCGGGCGAAGCGGCTCTTCGAGGAGCGCGAGGGCATCGACATCCTCCCGCCCGCGGCCGTGGCCGTGGCCGCGCTGCTGCAGGCTTGCGAGCGCGGCATACTGGAGGGCCGCCGCGTGCTGCTGAACATCACTGGCGGAGGACAGGAGCGGCTGGAGAAAGAGATGCCGGTCTACCGGATCGAGCCGGCACAGGAAGTCCCGGGGCCGGACGCGCCCGTAGAGCAAATTATGGAAGTGTTACTATGATGCGACAGGGAATGAACGTCGAGCAGGGCGTCATCGACATCATGAAAGCTTCCGGCATCGACACGGCGCTGACGCTGCCGTGCGACCGGATGAAGAACCTGCTGCCGCTGGTATCGCAAAACTTTCGCGAGATCCGCCTGATGCGAGAGGAGGGAGGCGTCGGCATCGCGGCGGGCCTCTGCCTGGCGGGCCGCAAGCCGGCGATGGTCATCCAGAGTACCGGGATCGGCAACTCGCTTAACGTGTTGTCTTCGCTGCATAAGACCTTCGAGATCCCCCTGCCCATCCTGGCCAGCTGGCGCGGCGTCTACAAGGAAAACATCCCGGCGCAGGTGCACTGGGGCAAAAGCCTGCCCGGCGTCCTCGACAACACAGGCATCCCCTACGTCGTCGTCGAACGGCCGTCCGAGCTGCCCGCGGTCCGGAGCGCGATCTTCACCGCATACGAGGAAAATACGCCTTATGTCGTCCTGTTCTCCCCAAAGGTCTGGGAAGGCTCGACCGCGCAGGAATACCGGCCGGCCGTCAAGACCGCGCCCCGGCGCTTCGACATCGACGGCCGGTCCGCCGTCCCGGATGCGACGGCCTCGAGGTTCGACATGATCAAGGGGATCGCGCCCTGCCTGCGCGGCAAGATCGTCGTGTCCAACATCGGCGTGCCCAGCAAGGAGCTTTACGCCGCCCTGGACCAGCCGACGAACTTCTACATGCTCGGCAGCTGGGGCCTGGCGACCCCGATCGGCATCGGCCTCGCCCATGGAAAGCCGGACCGGGAAGTCGTCGTCCTCGACGGCGACGGCAGCCTGCTATTCGAGCCGAACAGCCTCGGCATGACGGCGCAGGAGCGCAACCCCAACCTGACCATCGTGGCCTTCGACAACAGCGCCCACGGGTCCACCGGCAACCAGCCTACGTACTCCTCCGAGATGGACCTCGGCCTCCTGGCCAGGGCTTACGGCATCAGGAACACGTCGGTAGCTGCCACTCCGCAGGAACTGCTGAAGGCTCTGGAGGCGAACGGCAGGGGCCCGCGGTTCATCCACGTCCCCGTCCTTGCACAGAACGCAGCCGTCCCCGACATCCCGAAGCCGCCCGTGCAGATCAAACGCGAGTTCATGGCCGCTATTAACCGATAACGGCAGGCTTACCACAAGCCCGAAACGTTTAAGTACGTTGAAGTATATGAGTGATGCTGCACCAGAGCGGGTGTCAATAATCCCGCCCTAGCTCAGCCTGGTCAGAGCGGTCGGCTGTAGACCTTACGACTGCGGAAACCGACAGGTCCCCGATTCGAATTCGGGGGGCGGGACATCAAATGCTCGGATAGTGTAGAGGCCTATCATGGGGCCCTGTCGAGGCTCCGACTCGGGTTCAAATCCCGATCCGAGCGCTAAAAAGTTTTGCGGGCTGTCGGGGGCTTTTTCAAAAGCCCCCTGACTCGCGACACCAAACACACGTGCCGAAGGCACCATTTTTAGAAACGTTTTGGAAGGGTGCAAGGGGAACCTTTTACCAAAAGGTTCCCCTGTACGCTTTTTATAATCAATTAGTATATCGCGAAGAGCACCCCCGGGCCATCGTGTCGCATGTCATCCCTCTCCTCGCCCCGCGCGCGAACGCCCCCGCGGCCATACGCACAGGTACAATGCCCCTGCCTTTTCCCCGCAGTAACTATAAACCCGATAAAGCCAACTATTGATTGATGCCTGCCACCTGCCGCATTGACACAGAAAAATACCGGGCCGTCCTGTTCGACCTCGACGGCGTGATCACCGACACTATGGGCCTGCATTACGAGGCCTACCGTCAGGCGTTCGAGAAACATGATATCCACGTCACACCGCTGGAGGTATACCTGACGGAAGGGATGCCATCCATGGAGGTGGGCAGGGCCATCGTCAAGGAAAAAGGCGCCCGTATCGCCGACGATCAGCTGCGAGTACTGATCGAGGATAAGCGCGAGATCTACCGTGCGCTGGCAGCGAAGGACGCGAAGACGTTCCCCGGCGTACCGGAGACGCTGCGGATGCTCCGGGAGAACGGCATCCGGCTGGCGCTGATCACCGGGAGCAACGCGAAGTCCGTGGCCGGCGTGATCAGGAAGGTCGGCCTCGATGACGCGTTCGACGCCGTCGTGGCAGGCGACGATACCGCAAGGGGCAAGCCGTACCCGGACCCGTACCGGAAAGGGATGGAGCGGCTTGGCATCCCGCCGGAACATTGCGTGGTGGTAGAGAACGCGCCCCTCGGGATACAGGCGGCAAAGGCCGCCGGCGCCGGCTATGTGATCGCCGTGACCACGACGCTGCCGGAACAGTACCTGAAGGATGCCGACGACGTCACGGGATCGTTTGCGGACATCGAGGAGTGCCTCGCCCGGCGTCCGGGCCGGTAGAACGAACGTACGGTCCGTGCCGCAGTGCCATTTATATTAAGCTTTTTATGTAAATCGAGTACGGCGCAACCAGAAAAAATTATAACACAGTACCGGCCTTTATGGTTAATGTGGACTTCGAGAAAGACTACTACGCCATCCTGGGTCTGGAGAATACGGCCACGCCGGACGAGATCAAGCGGACCTACCGCGTCCTCGCCAAGCAGTATCACCCCGACGTGAACCGGGCGGCCAACGCCACGGAAATTTTCAACGCGGTCACGGAGGCGTACGAAGTCCTGTCCGACCCGAAGCTCCGCGCCGAGTATGACGCCCATGGAGGGCATCACGGCTATACGAAGAAGAGACCGGCAGGCAACAGTGATGCGGGCGCCGGCCGCGCCTCGCCGGCACAGGTGAGGCTGGAAAGGACGCTGCTGGTATCCCTGATCGTGCCCGGCCTGTTCCAGATCGCCGTGGCCGAAAAGAAGTTCGGCGTTATGCTGCTTCTCACCTACATCGTTTTCTGGGCGCTGGCCATCATCTACAGCGTCGAGATCGGCGTGCTCGCCGTGCTGGTATGGGCGATGGCGCTCCTGGACGCCTATTTGACGTTCAGGAAGAAAGTAATGGAATAAGCGGACTTTAATCATCCGGTATCGGCGTACTGGGTTACTGTCCGGGCGTATCAATACGTCTTGCGGGACGACTATTTCACCAGGGTGAAATGTTCGACGACCAGCGGGGTGCGATCGTCGATGACCTGCCCGATTTTCGCCATATCGGCGTCCCAGCACAGGTGGTGGCACGCCTTAAACTCCTCTATCGACCCGATGCATTCGCCTTTTAAGATTTCGTCGGTGACGCCGCCGAAGGGTATCTCGTAGACCCGGTCGATGCGGATGACGCAACGGCGGTTGCCCCGGCCGTCGATCACCTCGACAAGGTCGCCCGGCTCGACCGGCTCGTCCTCCGGGTCGTCATAGTAAAAAGCCGCCAGCGCGCAGGTGACGGTCTTCTCGCCCCGCAACACCTGCTCGACGAGGCGGTCGTCGTACGGGTCCCGGCCCCAGAAATGGCACTGCTTCATCGGGGAACATTATGCGTACCCTCTGTTTAACGCTGTCGTTTGAATAAGGTATAAATGTATTCAGTTCACAGTGGCTCTGCATGGATTCCGGAGCGATCGCATACCTGCTGCAAGGGCTGCTGCTCGGGCTGGCCTATCTGGCCCCGATCGGCATGCAGAACATGTACGTGATCAACACGGCGCTGCGCATGGGCCGGGTGCGCACCTGCCAGGTCGTGGCCGCGACCACGGCCTTCGACATCTCGCTGGCGCTGAGCTGCTTTTTCGGCATCGGGCTGCTGCTGGAGCTGGTGCCCGCCCTCCGGGGGGCCATGCTGCTTATCGGCTGCGTACTGGTCGTCTACTTCGGCGTAAAGATGCTCCTCGCGAAGCCGGCCCCCGGCACGACGGACGTCGAGAAGCCGCTCCGCGAGATCATCGTCGCCTGCTTCGCGGTCACCTGGCTGAACCCCCAGGCAGTCCTGGACGGGACGATGCTGCTCGGCGGCATGCGGGCCACGCTGCCACCTGACGCGTCCATGTTGTTCATACTCGGCGTCATGGCGGCGTCGGTCACCTGGTTCACCGGGCTCGCGACGGCCACCGGCGTGTTCAAGAAAGCGCTGGACGGAGGGGTGCTGCGGTTCATCAACGTGCTCTGCGGCCTCGTCATCATCATCTACGGCCTCAACCTGGGCTACGGTTTCATCTCGTTGTTCTTACCCTGACCGGACGAGCGACAGGCACATAAGCCCCCTGATAGGCTCAACAGGCTTTTATTTTAAAAGCTCTTACGTTATTTGAGAGTCCATATGAAAATCCTCATCGCGACGGACGGGTCTAAAAACGCCGGCAAGGCGGTTGATTATGGCACCCGGGTAGCCGCAAAGATGGGCGCGGAAGTCCTTGGTGTCTACGTGATCAACCTGAAAAGCCTCGAACTTTTTGCCCTCGCCCACCACGACAGCATTACGGGCTACGAGGAAGAGAACGCGAAGCACCGGAGGGAAGGCGAAGAGGCGCTGGAATACCTGGCCTCTCAATGTAAGCAGGCGGATGTGAAGTGTTCCACTCTCATAGCCCGGGGATACCCGGCGGACGAGATCATCAAGATCGCGGAAAAGGAAAAGCCCGCCATGATCGTCGTGGGCAGCCTGGGCAAGTCGAATGTCGCACACATGCTCATGGGCAGCGTCTCGGAGTCCATCATGCGAAAAGCGCCGTTCCCCGTGCTGGTCGTCCGCGGCGATGTGGAACTCTAGATAAGGACCGGCAGGACGGCAGGTGCTCGCATGCGCGCGATCTGCAGACGGGCTTTAGTTCACTGAGACGCGCGCAGCGGTCAGCATAATCGGCTTTTTCAGCGTATCTGCAACCTCTTCCGCGGACTTTTCCCTGAACTCCAGGGCGATGGCGTCGCGGGCCGCTTCGACGGCCTCGTCGAAGGTCTTTGCGCGGATCGAGATGCCGGCCTGCGGCAGGCAGGAAGCATAGAAAGCAGGCGCGTGGCCATTGTAGCGAGAAACAGGGACAAAAAAGCGGCGAATGGAGACGTGTTCTTTGAGGTGCAGGGGGACGTCGAGCGTACAATATACCGGCTCGCCCTGCATGACAGGGGCATGGCGTAAGTCGGCCTCCGATAAGGACTTTTCGAGGTTCTGGAGGGCTGACAGCGGATTGTGTCCCTTCGCCCGCTCGTCAGATTCCAGCGACTGCGCCTCGTAGCCGCCGTTCTCGCGGCGGATGAGCGCGCTGACCAGGCGTTCGGCCTTCGCCTTGCCGGGATAGATCGAGGTAAGCATGGGCCGTTTCGGGAGTTCGCGCATCAGGTCGGTGACGCTCTCGCCTTCGTAGCGGGCCGCGATGATGTCGCCCAGCCGGGCCATGGCGTCCGCGACTGTGCGGCCGCTTTCGCGCATGTAGTTGGTCGGGCACTGGGCCTCGAATGACTGGCGGCCGTAACGGTCCGCGACCTCGTCGATGCGGCAGATGAACGGCTGTTTCCGGCGCCCGTCACGCAGGTCAAGCGTGACGCCGGCAGTGGTGATAAACGTGTGAAGAATCGCCCTGTTCGCTGGCGGGTACATGCCCGTGGTCACGTCTTCCTGTACCTGACGGGACAGGTTGGCCAGACAGGAGCGTAGGTCCGGGCCTCTCGCAAACGAGGCCTCGTGTTCAGAGACATAAAAGGGGTGCGATTTACCGGCGCGATACACGATCGCATCGATTTTTCCGGTACCGACATTACTGGCAGTCCCGCGCATGGATTACTATATCTGCCGGGGGTTTAAAGAGTTTCTCGTCAAATGCGCATGCTATGCAGGCATATTTCGTTAAAAACTATGATAAATGTCGCGTTTCCGGTTAAATCAAGTAAATATGGAGTGCAAAAGCTGATCCATCAGCCGTTGCGCTTGCCACCGGTATTCCGCTCAAACTGCTCGACCGGCACGGAGGTCCGGTTATAGAACGCCCATGCGATGAACAGCAGCGCGATCCCGACGGCGACGGCTGCCGCTTCGAAGAGGTATGCGAACTCGGTGGGCTTATGGCTGTACCGAAAGACCATCGTGAGAAACTCGATAGAGAGGGAGATCACGATCACCGTCAGGAACCGGGAGATAAAGTGGCGTATTTTGATCGGCGCGGTCATTTTGACCTCACTGCGGATTTCCTCTTCGTACATGGTGCGCGCCAGCTCGAACACGGCGGCCGCGATGGTGGTAAAGCCGATCGTCTCGAACAGCGAATCGAGCGCGATCTGCGGGAACGCGGTCGCGGTAGCGTAAAGACGATCGAAGGCCAGGCCGATAAGCACCAGCGAGATGAGGATGAAGAGCAGCGTTATCACGTAAAAGAACAGGACGGAGAACCAGTCCATTGCCCGGTCAGATATCGTTTCTTTCTCATCGCGGTCCGGGCCGTCTGACATTACTCTACTATCCGTGTCCGAATGAATAAATGCAATTCACGTTTTCTGCGAGCCGCAGATTAAGCTATGAACGCGCCACGGTGACCGTCGATCGCCGGTGAATGTATAAAGCCGCGCGCGTCCAAGATCGGCACGGGACAAAACGGGCAGGGAGGGATAGCGTTTGCGGGACTGGGACAGCGTCGCGGCACTGGGAGCATACCTGGGCATCGCGGATGCCGGCAGCCTGGCGGCCCGCGGGCATAGCTGCCCGGGCAGCAGCCGCCTGTTAGCGGCGATACGCAGTGCGGCCGGATTTCTGGGCGAAAGGCTCTCGGCCGGTGAGATCGACCTGCTGCTGCACACGCTGGCCGGTACGGACTATGAGGGCCTGACAGGACAGGGCGGCGACCGCTACGGGGTACTCTCGGCAGACATTTATCGTCGTTATACGGCCGCATCAGCCTGCCCGGACGCCTGGCCCGGGTTCGAGACCTTCGACCTGTACTTCCGGGAATACCTGCGCCGGTTTTCCACGTCCGTCAGGGCCATGCTCTATGTGACCGGCGTCCGAAAGGAGATCATCAGCCTGGAACACCCGGCGATCCGGCAGACGATCGTCGAGATCGGCCGGCTCCCGTGCCGGTCGTTCGGAGAGATAAGCCAGGGGGAGACGCAAAGGAGCCGTTTTTCCATGTCGCTGGCCCGGTACGTGCAGGGGCTGCTGGAGCGCCAGGGCAAAGGTCTAATCAGTGCCGACGAATGCGGGAAGATCATGGAGATCATGGACCGGGTGTCGGCCTATCCCGGGTACTACCGGCTCGTGGAGCGCGAGCGCAGGGTCGAGCTGGCACGCCCCCTGGTCGCGGCGATCTCAGCGCTCCGGGCTGGCGGTGCCGTGGACCAGGAAAAGACGGACCTGATCGCGGCGCTGGGCATCCTGCTGTTCAGCCTCTTCCCGTCCGCCGGGCTGCTGAAGTTCCTCGCCGTACACCGGCCGGGCACGGGCAACAGGTACCTGCTGTACGAGCATTACGCCCTGCTGGCGCTCAATTTTTTTCTCATGGGCAAGATTGCTCTGGCGACAGGCTACTGTGCCCGCGCCCTCGAAGTCGCGCCCTGTAAAGACATGAAAGTCTATTCGCTGGTGCTGAAAGGCTGTATCGCGCTGGAGCGACAGGACCACGCCGGGGCGATCGGCACGCTGGAGGACGCGATGGATATGGCCGACGACAGGAGACAGCGGTCGCTTGTCGGGTTCTACCTGGGCCTGGTGCGCTTCGATGCCGGCGACATCGGGCTGGCGCTCAACTGTTTCCGCGACGCCCGGCCCGGCGCCGCAGGCGATACCGACGTCATGTCCACGTACTGCAACATGGGCACCTGCCTCATGCTGCTGGGCGACCTGGGCCAGGCGCTGAAGGCGTTCGAGGAAGCAGCGTCGCGGGGGACGTATACGGGAAGAGGCTCGGTGAAGTACGCCCGCTCGGTGGCATACGGCAACGCGGGCATCGTTTACATGAGCATGCGGGAATACGATCTCGCGAAGGAGCATTTCACGAAAGCGCTGCGCGACGCCCGGCAGACGGGCAACGCCCGGGGCATCGCCGACCAGCTGATGAACATCGGGCTGGCGCACAAGGCCTGCGGTGACTTCGCGTCCGCGGCCACCCACTTTATTTCCGCCCTGAACTACGCGTATACCATCGACTACCTCGAAGGCGTCATCTACGCCCGCGACCAGATCGGCCAGGCCCTCGCGCTCCAGGGCCGCCACGGCGACGAGGACGGCATCTACCGCGACATCGCCCGCCGGCACCCCGGCATCCGCAACCTGCTCATGCGCCGTTAGTGCAACACTACAATAGCACATACCACGCAGCGCTTATGGCACAGGAGCGTTTCCGGGCTGTGTGTACAGGTACACAGGGCGCGGTTAAAGGCCGCAGAGAACTCGATGGATGAAAAACGGGTATTTTCATGTATAGGCTTATGAAAATCAGGCCTTATCAATGCAATGCGCCCCGGTCACGCTCGCCAAGGGCGCCAGGGAGCCAAGAGCGCCAAGGACTGATTAGTTAAGGCCATATCACAATATCTATAAAGGCTTGGCGCCCTTGGCTACCTGGCGCCCTTGGCGAGCGTGACAGGAGTCACATTGCCTATACAAGGATATTTTCATGGAATGCAGTTTTTCTTTTAGATATCGTATAAGTAAAACTAATAAGAAACTGCGGTCTTTGCGGCTCTCTGCGCTCTCTGCGGCCTTTTACTATTTCGTTCGTTCGTAGTCCCATGTACCGGCATGGTCCTCGCTTTGAAAACACTTTTATCCTCGCCCGACAATGAGGCTCACCGATGAGCAACCGGGAGATCGTCTCCGCGCTGAAGTACGTGTCGCGGTTCAGGAAGTCGTTCATGCTGTCCGAGCTGCGGCAGTATATCAAAGAGGAAAAGAGCACGGCCGGGATCTATCAGGCCGTGCAGCCGCTGTTCGACGGGCTCGGGCTCAGGGCCGTGCCGGAGGGCGGCGACTATCGCATCGAGCAGCTTCCGCCGGCCGGGAAGCTGACGCTCAGCGAGAAGGAGATAGAGCAACAGGACGCCTTTTTCAGCGCGCCCCGGGTGCCCCGGAAGCTGGAGCGGCTGATCGAGAAGTACGTGGATAAGAAGACGGCGAAATCGTGGGACGACCCGGCGGTGCTCGATAAGATCCGTAAAGCGATCGTCAGCCAGAAGGCGCAGTACTGGAAGGCGGGCCAGGCCCGGAAGATCGACTACCGGAGCGGCTATAGCGTTTTGGGGTATCTCGCGTACCAGTTCCCCGTCTACTTCGCCCAGTTCGAGCACATCCTCTACGACATGGCCCGCGAGGGATTGCTCAAGGACCGGATGAAGGTGCTCGACGCGGGCACCGGGCCCGGCGTGGTGCCGCTGGCGATCATCGACTTCTACCGGCGGCTCGAAAATCACGAGGTCGAGGTTTACGCCATCGAGAAGTACGAGGAGAACCTCGAGGCCTACACCGCGCTGGTGCCGGAGTTCGCCTCGGCCGGGGGGAACGTAAAGATCGCGAAGCCGTTCCGGGCCGACCTGGCGGAGAAGCCTAAAATCCCGGGCGGCCTGGACATGATCGTCTTCTCCAACGTGCTTAACGAGATCGCCATGGGCCTGGACGAGAAGGCGGACATGGTCATGCGTTATGTCGAGAGCATGGCACAGGACGGCAGCCTCGTGATCATCGAGCCCGCGGATAAAGACAACTCCATGGAGATGCGCCGGCTGGCCGCCGCGCTGATGGACCGGGGCCTGGGCGTGTACAGCCCGTGCTCCTTCATCTGGTGCGCCCGTTGCAGGCCGGAGTCGTGCTGGAGCTTCGAAGAGAAGGAGGACGTAGCGCCGACCGGGCTCATGAAGAAGGTGGCCGAGACGGAGGAGCCGTTCAGGTACATGAACACGGACATCAAGTACTCGTACGCCATTCTCCGCAAGGATGACCTGACCCGGGAGAAGTACCGCGTGCCCCCGAAGGCGAAGTTCGCCCGCCTCTCTAAACTGAAGTTGCACACGGGCAAGCGCATCAACGTCGTCGCGTCGAAGATGTCCGGCGACCTGGGCAGCAAGAAGGAGCACGTCTTTAAGATCTGCGACGGCACGACCGGGCAGCAGGTCTACGCCATCATTCCCGACTACAACATCGTACCGGGAAACGAAGCCCTCGCAAAAGCGAAGTACGGCGCCGTGCTCGAGTTCCACAACGTCATCGTACGGTATAATAAGGAGCACGATTCTTACAATTTGATGGTCGGGAAGAGCACGGAGATAGTCCCGGCCGCGTAATAAGGCGTGCCGGGCGGCAGCCGCTCGCGCGCGCGTGAAGTTCCTGGTCGGGCATCACTCGTTTCCGACTATCAGTCGGCTTTATCCTTAGTATAATCGTGGGCTTTCTCGCCCGAGACCCAGAACCGGTCCTTTACAATAAGTACGCGCCGCCGCAAATCCATCAGCGGCTCGTAGATGTCGTGGATTTCCTTCTTCCACATAGCCGAGGTCTTCTCCCGCGTGTCCTCGTCCATCTTCATCATGATCAGGAACACGTCGGAGTAGTGCTCCAGGTATCGCACGTCTTTTTCAAGCTGCTCCTCGTCCGCCAGCATCTTGGCGATGATCGCGTTGATGTTGCCCGTGGTGTGCTCAAGCACTTCCTGCTTGGTCGGCATAAAATGGCTCCGTCGTTATATGATAAATCGTAGGGCCGGAATCGTATATACATGTTTTCCGGGATTGCGGGGCAGGCGGATATCATTGCCAGCGATAATGAGCATCAAAGGCCGGGCTTGATGCCCTTTTGATCGAGGCGCTCGTGCAGGCGACCTAACGTAGCCTGCACCTCGCCGCTGACCGAGAAATGAATGCGGCCGTCCTCGCTTTTTTCCTTCACCGTAATGCCCCGGTCGCAGAGGATTTTCATGTGCTCGCTCACAGCGCTTTCCGACTGGCCCAGCACCTTCGACAGGTCGGAGTTCGTCTGCCCGGGGGACCAGGTCAGCGTATTGATGATCGCCCTGATCGGCTCGCGCCGCATCATCGCGATGACGAGCTGTTCCTCCTGGCTGTAAAAATTGGAGTTGGGGAAGTACCGGATGAACTTCCCCTCCCTGAAAGGCTTCACTTTATGGTTCAGCTCCAGGATGAACACGTGGTACCGGACGGTGCCCATGTTCATGCCCGTGTCCCGGGATATCTCGCTCAGCGTGGCGCCGGGGTTAGCGGCGACGAAGTCCAGCACCCGGCCCCGGTTTTTATTGTCCTCCAGCCGGGACCGGGCCCTAGCAACTGTCCCGAGCATGAAGAACTTCGCGAACAGGACCGCAGCCGCTATGAGGCCGATGCCCGCAGCCGCTGCGGCCACTACGATGATGCCCGGTCCGTCGCCGCCCTGCGTGGCATAAACGATCGTGCTGTTGTTGGCAGCGACGGCCGTCGTGTACGCTTCGAGCGGCTGCTGTGCGACAATGCCCGACTGGCTGTCGATGGCGATGATGGCGCTCGCGTACGTAATATTCGTCTCGTTGATGACGACAGGTGAATCGTATACCGCTGTCCGGAAGTTGACGTACGCAAAGCGGTCTGAAGGAATGACGTCGGCCCAGACGTAGCCGGACCCCTGCCTGATCGGACGGAAGGCCATCGTGTCCCGGAAGTACAGCGCCACGTTGTCACTGTCGACGAGCACCGTGTGGTTCTCCCCGAGAGGCAACGTGTATTCCCACCGGTAGCTGCCCTGCAACACGTCGAAGGCCCGGATGGTGACCGTGCACATATCGCCATCGCCGGAACCTGATGCGGGTGTCGCGGCAACCTCGTACAGCACTCCATCATACCCGGCAGTAACGTTAACGTAATTGGACTCGCTCGTCATCGTTATATTGCCGTCGGGGCTTACGACCATCAGCTTGATCCCGTAAGGGTTGTGGTCAGTGTAGTACAGGTTGCCATCTGTGTCCATGGGCATCATCATAAGCGGCTTGATCACATCGCCGTCGAACGGGACCGACCAGAGTACGTTAGCCTCGCCATCCATTGCCATGACTCCGTCTTCCAGCGGTATGTAAAGACAGTCTTCAGAGCACAGGGGGAGGCTGCCGTAAAGCCGCCTGGCCTCCGGCGTATAGTAAGGATGCACAGCAGCGATGCCGAGGTCCTTGCTCCAGATCAGCCTGCCATTGCCGTCGAAAGCTTCCAGCACGCTGCCGGGGACCAGACAGTCGATGGGATCACCCGTTATCGGGTCGACGTACACGGCGAATGGCATGCAATTGATTTTCCGTGCCTGGAACGCGTATACGGTCCCATCGCTGCCGACCGCGGGTGGTGCCGCTATGTTGTCGAGGCTGAAGACCAGGTTACCCGATCGGTCGAGAACGGTGTCGTTATAGCAGTGATAGAAGTAAATCCTGTCGCCGGCCACGGTCACGCTTGCCAGATCTTCCACCCCAATTTTTTCCGTCAGGTTGTAGGTCCATGCGATCCGGCCGTCGGGGGATACCGCGACGAGCGACTTTTCAACGGTCCTGACCGTCATCTGTGTCGGGTCGGTACCGTCCCAGCGATCTACGGTGACCGGACAGTCATCCGGGAGACCAACCAGCGTATACAGATAGACATAGCCATCGGCCGTGTCGAAGATCGGCAAGGAAGTCTCAAGCATGGTACCGTAGCCGGTTTCATCCATGGAGATCAGCCGGCGGCATTCATCGGCGTACAACCACCGGCCGGGGATTGTAACGCTCCACTTGAGCGAACCATCCGGGAGGTACGCCAGGAGCTCGTGCTCCTTAAAAGCATAGATGAGGTTGTCCTCCGATATCGTCAGGTAGCGTATGCTATCATCATTTTGTGTGGCATCCGCCCGGTCTTCTTCCGGGACAATCGTCGCCGTATATTCCGGTACCATCCATCCGGGCTCGATCGCAGGACCGGACAGCGCATGGCTGAATCCAATCAAGACCGGGATAGCCGAAAAGCCGAAATCGTAACTGCCATGAACGTTCAACGTGCCGTTGCTGTCCCGGCCCCAGGCCCAGACGTTGCCGTACTTGTCAAGCGCCAGCGCGTACATGTCGGTGACAGAAATCTTGACGATGCCCGAGAGCCCGGTTACCTGAACAGGTCTGCTACGAGAAGAGAACGTGCCATCGCCCAGCATGCCGTAGTACCGGTTATCGCCCCAGGCCCACACCGTGCCATCGTCCCGCAGCGCGTATGCAGACCAGCCGCCGGCCGCGATAGAAACGATGTGCTCCAGTCCCGGGACACGCTGCGGATATGCGCGGCACTGCGTACTGTACAGGGATGCACCATCGCCCAGCCGGCCTTCTGAACTCCGGCCCCAGGTCCAGACTGTGCCGTCATCGGTAAGCGCGACAGTAAATTCCCAGCCTGCAGCCGCCATAGTGACATTGTGCAGGTCGGCGGCGATAAAGTTCAGCGCCTGGCTATCCGGGTCCGGGACGGCTCCCTGAGCGGTCTGCCGGAATCCGTTACCCAGCTGACCATACGTGTTATCGCCAAAGCAAACGACAGAGCCATCGTTACGAACGATGACCGAATGGTCCTGGCTCTGCGAAATTTGCCGGACGTCGCTCAGTCCCATGAACGGCACAAGTGTCATGGTCGGCTCATCAAAGGCCCACACCGTGCCATCGTCCTTCAGAGCCAGCCACCGATCGGCACCGCAGGATATAGCACGGATGTTGCTGACGCCATCAATCTTCACCGGCTCGTCGATTGTATCGAACGCTCCGGGAACGCCTGATCGGGGATACTGGTCCATGTACCATACGGTACCATCATCCTTCAATGCCAGCGTGTAAAAGAGCTTTCCAGAGGTCTCCTTCACGCCAGTCATCCCCGGCACGACCGAGACAATCGGACTATAGAAGTCGCCGCCCCATTTCCACAAGCTGCCGTTGTCGTCCATCGCGGTAGCGCTAAAGTAGTTGCTCGCCGAAACGTCGACGATGCGCGACTGCGCCGTGCCCGTAAAGGCGATCGTCGCCATTACGCCGGCCAGCAGCAGTGCCGATAGCATACTCAATATTGTCTTTCTCATGTTTCGCTCCCCCATAGAGAGCCCGCGCAGGCCTATGGATTGGTTAGAGAGGAATTATCAGGAGAGTATATTAAGCTTCTATCAAGATCACCGAAGGCCGGGCGAAAGATTCTCAGGGCAGGGAATACAACGGCGGACCTGGCGGTCGTATTGAAACCCGGCGGGCTGCAGGATTAAAAGGACCCTGGCGGGCCGTATGATCAAGGCCCCTCCAGGCCGGTCGCGCGCGTGCGCATGGCCGGGCAGAGCCGGGCGAGCCACGGCCTCGTCTCCCGGCCGAACCACCATAATACTTATTTCCCCGGCCCGCGATCAGTCCGGGATAGATTGCTTATGACCGATTGTACACTGGTTGACCGGGTCCCGGACCTGGACGACTACCTGGCGTTCCGGGCCGGAGCGGGGTGGGACGCCATCGACGAGCGGGCGGCCCGGGTCGGGCTGGCGCGCTCGCTCTACTCCGTCTGTGCTTACGCCGACGGGCAGCTGATCGGGTTCGGGCGGGTGGTCGGGGACGGCGGCTGCCATTTCCTGATCGTGGACGTCATCGTGCGGCCGGATATGCAGAGACAGGGGATCGGCAGCAAGATAATGGGCGCGATCATGGCGTACGTCGCTGCGCATGCCCGGAAGGGGACCATGATCAGCCTGATGGCGGCCCGCGGCGTCGCGCCGTTCTACGAGCAGTTCGGGTTCCGGGCCCGGTCGCAGGCCCGGCCGGGCATGTGCATCGTCTGGGAAGGGTAAAATAAAAGTAACTGTTCAGGTGTCCTTGAAAGTCCTGTTCAGGCTTCCGGAATAGCCTTTGCGGAGGCTTAGCGCAGGACTGCATTCTCGCGACGACGCGGACATCTGCTGATGTCCGACGACGAATCGCGACGGGCGCGACGACATTTAAAGGATAACAGATTGTCATATCATTCTTCGAGAAACGTCGCGCCCGTCGCGTTTCGTCGCGCCCGTCGCGAGAATACGTACTGCGCTTGGCCATAGCAGAGCATTCGTCGGCAGTCTCGTGCAGGCAATTCGACGGGCGCGACGACTGTTAAAGGATAACCAGTTAATCGTTCTTCGAGAAACGTCGCGTTCGTCGCGAGGATCAATATGACAGGCCCCGAAACAGGGCCCATCTTCATTGCCTGCACGTGAAAAACTATTCATTAAGCAAGTCTCATGGACTGGCGGCCGTCCGCTCGCATACGCGTGCGCTGGCCATGGCCACCTGTTGAAGAGACACCTGAACAATTACAAATAAAAAGTCGCGCTCCCGGGATCGCGCCCCCGCCGGGCGGCGCGGTCACCTGAACGCTTCGCCGATCTTCTCGAAAATATTCCGGGGCTTGCCCTTCTTCTGCTCTTCCTTCTCCTCGGCGACGAGCTCGGCGAAGAGCTTTTTCTGTTTGTCCGACAGCTTGTGCGGGGTACGGACGACGACCTTGACGTGCATGTCGCCCCGCCGGCCTGACCGGAGGCTCTGGACGCCTTCGCCCTTGAGGCGGAAGGTGGTGTCGGTCTGCGTGCCGGCCGGGATTTTCAGTTTCGCCCTGCCCGTGAGCGTCTCGACTTCCACTTCGTCGCCCAGCGCGGCCTGGCCGAAGCTGATCGGCATCACGACGGCCACGTCGTCGCCGTAGCGCTGGAAGAACTGGTGGGGCTTCACCCGCAGGAACACGTACAGGTCGCCCGCCGTGCCTCCGGCGGGGCCCGATTCGCCCTCGCCCGGGATGCGGAGCTGCAGGCCGTTGTCCACGCCGGGCGGCACCTTGACCAGCACCTTGCGGACCTTGCGCGTCTTGGTCTGGCCCCGGCAGGTCGGGCAGGGGGTCTCGTACGTCGAGCCCCGGCCGCCGCACTTGTTACAGGGCATGACCTGGACCATCTGGCCGAACAGGCTCTGCGTCGCCCGCCGGATCTGGCCGGTCCCGTTGCAGTTCTGACAGGTCGTCACTTTCGTGCCGGGCTTTGCCCCGGAACCGTGGCAGGTGTCGCACGTCTCCATGCGGGGGACGACGATCTCCTTCTCGCAGCCGAACGCGGCATCCTTGAAGTCGATCTCGAGGTCGTACCGCAGGTCGTTCCCGCGGTTGCTCTGGCCCCGGGCGCCCCGGCCGAAGAACATGTTGAACAGGTTGTCGTAGTCGCCGAAGCCCATGTCCCGGAAGATGTCGAAGTTGTTGTAGATGTCCGACGCCGAGTAGCCTTCCATGCCGGCGTGGCCGAACTGGTCGTACTTCTGCCGCTTCTGGTCGTCGGACAGGATCGCGTACGCCTCGGAGATCTCTTTGAACTTCTCCTCGGCGTCCGCCGCCTTGTTCCGGTCCGGGTGGTACTGGAGGGCCAGCTTGCGGTAGGCCTTCTTGATGTCGTCTACGCTGGCGCTCTTCTCGATGCCGAGCACCTCGTAGTAGTCTCTCTTGTTAGTCGCCACTGCCAGTCCCTCGCGTTTTTAATCGACTTATTTCTTGTCGTTGACGACTTCGTAGTCCGCGTCCACGACGTTCGGGTCTTTACCGCTCGCCTGCTGCCCGCCCTGGGTACCGGACTGCTGTTGCTGCTGGGCGGCCTGCTGGGCCTGCTGCTGGGCCTGGTACTGCTGCTGGGCCTGCTGGTAGAGGACCGTCGCGACCTCGTTCATCGTCTTCGTGAGCGTCTCATTGGCCGCCTTGATCTTCGAGATCTCGCCAGTCTTCTGGGCTTCCCTGAGGGCTTCCATGTCCTTACTGATGCGGTCCTTCTGGTCGGCGGTGATCTTGTCGCCCGCGTCCGCCAGCGTCTTCTCCGACGAGTACAGCAGCGTGTCGGCCTGGTTCATGACCTCGGCCTTCTCCTTCTTCGCGGCGTCCTCGGCGGCGAACTTCTCCGCGTCCTTGACCATGCGCTCGATGTCGTTCTTGTCCAGCTTGGTCGACGCCGTGATCGTGATCTGCTGCTCCTTGCCGGTGCCCAGGTCCTTGGCCTTGACGTTCATGATGCCGTTGGCGTCGATGTCGAAGGTGACCTCGATCTGCGGGATGCCCCGCGGCGCCGGGGGAATGCCGATCAGGTGGAACCGGCCCAGCGTGGTGTTGTCGTAGGCCATGGGCCGCTCGCCCTGCAGCACGTGGATCTCGACCGACGTCTGGTTGTCCGCGGCGGTGGAGAACACCTGGCTCTTCCGGGTCGGGATGGTCGTGTTCCGCTCGATGAGCCGGGTGAACACGTTGCCCATGGTCTCGATGCCCAGGCTCAGCGGGGTGACGTCCAGCAATAGCAAGTCCTTGACCTCGCCGGCCAGCACGCCGCCCTGGATGGCGGCGCCCATGGCGACGCATTCCATCGGGTCGATGCCCCGCTCCGGGTCCTTGCCGAAGAACTTTTTGATCATCTCGATGACGATCGGCATGCGCGTCGGGCCGCCGACCAGGATGATCCGGTCGACTGCGGCCGCGGTCAGCTTGGCGTCGCTGATGGCCTGCCGCATGGGCGGGTAGCAGCGCTCGACCACGTCGCGGACCAGCTCTTCAAGCTTCGCGCGGGTGAGCACCATGTCGAGGTGCTTGGGGCCGTTGGCGTCGGCCGTAATGAACGGGAGGTTGATCTGCGTCTGCAGGGTGCTGGACAGCTCGATCTTCGCCTTCTCGGCCGCGTCCCGCAGCCGCTGCATCGCCATCTTGTCGTTCCGGAGGTCGATGCCATTGTCTTTCTTGAACTGGTTGGCGATGAAGTCGATGATCCGGTTGTCCATATCCGTGCCGCCGAGCTGGGTGTCGCCCGACGTCGACAGGACCTCGAACACGCCGTCGCCCATCTCCATGATGGTGACGTCCAGCGTGCCGCCGCCCAGGTCGAAGACCAGGATCTTCTGGCTGCCCTTCTTGTCCAGGCCGTAGGCCAGCGCCGCCGCCGTGGGCTCGTTGATGACCCGTAAGACCTCGAGGCCCGCGATGGTGCCCGCGTCCTTGGTCGCCTGTCGCTGGTTGTCGTTGAAGTAGGCCGGCACCGTGATGACAGCCTTCGTGATCTTCTCGCCGAGATATGCCTCCGCGTCCTGCTTGATCTTCTGCAGGATCATGGCGGAGATCTCCTGCGGCGTGTACTTCTTGCCGTCGATCTCGACCTTGTAGTCGGTGCCCATCTTGCGCTTGATCGCCTGGATGGTGCGCTCGGGGTTCGTGACCGCCTGGCGCCGTGCGGCCTCGCCGATGAGCCGCTCGCCCGTCTTCGTGAACGCCACGTAGGACGGGAAAAGCCTGGCGCCTTCGGCGCTCGGGATAATGACTGGCTTGCCGCCTTCCATGATAGCCGCTTCAGAGTTGCTGGTTCCTAAATCGATACCGAGAATCTTAGACATGCTTTCATCACCTCTTGGATACTTTCACCTTTGAACAGCGAATGACTTTTGAGCTTAACGTGTAGCCGCGCTGGAACTCCTCCAGTACGGTATCCTCTTCCTTATCATCCGATATTTCCTGCATCATGGCCTCCATGGTGCGGGGATCGAACTTCTGGCCGACGCAATCGATCGGCTTCAGCCCGTACTGCCCCAGGACGACTTTCATCTGGACGTAGACCATCTCCAGCCCCCTGATGAGCTGAGAGGTCTGCACGTCGGGCTTTTTCGCCGCGTCGAGCGCGCGCTCCAGGTTCTCGTACACGTCGATCAGGTCCTTGATCAGGCCCTCGTTCGCGTAAGCCTTGAACTCGGCCTTCTCCCGCTCCGTCCGTTTCCGGAGGTTGTCGTAGTCCGCACGAGCCCGGAGGCTTTCGTTCCGGTATTCCTCGACCAGCGCGGTCAGTCGGGCAATCTCGCTGTCACTGCCGGATGCCGTCGGCGCCTGCCCGCCTGTAGCCTGTGCCTCTTCGGCCTGCTCGCCGATCACTCCGGTACCCGTAGCCTGGCCATCATCTGCCTGTGCTTTGCCTGAGACCATTAGTGCACCCCCATAAGCGTATATCGGGCAATTATATATGAGACGGGTTTTAGTAATGTTTGCACTTCTATATATACTTAACCGTACATTATGTCAATCCGGCTGCTATGGCAGCCGGCATCGGATACGGTAAAAGAACATAGGTCGAACCATGATAAACCCGGGCATATTACACTGACTGTTTTTAAGGTTAAATATTTTCCACCGGCGGCCATTGAGGCGGCGGAGCCTTTTCCGGCCTTATACAATTGTAATTACAGAAAATATCCGCGCACATCGGCACGCTGGCCGAACGTATGACGGATAGGCGATGTTTGTCCTGCAGCACCATTATGGCTATATATCATGAATCAATATAGCTTGTTAGGATAACCATTTAAAAAACAAGCAGTGGTCTGATTATGGAAAGGGTGTCGACGGGTATCAAGGAGCTTGACAGGTTTATCGGCGGAGGTTATCCCCGGGGTAAAAGTGTCCTGATCACCGGCTCGGCCGGGTCAGGCAAGACGATCGTCGCCATACACTTCATCTATAACGGCTGCATGGACGGCAAGAAATGCGTCTACATCGCGACCGAGGAAGAGCTCGAGGACATCCTGTACCAGGCCGAGAGCATCGGCAAGGACGTGCGTAAGTTCTACGACTCCGGCCAGCTCAAGATCGTCAAGCTCTACGAAGAGCGGGCCTATACGACGATCCAGACCATGTCGCTGGGCTTCGAGAAGATCGACAGCCTCCAGTCGGACATCGTGAGCCTGGTCGAGAAAATCCCGAAGGACGCGGAGCTCGTGGTGATCGATAACCTGGGCGTGTTCACCCTGAACATGTCCATGGACGAGTTCCGGAAGCAGCTCGACACGCTCAACCTCCTGCTGGCCAAGCAGGCGTACACCTCCTTATACATCATGGACGACACGTCCAACAAGCGCACGGAGGGCGTCGCCGCCTACTCGGCCTACGGCGTGATCCGGCTGGTCATCAAAGAGAACCCGTACACCAGCATGCGCGAGCGCCACCTCGAGGTGGCGAAGATGCGCTCCACCAGCATCCCGCTCGAGAGCTATACGTTCGACATCACGTCCGGCGGCATCGAGATCCTGAAACGGAAAGGCGTCTGGTCGCTTTAAGAAAATTATCGGTTGCCGGGCGGCATCCGCTCGCGCGCGGACAGGCAATAACAGTCCGGGCACGATGAGCATTCTTGCCGGGCTATCTGCTATCTTTTAGGCGATTATGCGAGGTCGCTCAGTTTCTCTTTCTTCCGGTAGGCCAGGCCCTGGAACGTGGCGATCAGGTCGCCGCTGCCGTTGGTCACCTTGATCTCGTACGTCCCGATCTTCGGGCTGACTGAGACCTCCCGTGCCTCGGCGTACAGCGTACCCGACCCGGTCGCCTTCACGAAGGAAATGTTCACGTTCAGTGCGACGGCCACGGTGCCGTGCGAGTTGCACGCCGCGGCGAAGGTGAAGTCGGCAAGCGTAAAAATCGCCCCGCCGTGGACGGTACGAAGGCCGTTCAGGTGCAGTTCCCTGACGTCCATCTTCGTCTTCGCCCCGCCCGGGGTGATTTCCAGCAGCTCGATGCCGCAGTGCTTTGCGAACTGGTCCCGGTCGAAAAACTCGTTGATATCCATGCTCATACCCGGAGATATATGGACGAGCGATACCATAATACTTGCTAGCACGGCGCACGATCTCACGGCCGGCCTTTATGCGCCGGATGGCCGGAGCGATGAAGGTGAAACAGGCTGACAGCGGGCCGTGAATCGCTTTAAACTGAGCATACCGTTTAATAAATTTGTATGTTTCTCTTGTCTGGAGAAATTGACATGGCACAGATGGTAATGGGGCGCATACCCGAAGGCCTGGAAGACGGCAAAGAGGAGATATCCCCGACGGAGGAGCTGGCATCCGAGCACGGGATGCTCGACCGGATTATGCTGGCGATGGATCACAGGCTTAAGATGGCAGGCACCGGCGGCAAGGCCGACCTCGGTGTGATTAACACGGCGTGCGGGATGATCAGGCAGCTCGTCGACCAGCACCACATGGTGATCGAGGAAGAGCACATATACCCGCGGTTCGAGGATACCGAGCTGGCCGACCTGGCGAAGGTGCTCAGGAACCAGCACATCGAGATGCGCAAGATCGTCGCGCGGATGGAGAACCTGAGCAAGACGGGGGCGGTCAGGGACAAGTCCGAGATGGAAGAGCTCAAGCGCCTGTTCATGGACTTCCACGACATGGTCATGGCCCACGCCGCCTGGGAGCAGACGGTCCTGTTCCCGGTCATGGCAGGCACCTGGTCGGAAGACGAGCTGGAGGAGCTGAAGGAGAAGCAGGAAGAGCACGAGAAGAAGCTGCTCGGGAAGGACGCGACGAAAAAGGCTTACACGATGCTCATGGACCTGGAAAAGTCCGCGGGCATCTCGGGCCTGAACGACTACACCCGCCGGGCGAAATAAGAAATCGCGCCAGCGCTGTGTGGCCATCCCTGGCGGCCGGCGCCTGGCGTCAGACAATTTTTAGGTTCTTCGAATAGCTGCCGATCTGGTTCCCGCCCAGATAAGCCGTCGCAGTCAGCCGGTAGTCACCCGCGGTCGATATGCCTTCGTAGTCCGCAGGTATGGACAGGCTGAACGCTACCTGCTGCTTCGAGCCCGGCTGTATATTCAGGCCCGTAGCATTATAGGTGAACGTCTTCGACACGGGCACGAAAAAGATCGTCCTCTGGATCAGGATGATAAAGTCGACCCGGTCAATGGGGACGTTGCCGGTGTTCGTCACGTAGACCCATCCCGTCGCCGTGCTGCCCCGGGGATATACGTCTTTATCCGAGCCCCAGTCGCTCGTGGTCGCGCTTATGACGGGCACGGGAGTCACAGCAGGGACCGGAGTCGGCGTCGGCATCGGGGTGGGCGTGCCTTGGGAAGGACCCGTGCCGGGTGCCTGCGTGGGCACCGGTATGTAGACAGA
Source organism: Methanocella sp. PtaU1.Bin125 (assembly GCA_002067315.1). GTDB lineage: Archaea > Halobacteriota > Methanocellia > Methanocellales > Methanocellaceae > Methanocella_A. Next base: position 34,559 of record MVRA01000187.1, on the reverse strand, counting down.
GTTACCGCCGCCGATCGTGCCCGGAATATATACGCCCGGCACCGGCGTCGGCGACCCGCCGGATTGAGAAGGCGGTACGGTCTGCCCGGGTGAAGTCGATGGCGAGGGGCACGGCTCAGGCGTCGATTCGGCGACGTCGTTAATGCTGGAGAATATGCAGCCTGCCACGATCACGGCTACGACTATAAACGCACAAAATACGGTCAGTTTTAATATTTTTGCGTCCATTGCTGCTAGTTGACAGAGTACTATGGTAAATAGTTATTGCTGTTCAAGCGCACATATTAACTGGCTTTACGCCGGAAAAACGCATTTTTGGCCCATATATCGCATATGGACGGCATGCACGGAAGCTTCCGGGTCAGCATTTCCTTTTAAATTACATCTTAAAGAGACCGATCGCGTATTTCATTAGCGAGAACGTGCCCATGGCCGATATCAGTACGATGCCACCCACGATCAGCAGGACGATCCAGCCCCCGAAGGTGCCGGGTTCCACCTGGAATGCGCTGAAGATCGTGCCGGTGATCGTATTCATGAAAAACCGATCGCCTGTGCTGGTAATGAGAAGTATGAGGATGACTAACAACACTGCAAGGCATACGGTCAGAATGCCCAGCAATTGGGAGCTTTGTGAGCTTGCCATTACATTAATATGGATTATTTGTCTAAATATTAATATTTTGGCTTACAAAAAGCAATGTTTCTATGCACTCCCGTTATAGCCAAATAATTAAACAGGCCGCTGCGTTCCTGACGCAGGGCCTCCGATACTCCCGCTATTTACAGGCACACTCTGCTACGGGTTTACCGCACTTCTCGCAAAAGTACATGCGCCGCGTGGCACCGCCACAGACCGGGCATTTTTCACTACACTTCTCCATCTCTGTCCCGCAACCCTGGCCCTGTGTGCTGGGGTAGTCATATTCTCCTATATTGCCTGCCATAAATGGTCCTCGAAACAGAGATAGATATACCGGCTTATAAACAAGCCCGCCCGTTACGTCTGAAAACGCTGCCTGCTACCGCCGGTTTCATCGATAATCGGGTGCACCTCAGCCAGTTTAAGCGATGGCCGATGCCATAGTCCGGCCGCCGGACATTCCGCGTGTCGTATAAGCAATCGCTAATCCGGCGTGCTGGCCCCGGCCCTGCCATGCAGACCTGCGCACGGGGATACCATACCGGCCGACGGATAACCTTTATGTCATTGCATGCCATTTTTTTACCGGGAAGTGTGCCTGTGAAACCAATCCTGTCGAAGATACCGGTCAGCAGTGTCATCGCGCTGATCGCCACCGTCTTTTTCTGCGGATTCCTGCTCATGTCGATCGTCAGCTATCCCCCGGGCTTCTCCCCGCTCAAGAACTGGATGAGCGACCTCGGAAACCCCGGGCTGAATCCTGCCGGCTATGCGTACTTCAACTGGGCGGACGGCGTCACGGGGCTGCTCCTCATCGGGTTCTACCTCGGGCTGAGCCGCTGGCTGCACCTGGGCATCGTCAACAAGACTCTACTGGCAGCCGCCATGGCCTGTGGCATCTTCTCGGGCATCGCCCTGGCGGGCGTGGGCTACTTCAACGAGTCGTTCGACCCGGAACATTTCATCGTCTCAGTACTGTTCTTCCTCTCGAGCACCCTCGCCATCCTGCTCGCCACCCTCGCCCTCCGCGGAAACCCGGGCTTCAGCCGGGCCACGGCATGGGCCGGATACCTGACGGCCGCCGTCGGCGTCGTGTTCGCGATACAGCGGCCCACGATCGAGTCGATCACCATCCTCGAATGGATATCTGTGTTCTTAATGCTGCTATGGGCGGCGCTAATCAGCATCGACCTCTATCGGTCGTCGGCAAAGCGCAACATGGGTCCGGCCGTCAAGGGGCGATGAGGCTGAAATACGAGGACGTCCGGGCGCTGCTGGCCTCGTGGGGCGTTTCCATCGTGCCGCGAGAGGCCGCCAGGGTACGCGGCTTCGAGCTGGACGTCTACCGGGGCCTGGCGAGGCTGACCGAAGACGTGGACTACGACTGTAATTTTAAGGACGGCTGCTGCCGGGCCCGGGGCCCGGGAGACAAGAACTGCTGCTCGGAGTGCGCCTGCACCTTCGGGTACTGGCGTAAGGAGCCCGGGGCGCTGGACGAGGCCACGGTGAGGACGATGGCTGAGTCCTACGACCCGCGGTGGGGTTTCCGGCGGGAGAATACGGGATGCCTGCTGCCGAGAGAATTGCGCAGCCCGATCTGCCTGTACATCCTCTGCTCGGACGCGAAGCTGTCCGGGGGCGACCGGTACCTGCTGGATAAGATTCACTATGGATTAAGCTGGACCTGAATACGCTCCCGGGCCGGGGGATTATCGGTGTCCGGTGTTTTTCGCCGTCCCCAATAACTATTTATCACCTTTTAATGGAAGTACTATCGATGGACTACGAGAGCTTTTTCAGGGCGCGGGGGGCATCCACGTTCATCAAAGCAGGCCACATGCCCTGCCGGGGCTGTGGGCGATGCTGTAGAGAAGAGCCCTGTATAGGGCTGTTCCCTTCGGACATTTTCCGGATCAGTAAAGGCATCGGCTTAACGCTGGCAGAGTTCAACGATCGCTATCTGGACGGGATCGTCACCATCGGCGCTGTCCGGGACGGTAAGGGCCACACGCAATATGATTCGAGGGCTTTCGGCCTCAAGCTCCGGAACGGCTGTCCCTTCCTTACGGGCGACAAATGCGGTATCCACGCCTTCAAGCCGATCATATGCCGGGCATACCCTAACATGGTGATGAGGACGTTCCGTGGCGACATATTGAAAAGTTTCGTGCAGCTGCACGAGGGTTGCGCTCTCCGCGACCTGGATGACGACGTATATATTTTGCCGGACGCCGACATGTACATGCGACTGGCATTCGGCGTCCAGGCCATGCAAATCTACTTCGAAAGGGCGGGCAACGCGTTCGATGCCCGGCTGGTGGACAATCTCGCCCACAAGGAGATGGCCTGGCTGCGTAATCCCGGGAAGGCCGGCGCAGCCGAAGAAGAGATGGACGAGGACGTGGCCCGGTTCGTCAAGTCGGTCGAGGCTGCAGAAGCCGCGGGTAAAAAGTTATTTTAACGCGGACATGCGATGCCGCCGTCACATGCCGGTACTGTCAAGGCCAGACTTTAATACCGGCGAACCGGTACATTGTTATTGGCTGTAGACCATGTATGTCAGCCCGAGGGACGTGCTCAACAGGCTCAGGTGGAAAGAAGGCGAGAGCCTCGCCGACGCCACGGTCTATTACGTCAGCCGGGGCTGCCCGGACGACTCGGCATCCGCGGGAGGCGGCGAGATCAAGAGCATCGAGGCGTTCGGGTTCGAGCTGGACTCCGGCTCGTTCATCCCGTACCATCGTGTCTACCGGATCGACTACCGGGGCGGAACGATTTTTAACCGGCAACGGTACCAGTATACCGGGAAACAATAGCTAAGACCGACATAACGATGGCCCGCCCCGGTCCGTTCGAAGGTGTCCCGCGCTCGAACAGGCGAAAAGCCGGAAATGCCATATTGATTGACGCTTTTTAAGGACGGGAACCCCATATTGTTCGCTAATACACGAACATTATAAATAGGATGACAGTTATAATTAATAAGTAATAGTATAATATACAATAGTTAGTTATACAATTGTAGGTTAATCAAACGGATGGTGACTCAATGAAAGCTGAAGATGCAAAGAAAATCATATCGAAGGCTATTGACAGAGAAGTGGAAGCGTACGCGTTCTACAAGTCAGTCACTGACAAGGTAGAAGACAAGGCGCTGAAGTCCATGTTCGCCGAGCTTGCGGGCGAAGAGAAGAAGCACCGCGAGTTCCTGCAGTCGTTCCTGACCCGGGACCCGAAGACGATGAAGTTCGACGCCAAGGCCGACTACAAGGTCGTCGATGACAAGAAGACTCCGAAGCTGACCACGGACCTCAAGCCGCTCGACGGCCTGGTCATCGCCATCAAGAAGGAGCTCGAGGCCATGCAGATGTACACCCAGCTCGCCAACGCGTCCAAGGACACTGAAACCCAGTTCCTGTTCAGCCAGCTGGCCAACATGGAGAAGACCCACAAGGCCCGGCTCGAGGACATCTACACGAACATGGCGTTCGTGGAAGTCTGGTAACCGCAATTCACACAAGGATGCAGGCCGCTTGCAGATACAAGTCTCTTGCATCCGCTCTTTTTGTTTCTTTAGCGCCCGAAGGGCTGTTCGTCATATTTTCCCGGCCCACACGGTAAAGTGGGTATAGTCGTAGAACTCGGCGACGACGACGATGTCCGAGTTTTCCCTGACGTTATAATATGCCATGGAGCCTATTTGCGGGCCGATCTTTCCGGATGTCATGGGGGCTTCACGGCCGTCGGCCGTTACCTTGATCGATACCAGCGAGGCTACATCCTGGCCGGTTATCACCTTTACGAAGATGCTGTCCGGGCCCGCCCGCTTTACTTCGACGCCCACCTGGCGGTTAATCGGGGTTTCCGGGGATATGCTCGGATATACGTGCATCTGTACGGGCGCGTCGGGATTGCCGGAGATCTTTTCGAAGCGGTCGTTCGGGCCCTGGCCGATCAGTTCGCCGTTCTTCAGATCATACCCCTGGGCCTGGCTAAACGGCAATGCGTTGGCGAACGACTTTTTTCCTTCCGACTCCGTTTGAAGCAAATGAAGCGAATAATGGCCGTCCCCGTAGTTGCCCCAGCTGCCACAGGAAACCGACGGGTGGATCAGGCTCATGAAAACATAGCTCCCGTTCCCGTAGAACCGGCAGACTAGGGTGTCGTCGATCGATCGATACGTCCCGATCACCGGGTCATTCGGATCCAGCGGCAGCGGCGTCGGGTTAGACAATGCAGGGATAGTGATCTCGCCATTTTCGCTTATGACGATATTGCCGGAGCCAAGGCCAATGAGAAAAACACTGACGGACATGAATACCATGATAATGGTAAATCCGGCGATTTTTTTCAGGATGGACAAAAGTTTGGCCTCATATCCATTGATAGTGCCTGCGATAATAAAATTAACCGTTTCAAATTTCTAAGCGAAGTATGATTCGCCAGTATCGCGAACGGTTATTTTATAAGTAATTAATTATTTTAATAATAAGATATATATTCATACAGGTCGAGTTATTGGTACAGGATAGCCTGTTCCCCGGAGCACTGGCCGGACCCGGGAGCCCGGAGGTATAATGATGCATATGAAAGCGGATACCATCATAGTGTTTTTAATCATCGCGCTCATCATGCTGGCATTCATATCGACGGTGGTCACTGCAGATGATGACCGGAGCGTAAAAAATAAAGACCGCCCGGGCAGGGACAAGGACGATGGCGACGATGACTGGAAGAAAGATAAACGCTACCCGACACTAAAGCCGACACTGACACCGAAGCCGACACTAAAGCCGACACCGGCTAAAAAGCCGGCACCGACACCGACGCAGGCACCGATACAGCCGCCCGTTCCGGAACCGACCGTACAGCCCCCGACAACGGTAATCCAGAGGCCGTCTTATGGTCTGGAACCTGCAACCGTGCCGGCGACGCCTTCGCCCGTACCTGGCCTTGTCACGATGAAGGCAGAAATTTCCGGGAATGACCCGGCTTCGCCTTCCCCGGCCCCCATGTCGGGCACCAGGGCCCTCCCCACCCCGCTGGTTAGCGGTATGGAGCTGCCCGGGCCTGACACGAGCATCGGGACCGTCCTTGCCGTGATTATCGGTATCGCCTGCCTGGGATACATGGCCTATCTCGGCTCGGTCATGCTTAGGAAATAAAAAAACAAGAAGCTGCGGTAGCAGCCAAGAAGCTGCGGTAGCAGCCAAGAAGCTGCGGTAGCAGCTTCCTTTATCCGTCCCCGGAAAACCCGAAATTGGCCTTATTGAGGTCGAGCGTCCCGACCTTCTGGAAGTGCGACTCGACGAAGTCCTTATCCCAGAACTGGTTATCGTCACTGCCGTAGCTGCTCCAGTACCGGCCGGTGACCTCCAGGAAGGGCGGGTCGGAAATCGGGTTCGTGTAAGAAGTCACCCGGCTGATCAGGTATTTGTCGTCGCTGACGAACGCGTGGCCCGGGCTGATCATCACGAGATAATACCCGTTGTAGGATATCTTCAGCTCGTTGCTCACGATATATTCCGCAACCGCCGGGGTGATCTCAAGGTAGAGGATGTCGTTGCTCTTAAAAGCGGTGCCGGAAGAGGGGGACGTCGGCTTTTTCGTGGGAGCCTGCGTCGGCTTCGGCGTGGCTTTGGGGGTCGGCGACGGGGTCGGGGCTGGCCCTTTGATACGGACGCTGCCCGACTTGATCACGTAGCCCCCGAGGTCGTAGTACATGTACAGGACGTCGCCGTCGGCAGCCGGTACGTCGACCCTGATGGTCTTCAGGCTCTGTGCGTTACCGTAAGGCGTTATGGCGTAGTCCTTGCCGTTGACGACGACGTGTGCGCCGTTCCTTATCTCCGGGCTCGAAGGCCACTCCCTGGTCGGGACGTGGGTAATGTGGCCCTCGACCGTGTATACACCCGGCTGCGTCAGCACCGGAGTCACGCTGTCGATCGTCACCGCATACCGGGGCAGGAACGCGTCGAGGACGGCGGCATCGGCCCTGATCGCGGTCGGGATCAGCACCTGCTGCTGCGAGTCCAGGACTTTCCAGTCCATGCCCAGCACCGGCGTCGTCCAGAGCCCCAGCCGGGAGGAGAGCTTCTGGGTCGCCATGAGCGTCTCGCGCCCGTCGACCGTGCGCTTATAGTAGCCGGTGAACGACGGGTCGATGTTCAGCACGGGCGAAGCGTACAGCGCGTTACCGTTGGTCGTCGTCGTGCTGCTCCATAACGGCAACGTATCCTCCGAGAAGAAGTTATTGTGCGTGAAAGCGGCCAGGTCTGTGAATAGTTTCTGCAGGCTCTGGCTGTCGCTCGCGTAGGCACAATCGTAGTCGAGCGACTTTACCGCGGCCCTGTACGCGTAGTCGTCCACCGAGTCGCCCCGGGTGAAGCGCTCGTACAGGTCATACCGCACGTGGCCGTCGTTCCGGACGTGCGCGGGAACGGTCATGTCCGCGAACATGTGCATCGTCTCCCCCACCGCCCGCCAGGCGTTGCCGTAGTCCTCGTTTTCCGGATCGACACTTTCGAGCGCTCTCCGGTAATAGGTCTTCGCCATCTGGAACGTGTAGGGATTATCCGGCGCGGTGAACGCCCAGGTGTAAGCGTCCATCTGCGGGTTCCCGTACGACATGACGTTCCAGTCGACGATCTGGTCCGTCAGGTACCGGGGCTGCCGCTCCGGGTCGTAGAAATGCCTGAGCGCCATGGGCGCCTCCGGCTCGTCCGCGGAGTAGCCCGCGTCGATGATCCATTCCTGCAGGGCCTTCCGCTTATTGATCGACACGGTCCTCGCCGGGCCGGTCTTTTTCCCGGTATCGGCGCCGTCCTCGATGTCCCATGCAATGCCAACGCAGGGCGATCCCGAGAGCGAGGCGGACTTCAGGTACTGGTCCTTCGGCATGATATATTTCTCGAAGTACTCGATCGCGTGGGCGTTAACGGCCTGGTGCGCGTCCACATTGTTATATGCGAGCGCATTCTGTGGTATCACGAGCACCGCGATGACCAGCACGGCCACCGGAATCAGATATTGTCGATTTTCCATTCCCCGCCCTCCTTCGTAGTCGAAAAGTACAGCGATTCGCCGTCGATTTCTGTCTCGTATACGATCTCGTCCGAGTACTGCTTCACGATCTCAGCGTTCCTCAAGGCTGCGGCGAGGGCTTTCGCGCCGTCGGCCGACATCTCGGCCGAGGCGTACTCCTGCTGTGCCTCGGCAGTCAGGCACTCGAGGAAACCGGCCTTATCGACGGCGTCGAGCGCCTCTGCCGCCCTGCGGAGAGTCGCCTCGCTTTGCCGGACGTCCTCAGAGGAGGGGCCCGGGTCGTTCTGATAATATTGACCATAAGTATAGCCGGCCGGCACCTTATCGCCATTCCCGGGAGCGGGAGTGGGCGTGAAGTCGCAGCAGGCACAGCAGCCGCTGGCCGCCATAATCAGCGCCAGCAAAACGATCAGGACAGCGTGTTTTATCAAATGCATGCGCACATTGCTCCGGATTTTTTATGGGTATCGATCAATAAGCAGCCAGGATTTTATGGCAAAAGAGACTATTTAAAGTAATTGCCTATAGTCTTATTGTTATTTATTTGAAAACGTCAGCAGCCGGGTGTTCGACGTTGTCCGCTGCCGGCCCTGACTGCCTCATCCGGTTGCATCAAGCGCTAAAGCCTGCCAGATGTAGTCTTTTAGCGCGGCTTCGTCGACGTCCTTCATACTTTTCATCTTTACGTGTTTCGAGACCTTGCCGACGCCTTCCAGCAGACCATATTTGTCAATGATCCCGGCGCCACGGGAAAATGAGAACGTGATGCCGGATTTCGACGGATTCATCACGGCGAGTATCCGGTTGCCTCGCCAGGCAGGTATGCCATAGCTGATCGTCTCGAGGGCGTCCGGGGCGGTCTCGCGCATCAGCGCCCGTAGCGCGGCTACAATATCCTGATGCTCCGGCCGGACCTTCGCCTTTACGAACTCATCGACCTCTTTACTCATGGGCAACCTGCCTGCTCCTATCGATTATCGCACCTTCAACCGTTGTCAAGTATACATATGCAGGGACGAGATTTATTGCCACGGCTTTCAGTGTAGTAGCCGGGCGGCCGTACACGGGCCGGAACTAACAAAAATTGCGGCCCTATCGGCCTAAACGGCCCTTTTTACAGCTAACTCGTAGTAGACGTACCCGCCGATAGCCGCGAGGATGACGCCCGCGACGACGAGCACGGGCGCGCAGAACAGCGCGTAGATGCCTCCGCCGGCCAGTTCCCGTAGCGTGTATGGCTGATAATTCATGTACCGGGACAGGTAAGTGATCAGTATTATGCCGACGGTGGCGACGGCAGTCCCGACGACGCCGGAGATTCCGCCTGCCGTGCCGGACGATATCAGCGCATCGGTAGCGTTCCGGATGTCGTTGCGCGCGAGGAGGACAGCGAAGACGCCGGCGATCAGCATGAGAACGAAGCTGACCGGCAACAGGCAAAAGAGCGCGGCAGTCATGCCGATCAGGAACCCGAAGACGACGCCCGCGACCAGAGCGCCGGTGAATTTCGTATACATAATTATCCATTAATATTATGATGAGCAGGTATATGATACCTTCCCGGGCCCCCGGGTATTAATAATCAAGGGCCGAGCACTGCTCGGGCAGCGGGTGGCTGATGTCGTTGTACCAGATCGTCGGGGTCCCCTTCGAGTAGTTGACGATCAACGGGCTCCGCTGTCGATAGACGCTGGATTCGCCGGCGGCCAGGTGCCTGATGTTGAACGTATAGTTGACGTCTCCGGGCAAATAAAAGAAAATCTCTGCCCGGACCCCTTGCTCCCGGTCGTCGTAATAGATAATTTTTAAATGGTCAAATGACAGCCGATGCTAAAGTGGCGCGTTGTTATCCATTTTCTTATAAACGAGCGGCAGTATCTCCAGGTGCTCCTTCATCATCTGCCGGTACCTGCCCGGCGTCATCCGCTTCTGCAGCGCGGCCCGTTCGGCTTCTCTCAGCGCCCGGTTATGCTTCGGGGCGGGCTTTTTCCTCCTGCCCGCACGGAGGTCGTCCATTTTCGCCTGCAGGGAAGCTTTATGCTCTCCCGGGTGCCTGGCATCGAAGCCCCCGGAAAACTTTTCCCGCTCGACCTGGAGCGAGATCTCTTCCAGCAGCCGGACGTCGTCCGTCAGCTCGTCACTCGCCGGGGCCGGTTGGCCGTTGCCCCGCCGTTTACCTTTTAGGATAGATCTGATCAGGGGTCTGGATTGGGACATAGACATCCACCGTGACTCTGCCCCCACATGGATAATCTCTGTAATTGTAAGCTTTTGTTTCAGGTACTATATTAAAATAACGTTTATTTGTTCAATATTGAATTTATATGGCTGTAATTTAATAGAAGCAATTATGAGATAACGTTTCGGAAGTTAACGCAGGGCGTACCCATTATGTCCCCATTATGATCAATGTGCCTGTAGCAATATCTCGCCGTTCGATGAGGCCGTGAACACACGAAGTGGCCGGAATACAGTCATTCATGCACCCATAGATACGATAGCGGTTGATCGACCCGGGCACTGAACCAGATATCGGCATATATCGCCCGTTTGTGCCCCTCATTTTTATTCAGAGCCCATTTTCAGCATATCAGGTATAATGGTGAGATCATGAGTGGAATTCAGGCAGCTTTGAAAAGTTTACTCATACTGGCAATCGCGGCGTTGCTCGCCGGTCCGGCCATCGGAGCGGCGGTCGAAGCTCAATGGGCAGCCGGGGGACAGTATGTGAGCGCCCCTGCAACACAGGGCATCATGCCGGGCAGTCCGGGCAGTTATACGCAACAGCCTGCGGGACTGCTCCCGCCGCGAGGCCCGTATGCCTGCCCGTACGGCTATTACCTCGATCCGGTCACGCGGCAGTGCGTGCCGGTGCCGCCCGGGTATCCGGGGACGCCGCAGCCGATACCGTACGGCAAGCCGTATGATCCGCGGGTGGTATGACCTTTCAACGGTAGAACCATTTTTTCATACGCTTAAATGATTAAACGATAGTACTATGATGCGCTGACACGACACGCTTGTTTACGAGATCGACGACGATATAGTACATTTCGACACTCAATATCTGAGAGTGCGGGTCCGGCGTGGAACCGACCGTCCAGTGGCGAATCCATACCCGCGCCTGTACTCGCATGTAATTGCTTTTCTGATCTGTCGTGGCGAGCCGTTCCGGGTTATAATAGCTGGCCTCGTAGTCGATGGTAACGTCTTTCTGGCCGGCATAGTTTTGCAGATCGACATTTTGCCGGGCGAGGGATATCGCGATCTCCCGGTCGTGATTGAACGGGGCCGCTTCGATGCCGTTCAGTACCGATACTCCGATGACGAGCAGCCAGACGGCTGCCAAAAAACCGAACATTAAAATGATGCCCCGCGAGTGATAGATGTAATAGGACGGAGACACCAGGGGCGTGTCGAGGCGCCTGATGAAGCCGATATTTTTCTCCCGCAGGGGCTGATCATTCGGGCGGTAATGATCGTAGGCGATAGAGGCTTCCGACCGGTTCAGCTCGTCGATCGGGACCGCCAGCGGGCCGGACTCCAGGTAGAACGTGACCGTGTCGCCGTGAATCCGCACGTCCCGCAGCTTGCTGTAGCTGAACCGCGGAACCCCCAGCCAGTCTTTCGCCGCGCTAATCCGCCGGGCCAGCCTTTCCCGGTCGTCAGGCCGACTGCCATCTGTCAGGCCGACCTTATCGGCCCCGGCCGGCTCACGGTTTTCCGACAGGCCGGACCGACCCGGGCCCACACCGATCGCTTTCGGCGCGTCGTCGCCGCCAGCCACGTCCCGGGCACGGCCCGGCCCGGCCGGCACGCGGTAATACAATTTCGCTAGTGCGGCCTCCTCAGAAGTCAGGTCACCGATCCTGACGGCCACGTCATGCGAATCCAGGTGGAAGGTGACGAAACGGTCGTTGATCTCGGTAAACTTCAGCGCGCCAGTATCAAACCGCGGGGCCCCGTGCTTTCCGTTAATGGACTGCTCGGCCACCTTTTTTAACGGATCTTCCATGTTAACAGCTAGGTATCCGGTTGTCGGGCTATAAAACTAATCGTGTAATCGTTGAAGAAGGAAAGATCCTCGCCATTCGCCGGAATTGCATTTGGTGACGCAAGGCGCGATTAAACAGGCTGCATCAAGCGGAGCGAACGTAGAGAACTCGTATATGAAAATGAGTTTTCATCTGAGTCCGTCTATGACCGGGATTTTGGTCAGGCATAAATGACTGAAAAACATGGCCCATCAATCGTCATAAGAACATCGCGCATGCGCGCCAGGGGTGGGAGGGCGGGCAGCGCACAGCCTCCGCTGTAGGCGGGAATACGACGAAGGCCAGCGCGCGGGCTTCACCATCGCCGATCGGGCCAGACTTTGAATAAGTTTTTCGTATGAAAGACTCTCGGGATTTTCATCGTATATGCCTGTGCAGCAAGCTCATCGGCGTTTCATGAGAAGACAGATGAAAATTGGCCTTGTTCAGGCTATGCGACTGCTGTTACGCTCGCCAGGAGCGCCGGGAGGGATAAGAGCGCCAGGGTAGATTCCGCCAGGATCGGTTATGAAAACGTATTGTTTTCATGTGAAGACGTATGAAAATTGGGCATTGTCAAGGCTATGCGCAGCGTTACAGCGCGCCAGGCTCGGCAGGGACCGCCAGGCTCGCCACGTCTTTTATGGCAGGTGTGAATCATCTTTCATCTAAACCCTGGCGGACCTGGCGGTACGTGGCGAACCGGGCGCGCTTTACTTCTGCGCATGCAGAAACGGAGAACATTTTCATGTGACGCAGCGAGCGCGGCCTTAAGAAACGCATGCGTGACCGGGCAGGCCTGCACGACATGATTAGACAGGGACAAGCGGCAGCCTACACATGCGCCACTCCCCATTTCACCATTCTGACGATACAGTTAGGGCAAATCCACAGGTCCGGCCCGACGCAGAGCTCCTCGCCCGGGGGGATGGGCCTGGAACAAAGGTAGCAACGCTTGCTCTTCACTCGCCGGAGTTTCTTTTCGCGAGGCTCCTTGCGCCGGGACATAATAAGCTCAATGATGACACCACTCATTAAGCTTTCCTGCCAATCGATACTTGTATTAACCGTTCCTGCAGATCGGCACAATGCATTAACCGTTCCTGCAGATCGGCACAATGCATTAACCGTTCCTGCCGATCGTGTGGCTGCGATTGTCATATAAGTTATAAGGTCGGCCAATAATCACCCGGAGGATAATATTTACCTCAAGAAGCCCATATTTAGTAATAATTTCCGATAGACTGCTGGCGTCTCGTGATAGTATGGACATTAAGAAATTTTTCAGTAAAAAGCTGGTGTTTCAAATCATTGCCCTGCTGGCTATCGTAATATTAGTGTTCATATTGTACACTGTCCTGCTAAAATCGGAAGACCCGGGAACAGTAATAACAACGCCGGTAAATTATCCGTCCAATATACCAGGCGAAAACGCTTCCTATTTCGTCTGGACAAAAGTAGTCAAGACGTCGAGCGGTATCTTTCCCCTGAAAAGCGATAGTTACAACGTCATGTCTGTTTCTATTGCTCCCCACGCGTTCTGGTTCAAGGGCCCGTTCGAAACGGGTTGGAGAATACCGATAAAAATCGCCGGCTTCGGGGCCACGAGATCGAGTTACGGATTACTGTCGGCGAACGGCCTGAAAACCATTACACTCAGGGTCGACGAGAGCTTAGACGTTAGTTCTTTCTCCACTATGAATCTCCACGGAGAAGAGGACTATTTTGCGGTCATGCTATCAACAGCTACCGACAGCCTGCACGATAATACGTGGCCGAAATATGCACAGGAAGACGTCCTGGCCTCTTCCAGTAAGCCCGTCATGCACAGCCCGGATACTCGAACCGATAAAGTTAAAAACCGTTTTTCCACCACGCTCAATCAATGGCAGTATACCGACCTGTCCGGCGGCGATCAATCAGATGCCGTTTACGCCATCGATACCTACGCGATTTATGGCCCCGGCGGGCCGGAAGAGATCAGGTATATGACCATTTTTTCCTGGGGCCTGCTCCACAGCAGCCGGAATGAAATCGGCCTCCGGATACGCCTGCCGCCGGACCCGACGACATTGATGCAAGAGCAGCTGGACTATTATCATATTGCTGTCAGTACCAGTGCGACTGGCCAGAAATACTATACTCTGGATCGGATAGACTGTGAGGTCTTTTAACAAGGGATTCCGCTTAAAAAGAGTCCGGATTAGTCATTAATCGGTAGCTATAATATAAAATGTCATTCCCTGGGCCGGTATTTACGGGAAAGATTAATCCTCTTTCCCGCGAATTTTACTATTAATAACATGCGATAGCCGATCAGTAGCACGATTACGTTATTTACGGTGTAGCATATGAAGTTGTGGGAAAGATACGTATTCGCTATCATTGCGGGCCTTGTATGTACATTTACGTTAGCTATTCTTTTAGCAGCCGTGATCGCTTTTATTTTAGATCTGGTGATAGGAGTAATTTCACTGGTAACGCCACTGATCATAGACCAGCAAACGTACAACGACGGTGGAACTATAATTTTGGGATTCTCGACGTTTCTTGCATTGTTAGTCTGTATACCTTTTACATTGTACATGGCCCGGTTTTTAAAGGACAGAACATGGAATGAAATCATCGAGAATTCGATGCTTGAGTGAACGGGCCCCAGCTGCAGGATAATAAGGTATTACGGGCCCGACCGGCAGATTCGACAAACAGGTCACGAACTTTTATGTTTTATAGGGGCTGTTGCATAATTAGTTCATGATGGTCGTCCGAGGGTCGGCTTCTTGTAAAAGCTGGTGTAGTACTTGGATTTGTCTGGCCAGTATGCTCAATCCGGCTTTCACCCGGTTTCTGATAATGCCTTTCGTCTTTTTCTTTTGAAGGCCGAGACGTTCTTTTAAAAGGCTGTTTGTCACTTCGCAATCGTTCCTGGTTTTATATAAATGGTTCAGCCTGTTCCCGTGGACCTGGCAATAGTCCTGTAAACGATATTTTCCCTTAACATTCTTCGCATTTCGCTTATTCTTCCTGTTGATCACTGTTACTCCGGCACGGGCGAAATCCTCGACGTTCGCCCGACTATCGTAAGCACGATCAAGGAAGAGTCCGGCTGCTTTCAATATCCCCGCTCCTAGCTTTCCTACCAGTCTGCGAAGCACCAGGTTATCATGCACACTAGCACTGGTCACCGCGAAACAAACGGGCACCAGCAGCCTTGTATCATACAACAAGTGGACCTTGTATCCCTTATAGAAACGCCGGTCGATATGGTCAAAGCCCCAACCGGACTGTCTATCTTTCTTGCACGCCTCGAGCTTCGTACTGTCGGCACCCAGCTTGACAAACATGTCCGGATCCAGTTCATGGAGCTTGCCAGCTATCAATGATACTAGCCGGTCTATGCTCTTTCCCAGTTCTCGTTTGAATCTGCTGAACACGCTATCACTGGGCAGACGTTCAAGGCCAAGAATCTTCATTTTATACGGATCACGCGCCAACACACGTAATAGCTCGTGGACGCTGGGAATCCCCGCGAGCTTCATGTATAAAAGAGCCCGCAACAAACCGATCCGGTTATGAACACGACGCCTGCCCCTGCCCTTGTAACGTTCTAGGAACGAGAACTGGCGCCAGTCCACCGACTCCAGCACCTCGATGACAGGGTCAGAAAGTATTTTACATTGACAATCAAAACAATAAACCGGCATCTGCCAGCCAACACATCCGTTTTTACTAGTCATAAAAACGATGACGGCTCAGATGCCAATATACTTGCTACCTAATTTTGCAACAGTCCCTTTTATACAGAATAGACTGCAGTGTTTAATAAAAGCATGAGAAGTATGATGGGGTCATATGAGAAGAATCCATCCAATTTTTTTTGCAGTAGATACGTAACCTATGGCTCATAATATCAACCATTTAAACATTTTATTATTTTCAGTATGCTTATTCTACAATAATTTATACACGAACAAATTTATAAGTATTAATTAATAGTTAATACTTAATCGCAATTAATTGAAAGGATTAATAAAGGACAAGAGAGATAATGTCAACATTAACCGAATTCGGTTTAATCGAAAATTGCGGGGAGAATCTTTTGTCAAATAAAACTTATCCTACACTCAATGGTTCAACTGAGATGAGGATTAATAAAATATTAGATGGTACCATCATCGCGTTATTTAATAAAACGCCAGTACCAAAAAATGAATCTGATGTTGTTTGTCCGCACTTTATAGAATTAAAATGGGCTAATGGATGCAAATTTGATTGTGCATGGTGTTTCCTGCAAGGCACATATAGATTTCATCCAGAGTGGAAGAATGGAAGCCCAAAATTTAAAGATTATAAAACTATAGAAGCCCATATCAAGCGATTTATTGCTGAAAATTCTTCTGAGCATGAGCTTTTGAATGCAGGGGAATTATCTGATGCATTACTAAGCGAAGGTAGCAACAAACCGTTCTCAAGATTTATAGTAAGAGTGCTCGACGATTATGATCCTCAAGGCAAGTATAGAGTATTATTCCTAACAAAATCGACCCTTGTTAAAAACATCGTTGATCTTAAAAGACCGGACAGAATAGTAATGGGCTTTAGCCTAAATGCTGATATTGTATCAAAAAAATGGGAGCATAAGGCTCCTACTATTAAAGACCGTATCAAAGCTGCGAAAAAGGTCTATGATGCCGGATACCAGACAAGGGTACGTATCGACCCTATGGTTCCAATCGAGAAGTGGAAAGAGCATTATTCTAGGCTTGTAGATGATATCTTTTCAAGTTTCGTACCTGACCGAATAACAATTGGTTCATTAAGGGGGCTCCAATCAACTATTAATAATTCGAAAGATAAGTCCTGGGTTGACTATCTTTCAGTGAGTTCGAATTGGGGGCGTAAAATCGATGACGAGACCCGTTATAACATGTATAATTACTTGATTAGTTATCTAAATGATAATCATAAATTTTCTAAAATAGCACTGTGTAAAGAAACACTTGGTGTTTGGAGTAGATTAAAATTGAATTATAAAAAAATTGAATGTAATTGCACCTTTTAACTGTTAAGGGGGCGTGGTATTGGGTAAGAAGATGAGTGAAAGGGAAACCATTGAAAAACATCAAAAGTTTCTGCAGAATGAAGAGTTAATAGACATTATTAAATTAGATTCAATAGGAACGACTTCACAGCCTTGGAGTTTCTTAAAATTAACTTGTTTGTTTAGTTACGCCTATTTTACATATGCCCCAATAATTAAGAAAAACGGATATAAAAATATGTGTTATGTAGACTTGTTCTCTGGAACTGGTTTAGACACATTCGAGGACTATGGTGGAAAAAAACAGCACTTACTGGGGTCTCCAGTTTTAATGTCTACATTTGATAGAACACCGTTTGACCGTTGTTACTTCTTTGAGAACGATGGCCATGAGCTACTTACAAAGCGATTACAATTATTAAAAGAAAAAGGTAAATTGACCTCAACGTGTAAAGTATATTCTTCAGACTGTAATGAGAGTATAGATAGTTTAATTAACGAGCTAAGAGACCTTGATGAAGCTCACTTTTTATTATTTGTTGACCCATTTTCAACAGAAATACATTGGAGCACGATGGACAAGCTGCTATCTATGCGATACCCGCATTTTGACATGCTTTTCAACTTTAACTCGTTTGGAATTAATCGAAAAACCTCGTGGGAAAAGTATCTACCTCAATTTTTTAGTGACGAGAGTTATAAAAAGTGTTTGTCAGTACCTCAAACGAAAAGGCTTGATTGCTACAAAGAAATCTACATTAATAAATTAAAACAGTACAAAAATGTGAAAACGCTGAAGGTAATTAAAATATCTTCAGGGTCTGGTTTCTATTATGACCTTATATATACAACTAGGAAAGAAAACGCAGGATATGCCAAAGGTATCGATCACCTAAAATCAATAATCGAAAAAATGACAGGATTTGATATCTCTGTAACTACCGATTCAAGTATGAGAACGTTGGATAGCTATTTTGAATAATTTACCTTATTATTTTAAATTAATAGAGGTATGTAAAAATAAATTTCAAACAAATATGGCTATTGGTATAATCTGGATTGCAGGAGAATCAACTTTGGTGGTTAATTCTGGAATATTAATACCACCTTCCCTTATTTTTGAAAAACCCCCTAGCAATTGACCTAAAATACTATCATCAATACCAGATAGCGCAGAGCCTCTCAGAAGGTTATATGATTCACCTTCGTTAACTTTTCTAACAACCTTACCCAATAGTTTAAAATTCCCATATGGGAGTTCAAAACCTACACTATCTTTGTTAAACTGGTTATGTAATGTTATTATTCCTTTAAACCCTGTAAGGCCATCAAGCTCTACTACATACGTTTGTTTTCCGGAGCGCTCTAAATCTGTAATAAAACCATTCAATAATGTATCAATGAATTTTAAATTTTTTATCGTCTCAAGTTCTTGAGTAATAGACTTTAGCTTTTCTACTTCCTCCTGACTTAATTTTTTTGAAGGGGTATTAGTCTTTGAACGCTTAATTAAATCATCATATATTGGAGTGAGCTCTTTTTGTTTTGATTCCATATCGGTGGAAGTCGTAATAAATTCTATAATTTTTTTCATAGTAATTAATGAATCATATAATGGATTAGGGACAAATCGACCACTTGTCTCAATAAAATCAGATACGTTGGCAGCGTTCCACGTTTCTTCATTATTAATTTGTAAAATTATTTTTTCATCAGAAATTAATCTTCGTAATTTATTAAGAAGTGATCCAGCCGTATGATATCGTTCAGCCTGCCGTTCTTCTTCAGTCTTTTGATGTGCTGCCTTTGATGCAGTTCCTTTTAGATCAATTTTAATTATATCTAATAAATCAAATAATGCTAATCCAGTACCAATATTTCCATTACCAGAAAATTCTGTTTTACTACTATTGGCAGATTGTTTCTTTACAGTTTCTACCATGCTAAAACCGTCTTCTATTGAGGCCAGCAAATCCATTAAAATATTGGTATCTAAGTATATTGGAATTACTAAACTATCTTTATCCATTAAACCACCTATATATTTAGTAAATATTATTTGAATAAACGCTTGATAATATAATCATATCGGTAATGACTACGATACAACTATCAAGTTAGTTTTTTAGAAAATTTTATTTTTAGTTCGATTTATAGTATAACGTTAGGGATTGGGCTATGAGCGATGTTTTAATGACAGTCAATGGATATAATGGACAAATCGAATTATATCAAAATAAAATTAAAATAATGCGAAAAGGTATTATCGCAAAAATGACTCAAGGATTCACGAAAGGAGAGAAAGAGATCCAAATTAAAAGTATCACTGGGATACAAGTAAAACAACCAGGATTAACCGTCGGATACATACAATTCGTTATTATGGGTAGTCAAGAATCAAAAGGTAATGTTTTTGCAGCAAATAAAGATGAAAATACAGTTACGTTTAATGTACAAGATACAGCTAACTTCATTGCATTAAAAGCAAAAGTTGAAGAATTAATGACTTCTAATGACCAAAGTAGCAATAATAAAATAAGTGCTCTTGACGAACTTAAAAAATTAGCGGAATTAAAAGATGCTGGCATTGTAACACAAGAAGAGTTCGAAGCAAAAAAGAAACAACTGCTTGGATTATAATATTTGAAATTACTTGTTTTCAAGCTTGTGAGAAAAGTGCAAAATCAGGGATGTTAACTATATCCCCAGAAGTATGATGGGCCCGCTGCGATTTGAACGCAGGGCCTCTCGGTTATCAGCCGAGCGCTTGTCGCTGCTTTTTGTTTGAGCAGTTCCGACCTGGCTAAGCTACGGGCCCAACATTCCTGTACAAAGGCATTACTACTACATAAAAGTTATGACTGATCCACAAAGACACGAAGGGTCCGAAGACAAAAAGAACGATGCGGATGTTGCCTATATTTTAATTTTTTATCCGGCCAATTTATAGCAATTCATTAGTATTTTATTTTAAAAATCCTTGGCGCTCCTGGCTACACGGCGCCCCTAGCGAGCGTGACAGTAGTCGAATTGACCAGACAAGGTTTACTGCAGAATTATTGTAAAGGCAATGCGACTCCTGTCGCGCGCACAAAAATCTCGACGATTGCCTGCCCAAGGCCACCCGTGAGCGCGCGATCGATTATCATGCGCGCGATCGCTTATCATGCGCGCGATCGCTTATCATTTTCCTATGTTTGAAAATCCCTCAGGTCGAAAGCGAGAAAACCGTCTCTGCGAAGACTCTCTTTTTTTGTGATGCTTCTAGCAAATATGCCAAACGTTTCTTTACGATCCCCGTTATGCCATTCGACATATCTCGCCTTTTCCCTGAGGTCATCGAGGATCTTCCTCGCTTCGGCTTCGCTAAGGTCCTGCCATTTGCACTCGAAGAATCCTGCAACGATTTTTTCCGGGTTAAGGCCTAAAATATCGATTTCGATCTCTTTCCTCTGGTCACCGTCCCTGTAATGCCCCCACCATCGGCCGATATCTGTATACGCCCCGGGGTATAGTTTTCTGAGCATTTCCTCTCTCGCGATCTTTTCGAATCCCCTTCCGACGAACGCGTGAAAATCTTTTTCCAGCCTCTGCATAACGACGGTAGGGTCTCCTATCTCGAGGTCTGCCTTTCGGGGCTCGCAATACCTGAACCAGAATGCAAAAAAATTGTCGTCTATCACATAAATTGTTTTTTTGCTTTTCCTGTCTGTGATCGGGCACTCTCGCTTTATGATGCCCAGCCTTCTCAGGACTTTGAGATAACGGTCCAGATCCTGTGGTTTCATCCGGCACTTATTCGCGATTTCGGTGACCCGCGTTGTCCCGGAAGCCACTGCCGTCACTATCGTCTTGTAAATGTCGGGCTCTCGCAGCTCTTCCCTGAGGAGAAAATCCGTCTCCTCGTATAATGCCCCATTCTTATCCAGGATTTGCGTCCGGACGTTTTCGATAGTATCGACGCCGTCCCGGAATTTGTTCAAATAATACGGGATACCTCCGAGAACAGAATATGCCCGGATATTCTCTTCCAGCGTGTTCGATGGGAGAAGCTCGTTGATATCGGTTAGCCGCATGGGATTAATTAAAGCGTGATTCGTCTTTCTGCCGTATAGCGGGCTTTTATGGGCTAACACCCCGTCGAGCATCATGCTCATGCTCGAGCCACAGACTACCAGCATCATATTGGTGTTTTTTAATACTTCGTCAATCACCCTCTGGAATATCGAGGCAATTGCATCGTCTTTTTCCATCAAGTATGCAAACTCGTCAAAGATTAGTACAGTCCCGGGGTTGGCCTTGCGAGCGATATATGAGAAAATTTTTTCCGGCTCGTCTGTTTCAATGGCAGGCTCGTCCAGATGCTCTGCCACCATTCTTTTGAACCGGTCCATGTTGTTGGCAGTACCGCTCTTATCGCAAAGAAAATATATCGCGTCTTTGTCCTTGATGAATTGTTTTAAGAGCTCAGTCTTTCCCACCCGCCGGCGGCCATATATCACGATGAAATGGAAGCCGTCTTCTGCATAGGCTCTATTAAGCATGTCGAGTTCGGAAACCCTGTCGACGAATTTTAGGAACACATTCCTAAGGATTATGTTCCTAAATATAAAAAGTTAGCGGTGTCATCAGGAAAAGAATTGAGTATCGTTATCATGGAACGCCTGCGTGCCGGTCATGCATGCAAGCGTGGCCATGGGCGGGCAGGCGCCGAGAGCCTGATCCGGCGTTTCATCGCCTTTATCTGACCAGGGCCCCGGCCATTTATCTACTCCTTGCTACCGGGCGCGCCTGACGATCATTGCAGATTACGGTTCATAGCAATAGTTTTATACTTCGGATTTACATTCAAGCACCGGAAATGAAGTGCGACAAATGCCGTAGCGAAGCCGTCATCCAGCAGAGGTACTCGGGCATGCACCTCTGCGCCGCCCACGAGATCGCCGACGTGGAGCGGAAGATTAAGCGGAGGATGAGAAAAGAGAAAATGGCCATGCCCGGCGATCACATAGCCGTGGCCATGAGCGGCGGCAAGGACAGCGCGGTGACGCTGAATATCATGGTCGAGACCTTCGCGAAGCGGCGGGACATCAAGTTTTCAGCCATCACCATAGATGAGGGCATCGAGGGCTACCGGAACTTCTCGATCCCGTACGCGAAAGAGCTGTGCGATCAGCTCGGCGTGCCGCATTACATGGTGTCGTTCAAGGACGAGATCGGCCACACGCTGGACGACATCCTCAGCCGGGAACGCAAAGAGGCGTCGTGCACCTACTGTGGCGTGTTCCGGCGGACGCTGCTGAACCAGAAGGCCCGGGCCATCGGCGCGAACAAGCTCGCCACCGGCCACAATTTAGACGACGAGTCCCAGGCCGTCATGCTCAACGTGATGAACGGCGACACCGAACGGCTGGCCCGGCTCCGGCCGGTCCGGGAGCAGGACGGGCTCGTGAAGCGGATCAAGCCGCTGATGGACGTGCCTGAAAAAGAGATCGCGCTCTACGCGTTCCTCAAGAAAATCCCGTTCTACATGGGCGAGTGCCCGTACACCAGCGAGTCGCTGCGCGGCGAGATCAAGGACATGCTCAACGAGTTCGAGTACCGCCACCCCGGCACCAAATACGCCATCCTGAGCGGCTTCGAGAACATGATCGACTGCCTCCGCGCGAAGTACCCGCAGGTGCCCCTCGCGAAATGCGAGACCTGCGGCGAGCCGGGCATACAGAGCACCTGCCAGGCGTGCAAGCTGAAGAAACGAGTAAAGATTGATTAAAAATTTAAAAAAAAATCCTTGGCGCTCCTGGCTACCTGGCGCCCTTGGCGAGCGTGACAGTAGTCGAATTCCTATACAAGGCTTGCGTCAGGATTGTTGTATAGGCTATGCGACCCCTGTCACGCGCGCCAAGGGCGCCAGGTAGCCAGGAGCGCCAAGACGGAAAACTATAACCACCAGACAGCGAAGTACGCATAAAAATTAAATCGTGTGATTCATTTTTATTTCCGGTTATCATTTATGTAATTGAATGGCCACAGGATATGAAATCCGGAAGCTTATCGAAGAGCTTGGCGAGCCGTACTCGGAGATGCTCGGCATCGACCTGCTGGAAGGCGATCCGGCGTATTTCAAGTGGTTCCTGGCCGCTTTTCTCTACGCGAAGCCCATCCGTGAAGAGTCGGCCACGAAGACCTACCGGGTTTTCGAGGCCCATGGCCTCACGGGCCCCGTGGCGATCGAAAAGGCGGGCTGGAACCGGCTGGTCAATCTGCTCGGCGAAGGCGGGTACCGGCGGTATGACGAGAGCACGGCGGACCGGCTGCTGGCCATTTCTGAGCACCTTCTGAAAGAGTACGACGGCAAGCTGAGCAGGCTCTACGAGGCATCGGCCGACAGCCGGGACCTGGAGCGTCGCATCCGGGAGCTGGGCAAGGGCATCGGGCCGGTGACTGTCGAAATCTTCCTCCGCGACATGCGGAACGTCTGGCCGAAGGCTGATCCGCCGCTCGTGCCTGACGTTAAGCAGGCGGCTTCTGACCTCGGCATTAGCGACGTGAAGGCGTATGCCAGAGAGCACGGCATTGACCTGGTGAGGCTGGAGACAGCGCTACACAGGTACGCGAGAAACGTCAGAAGGAGCCACCTCGTGGAAGCGCATTAGTATCGGAGCCCGCCGTTTGTGGAACTGTTCAGGTGTTCCTTGTAAGTCCTGTTCAGGCTTCCGGAATAGCCTTTGCGGAGGCTTAGCGCAGGACTGCATTCCCGCGACGAATCGCGACGGGCGCGACGACTGTTAAAGGATAACGGATTGTCATATCATTCTTCGAGAAACGTCGCGTTCGTAGCGTTTCGTCGCGGTCGTTGCGGGAATCAGTACTGCGCCTGGCCACAGCGGAGCATTCGTCGCAGCCCCGTACAGGCAATTCGACGGACGGTATACCCGCGACGACGCGACGAAACGCGACGGGCACGACGTCTGTTAAACGATAACCAGTAAATCGTTCTTCGAGAAACGTCGCACCCGTCGCGTTTCGTCGCACCCGTCGCTATGCTCCCGAAACAAGGCCCATTTCATTGCCTGCATGTGAAAAACTGTTCTTGATCAAGCGAGTCTCGTGGAATAGCGGCCGTCCGCCCGGGCGCGCATGCGCTGTCCATGGCAACCTGTTGAATAGACACCGGAACATTTACCGTTTGTAACTACAGAGCGGGATGAGCCGATTATGCGCAGTTTACGCAGGTAACCGTTTTAGCCCGGCGGGGACATCCAGTATCGATGAGCGTTGACGTCGGCAATCTGGTCAAGAAATACGGCAAGCCCCTCTCTGAGATGCTATCCATCGACCTGAGCAAGGGGGATTCGGCATACGCGAAGTGGCTGCTCGCCGCTATACTTTACTCGCGGCCGTTGCCGGAGGAGGCGGCCCTCGGTTCTTTTGAGACGCTGGAGCACCGCGGCCAGGTCAGTCCCGCAGCCATCGAGGAGGCGGGGCGGGAGCAGATCATGAGGGTCCTCGAGAAGAACGGGTACACGCGCTATGGCTCCACCGTTGCCGGCGAGATCGTCGACGCCTTCGGCGACCTGTTGAAACGTTACGACGGGAAGCTCAGCAGGCTGTACGATATGTCCGAGGACAGCAAAGACCTCGAACGCCGGGTCAGGAGCCTCGGAAAAGGCCTGGACCCGGTTGCCGCGTTCGTTTTCCTCCGGGACATGCGCGCGGTCTGGCCGAAGGCGAACCCCGAGCCTGCGCCGAGGGTCCGGGAGCTGATGAACACCCTGGATATCGACGATTTAAAGGAGTATGCCAGGGAACACGATATCGACCTGATCAGACTGGAGACCGCCCTGTGCCGGTACACCCGGGAAGAGATCGTCAGCCAGCGCGCGAGCACTGAAAAGAAATACCGCGAGCGGTACCGGCCTCACGCCATGCGTTAATAGACGTTGAGCGTGACAGGAGTCGCATAGCCGGTACAACAAGAGCGATACATCCCTTATCATGTCAATGCGACCCATGTCACGCCCGCCAAGAGCGCCAGGTAGCCAGGAGCGCCAAGAAAATTAAAGAGTATCCATTGGATTAAAAAAAATAATTAGTTATCCTTTTGCCACCGCGAGCGGCACGAGCCGGGCCACTTTCTTCGAGATACCCAGCCGGTCGACCACGTCGACCACCGCGTCGATGTCCTTGTAGACCTCGGGGGCCTCTTCCGCTATAGCCCGTGGATTCGGGGCCACGACGGTGATGCCGCGCTGCGCCAGCTCTTTCTGGATCTCGGCGCCGCGGACGTCCTTGAGCGCCGCGCTGCGGCTCATGACGCGGCCGGCGCCGTGGCAGGTGCTGCCGAACGTGGTCTCCATCGCTTTCTGCGTGCCGACGAGGACGTACGAGGCGCTGCCCATGCTGCCGGGGATGATCACCGGCTGGCCCGCGTCGCGGTACGCCGCCGGGACTTCCTTCCGGCCGGGGGCGAACGCCCGCGTGGCGCCCTTGCGGTGGACGCACAGCGTCTTCTTCTCGCCGTCGACGTCGTGCTCCTCGTACTTGGCCACGTTGTGGGCGACGTCGTAGACCAGGTCCATCTTCAGGTCGCGGCCGTAGAACTTGCCGAACGCCTGCCGGACCCAGTGGGCGATGACGTGGCGGTTGGCCCAGGCGTAGTTGGCGCCGGCGGCCATCGCGCCGTAGTAGTCCTGCGCCTCCTTCGAGGTCAGGGGGGCGCAGGCGAGCTGCCTGTCGTACAGCTTGATGCCGTACTTCCGGGCGGCCTGCTCCATGACGCGGACGTAGTCGGTGCAGATCTGGTGGCCGGCGCCGCGGGAGCCGCAGTGGATCATGACGGTCACCTGGCCTTCCTCCAGGCCGAACGCCTTCGCGGCGACAGAGTCGTAAATTTTCTCGACGACCTGGATCTCGAGGAAGTGGTTGCCGCTGCCCAGCGTGCCGAGCTGGGGCTTGCCCCGGGCCCGGGCTTTCTGGCTCACCTTCGAGGCGTCGGCGCCCTTCATGTCGCCGTTCTCCTCGCAGTGCTCCAGGTCTTCCTTCACGCCGTAGCCGTTCTCCACGGCCCAACGGGCGCCGTGGTTGAAGACTTCCGTCAGGACTGCGTCGTTCACCCGCAGCTTGGACGACTCGGAGCCGACGCCCGAGGGGACCTCTTTATACAGCAGGTCGATGATCGCGTTCGTCTTCCCGGCGATATCCTCGTGGCGCAGCTCCGATCGCAGCAGCCGCACGCCGCAGTTGATGTCGAAGCCCACGCCGCCGGGGCTGATCACGCCCTTCTCCATGTCGAAGGCGCCCACGCCGCCGATCGGGAACCCGTAGCCGATGTGGACGTCCGGCATCGCCATGGCGTACTTCTGTATGCCGGGCAGCGTGGCCATGTTCGCCACCTGCTCGACCGCGCCGGATTCCAGGCCCTGGATAAGCCGGTCGGACAGGAATATCCGCCCCGGCACGTTCATGCCCGGCTTCGCCGCCTGCGGCACCTCGTAGATGTCCTCGCTGACCTTCGTAACGTTAAGATTCGCCATGATCGACCGCCTCAGATGTCCAGTAATACTTGAGCCTCATAATAATTATCTCTTTTTTCCACCCGGAGATCGTGGTACGTAACCGCCTTGATGTGCAGCGATACCCCGTGGTCCGGGCGGACTTTCTCGCCGGATGCCCGGCCCTGCAGAGAGTACTCCCCGTCGCTCTTCGTGATCTTTACCTCGAACTGCGAGAACACGAGGTAATCGACCTCCGCCAGGTACAGCAGCTCGGAAAGCCAGTCGTACAGCAGGTCTTCCGGCGCGCCGGCGGTCAGGCTGATCTCCCTGGCTTCGGAAGCCCCGACCTTCGCCGGGTCCACGATGAGCCCGCACATGGCCCGCGCTGCGTTGACGAAGGCCTCGTCCATCGTGCGCCCGTACGCGACGAACTCCGCGTCGGCCGTGTGTTCGAGGTACTTGAAATCCATGAATTATGCCTGCATTAATGTCGATGACCGAGTATATAGAATTAGTACATGTAGGTCATCAGCATACTATCGTCGACTTCGTCGATATATCGGGCCTGTGTAGCCGAGACATAGAGGAAGTTGTCTCCGACGGGTATCTTGATATCGTTAGGCTTAGGGCGCTTGATGGCGGTGGGCAGCAGTATGGCGCCGCCGCAGGACGTGCACACCCGGTAGTCCCGCTTCTGCTCCTTGATAAAACTGATGATTTTTTCGCTTATGCGTAAGCTCTTCAAGTGATCACCGCGATCGAGTAACAACACAATAACGCTGTTCTAAAATAAACTTGTCGGCAGGAAGCGCGGGCGCTAATTATACAAGCCGGATTATAATCCGGCATGCCATGACAGTATCATGACATCACAGGACGAGCTGGGTACGATGCCGGTCCCGCGCCGCCGGATAATACTTTCAACCAGCTATCGATCATGGCTTATAACATGCGTGACTATACTCTAATGCGCGGGGCACGCCGGAATGATCGACAGGAAGCTATTGTACGACACGTTAGAGCAACATTTTGGCTACAGGACGTTCCGGCCGTTCCAGGAAGAGATCATCACCGACATCGCCGGCGGGCACGACGTACTGGCCATCATCGCCACCGGAGGAGGCAAGTCCCTGTGCTACCAGCTGCCCGCGCTCCTCTCGGGCGGCGTCACCATCGTCGTTTCGCCGCTCATCTCGCTGATGAAAGATCAGGTGGACGACCTGGTGGCCAACGGGATACCGGCGGCGACGCTGAACAGCTCGATGAGCATCCACGAGATCCGGTCCATCGAGCGGGACCTGCTGGCCGGCGTCATCCGCGTCCTGTACATATCCCCGGAAAAGGTCACACAGGAGACGTTTTTACAGTTCCTCGGCAAGCTCGATGTCAGGCTGATCGCCGTGGACGAGGCCCATTGCATCTCGATGTGGGGCCACCAGTTCCGGCCGGAGTACCGGAAGCTGTCGACGCTGAAGGCCCGTTTCCCGGGCATCCCCATGATCGCCCTGACCGCGTCGGCGATTCCGGAGGTGCGAGAGGACATTGTCAACCAGCTCAAGCTGGCGTCCCCGAAGCGATACATCGGCAGCTTCAACCGCAAAAACCTGTCCTACCGGATCATGGACAAAAAGGGCGCGCTGCCACAGATCATCGGCTACGTCTGTAGCCACCGCGGGATGTCGGGCATCATCTACTGCCTGCAGAAGCGGACCACGGAAGAGATCGCCGATAAATTGCAGAAAGCCGGCATTCGCGCGCTCCCTTACCATGCCGACCTGTCGGACCCTGTCCGGTCGTCCACCCAGGAGAAGTTCGTCAAGGACAACGTGGACGTGATCTGCGCCACCGTCGCCTTCGGCATGGGCATCGACAAGCCGGACGTCCGGTACGTCATCCACTATGACATGCCCAAGAACCTGGAGTCCTACTACCAGGAGACCGGCCGGGCCGGGAGAGACGGCGAGCCCAGCGACTGCATCCTGTTCTATTCTGCCGCCGATGCCATGAAGCTCAAGAGCCTGATCGAACACGAGTACGACGACGAGCGGCTCAACAGCGTGGCGGTGAAAAAGTGGCGGGCCATGATGGACTACTGCGAGACCCGCCTCTGCCGGCGTTCTTTTCTGCTCAGGTATTTCGGGGAGGCGTACGACGAGGCCGTTGCCCGGAGCAACGGGTGCGGCGGCTGCGACAACTGCCTGAACCCGCGGGACACTATCGACGGCAGCGAGATCGCTAAAAAGATCGTCACCTGCGTCTCGAGCCTGCAGGGCAGGTTCGGCGTCAGCCACATCGCCGACGTCATCTGCGGCTCGGCGAGCAGGAAGATACTGGAGCACCACCACGACCGGAACCCGGCCTACAACACCGGCAAGCCGTACTCGAAGACGCAATGGATCACGTTTATCAAGGAGCTGGTCCGGCTGGGATATCTCTCCATCGCGGGCGACAAGTACCCGGTCGTCGTGCTGAACGAGAAATGCATGGAGATCGTCGATAATACCGCGCAAGTACTCCTGACAAAGCCAGCCGAAGAGCAGGTCACTGTGACGGTGAAGGCCGATGGTAAATACGACACCCGGCTGTTCCAGATCTTGAGGGACGCCCGGAAGCGCATCGCCGACGCTAACGGCTGGCCGCCATACGTCGTATTCCACGACACCGCGCTTAAGGAGATGGCGAGGACATACCCGTGCTCCGACGAGGACTTCGCCAAGGTCCCCGGCGTCGGCCGGACGAAGCTGGAGCGCTTCGGCGGGGAGTTCATCGCCGCGATCAGGCAATATGTCGACGCCGAAGGGATTAAAAAGGCTGATCGGCCGGCATCACAGGCTTCGCCGGCCCTGCAGGCTTCGCATACCGCGCAGGCGACACAGGCCTCGCTGGACGCTGTCATGGCAGGAAACGGCCGGGAAGAGCGCGCATTCCGCACGTTTGAGACCGCGGTCAGGCAGGCGACCGCGAAGCCCGAAGCTAATAAAGCGAACGACGGGTTATTCGAAGAAGCGGTCGAGCTGCAGAAACGTGTCGACCACCTGAGCCGGGAACTGGAAAGCGCAAAGCGATCGCTGGACGAGGTCATGAAAAAGCTAAACGCCGCCGGTCCGGCAGACGCCGATCAATGACCGGGTTCGAATGGCCCCGGCTCACGCGGATTTTCCGCCCGCTTTCGATGCCGGGATGATCCGTTCCCCGGGCAAACGGGCCGGAATCGATTTTTACTGCCCTGTATCGAGCGATCGGTGGTTATTTTGCATTTACCGGGGAGAACAAATATTAATACTTATAAAAGCAACTATACAAAGCGGTATAGCTGTCAGCCGATAGCGACGTGCCGGCTGTGCCTTTGCGTTCATAGTGTGGTGATGAAGTGGCGGAATATCCAAGTGCGAGCTGGAACCAGCAGAGATTGAACGAAGCGCTCAAGAGCACCGACCTGTTGACCAGGATCGGCGCCATCCGGGCCGTGCAGGAGGCCCCGAAGGACGAATACGTGCAGGCTCTGAGCGAGGCGCTGAACGATCCGGACCGGCTGGTACGCACGAACGCCGCCATCGCGCTGGGCAAGACGAAGAGCCCGCTGGCCGTCATCCCGCTGATCCGCCACGCCGTCTCGGACACCGACGCCGAGGTCCAGTCTTACGCGCTCTGGGGCTACCGCCAGATAGACTACGCCAAAGCCTCTCCGCAGCTCGTCGAGCTGCTGATCTCCAGCGACAACCTGGCCATGGTCCGGTTCGCGGCCAACGAGATCCGGCAGAAGGCCGACGTGAAGGCGATCGAGGCCCTCATCCAGCGGTTCCGGAGCCGGCAGCTCTACACGTGGAACGACCTGGACGTGCAGGCGATCAACGCGCTCTACGAGATCGGCAACATCACCGTCGAGCCGCTGGTCAAAAGCCTGGACGACCCGGACGCCCGGGTGCAGGTCAACGCGATCTACACGCTGGGCCGGATCGGCGACGAGCGGGCGGTCCCACCCCTGGCGGCCCACATCGCGCCGGCGAACGTCGAGATACGGTCGCGGATCAGCGACGCGCTGATCAAGATCGGCCGGCCGGCGATCCCCGAGCTGCTGAAGCTGCTGGAGAACAACGACCGGGACATCCGGTGGATTGCTGCTTACACGCTGGGCAACATCGGCGAGGACGCCGAGGTGCCGCTGCTGAAGACCCTGGAGTCGAGGGGCCAGAAATCGGCAGAAGAGGTCATTTTCGCGCTCGGCATGGCGGGCACTAAAGCCTCGTTTGCCCCGCTGTACTCGATCTACGGGACGACGAAGGACGACAGCGTCCGGGCCTGGACTACCATCAGCCTGGCGAACCTCGTGCCCCGGGTTTACTATAAGATCGCTGATAGCAAGAACGTCGGGCAATTCCTGGACTCGCTCGGCGAGCAGCTGAAGCCGCACATGCTTCTGAATAGTGAAACGCTGCTGGGCCTGGGCAAGATTTACATCGCCCGGTCGCTCGCGATGCCGAAAGAGCAGTTCACCGGGAACGCCGCGATCGCCGTGAAATGCTTCGACCTGTCGCTCATCGAGCAGGACAACATGGCGGCCCGCGCATACCGGCTCTTCTTTAGCTCATACCTGAAGCTGATGACCTCCAAGTCGCCGGAGATCATGAACTACATCGAGAAGGACTTCGCCGACCTGAAGAAGGACGCGGAGAAGGCGGAGCATAAGAAAGAGATCATGCTCGTGACCAAGGACATCCTCAACGTGCTCCGAAGCGCTTACAGCGACCGGAACTTCAGCTTCGCCGGCAGGTTCAGCGACTATGCCGGGCTGTGCCTGTCCATCGAGCGCTTCCTGCCCGAAGAGACGCTGCCGAAGGAAGAGGGCAAGCGGCTGAGCCAGAAGGAGATCGCAAAGCTGCACTCCGACGTCGAGATCGTGCAGGCCAGGGTCACCACGCTGATCGAGCGGCTCGGGGCTTCCGGCGACGACGACGCCACCGCGCAGGCGCTGCGCCTCGCCACCGAGATGGCGAAGATCGACACCGGGGCATACGCCGATTACCGTATCGCCGAGTCCTGCCTGCGCAACATCGCGCTCCGGATGAAGGTCTCCGACGAAGAAAAGTCGGACCTGTACTACAAGATCCTGATGATCGGCAAGAACGGCCTGCCGCAGATCGAGGCGGTCGTCGACCAGATGCTGAAGAGCCTCAAACCCCCGGCCCCCGAGGAGCCGAAGCCGGTCGTGGAGCCAGTCATTGAGCAGCCGGTGGCGAAGCGGTCCCACCTCGTCGACTACATCATCATCGCGGTCCTCGTCATTCTGGTCGTGACAGTCGGCGTGATCGCGCTGAACAAGCTGGGCTACATTACGCTACCCTTCCAGTTCCCGATCAGCTGGCTGAACAGATAAAGTAAAACACCGGGCAACATGTCGCTTGCCCGTTGCCCCTATTTCTTTTTCGTCACGACATAGACAGCGACAATCGTCAGCCCGGCCAGCGCGCAGAGGCTGGTCATGCCCGGGGAGGGCGTCGGCAACGAGGTCGGGAGAGGCGTGGGCGAGGTCCAAGCCGTCGGGGCCGGTGTCGGCTGCGGCGTCGGTGTCGCGACAGGCTTCCAGTCCGTGGCGTTCGGCGGTATCGCGACGTTGGCCGTGGCCGTGCCTTCGGTCACGTTGACGATGGCGAAGAAGGAGTTATTGCCGTGCACCGCCTCCAGGTAGTAGATGCCGAACGGGACCTTGTAGAACGTGTACGTCCCGGGGGCCGCTTTGTTATAGTCCCACTGGACCTCCTGGGGGTTCTGGTTATCCGGCAGCGGCACGATGTCACCCTTCCCTCCCGTCGCGAAGTCATAGTAATACAGCGTCATTATAGTGCCTTTCGCGTTGCCCAGGTCGACCTCGCCCGGTAGAGGCGTCGGTGTCTGCGCCTGCAAAGGCGCTACGGCGCACGCGAACAGCGTAAAGATGATGAGAAAAATTCTCAGGATTTTACGGCTCATGGGGCGACCACCAGTATGAAAGGGGCGTCTGCGGGCGATAAATACTTTGCCCTGTACGCGGCGGGCCATTTTCGGCAGAGCTTATTTCTGCGATAACCGGTAAGGAGACATTCCCGGAAAAGATTTTTATAAGGAACACAGAGTTTTATTTCATAAATATTATCATAAATACTATAAAGACTAAGGGCTTACTATCTGTAATCAGTCGCGGACGAGGGCATATGGTAAAAAAGGTCAGGCCTGACCGGAACGCCGGGACGAATGAGCTCGATATATGGATCGAGAAGGTTAGATTCCTCTCCGACTCGATGGAATCGACTTCCCAGCCCTTCGCGGCCGGATATCCCGACGGCCGTCTGGCCCTCTGTAATAAAGCTTATTGTGACTTAACAGGTTATACTAAAGACGAGCTTCTTAAAGGAGTTTCATGGTCTGCCGATCTGACCCCTGAGGAGTGGAGAGATGGCGAGGCCCGCGCGCTCGAAGTCATCCGGAAAACCTTAAAGCCGCACAGGTATGAGAAAGAATACAACCGCAAGGATGGCACCCGGGTCCCCATCGAGCTTCTGGTACACCCCGCGTTCGATTCCGACGGCAGGATCCTGTTCTACTACTCGTTCATTACGGATATATCGGAGAGAAAGAAGGCGGAAGAAGCGCTGCGGGATATCGAAGCGCGTCGCAAGGTCACCGAAGCCGTAGACCGGGAGCGGCGGCGGCTCCTGGATATCCTCGAGAACCTGCCCGCGATGATCTGCCTGCTGACCCGGGATCATCACGTCGCCTTCGCCAACCGCAGCTTCCGGGAACGGTTTGGCGAGTCCCGCGGACGGCGCTGCTATGAATATTGTTTCGGATTGACAGCCCCCTGTGAGTTCTGCGAAGCTTTCGAAGTTTTTAAGACCGGCAAGCCCCACCGGTGGGAAGTCACCGGCCCCGGCGGCAGTATGATCGAGGCGTACGACTTCCCGTTCATCGACGTCGACGGCACGCCGATGATCCTCGAAATGGACATCGACATCACGGAGCGCAAGCAGGCAGAGGAAGCGCTGAGCAAGGCAAAGCAGCAGGCCGAGCTGTACCTCGACCTGATGGGCCACGACATCAGTAACATGCACCAGATCGCGCTGGGGTATCTCGAACTGGCAAAGGCCATGCAGGAGGACGAAAGCAAGCGGGAGCTGCTCGACAGGCCCATCGAAGTGCTGCAGCGGAGCGCCCGCCTGATCGCTAACGTGAGGAAGATGCAG
Organism: Methanocella sp. PtaU1.Bin125; assembly: GCA_002067315.1. Classification (GTDB taxonomy): domain Archaea; phylum Halobacteriota; class Methanocellia; order Methanocellales; family Methanocellaceae; genus Methanocella_A. Next base: position 1,083 of record MVRA01000187.1, on the reverse strand, counting down.
AGGCTCAACAACGGTGTTTTCAAGTTCGAGCCGGTGGATGTGGCCAGCGTACTACAGGACGTACAAAGAGAGTTCGGGTCAGTGCCCCGTAAGAACGTCATGCTGAACCTGAACGGGCCCGTGAACTGCACGGTCCGGGGAAACGAATTGTTGTACGACGTCTTTGCCAATCTGGTCAGTAACGCGATCAAGCATACCCGGGAGAACACCGTCATCTCGATTCAGATGGATACGATGAAGGATAACGGCCGTTCACTATGCCGGGTGGCGGTAGAGGACAACGGGCCGGGTGTCGCTGACGATTTCAAGGGAAAAATTTTCAACCGCATCCTGCGGGGCACGAAGGACGCGAAAGGCTCCGGCATCGGCCTGTACCTGGTCAAGTCGCTCGTGGAGAGTTACAGCGGCCGGATATGGGTGGAAGACCGGGTGCCCGGCGACCATACGAAAGGCAGTAAATTTATCGTGGAACTGCCTGTCGTTCAGGCACTATAATGACACATTTAATGAGTGGTAATGAGAAAGCGCTGAGGAAGGGATTCGAACCCCTGCGTGGCTCGCGCCACAACAGCTCTCAAGGCTGCCGCCGTGGTCCGCTTGGCTATGAGGCATAATATTAAGCAATAATGATGGGACATCGACCTTATTTTCACTGTGATGTTACTGGAACTGAATGTAGTCGCGGGCTACTGTGGAGGTTTAACCAATGGTACACAGGCAATCACCGCAACCAAGGATACAATTCAAGGCGTTAACACCAAAAAATATGAACGTATCTAAAGACGAATCACTGCAAAAGCTTTACAGCTATCTCATTATGAATAAATTCAGCGAGTATAACAGGCATCATATCAAGCAAGTTGCATCAATGCTGATGAAACGATATGGCGTCTCTGTCCCGTCTGAGGAATTCGGACAGCGAGTTTTTATCGATATGTCGGAAGCCCGAAAAAGCGGCAACTATATAAAAAACACTATGAGGGTTATTGAGCTATGGGCGGCATCACAGGGTAGGAGTATCAAACTCCCCCGCCCAGACAAAACATGTAGCAGAATCGATTATTTAAAGCCGGAGGAAGCACG
>MVRA01000186.1 GCA_002067315.1 Methanocella sp. PtaU1.Bin125 | reverse complement strand
GGACGAGCTCGAGGCCGACGACGTGATCAAGAGCGCCCTCGGCGAGCACATCTACGACCGGTTCATGACCGCCAAGCGGATCGAGTGGGACGAGTACCGGACCCAGGTTCACAGGTGGGAACTGGACCAGTATCTGGGCGTATATTAGGCAGTTTATCCCGACGGCCTGCCTGGCCGTCCCTCTTTTCTTCTATTTTTCCATGACCTCAGGACCATCGGCGTCGGGCGCGAATGCGCACGGGGGTGGGAGGGTGGGGCGACGGGTTCTCAGCCGAAGGCTGTATATGACCGGTGTATGTGTGCAATATAAAATCATGGCCAATGTCACGACGTATCGGCACGCGTGCGCATGCGTGCTTGGGCCGACCGCCGGGCATTCCCGATTATGCCGCTGCCGAAACGAGCAGATAGCGATGGCCGGGCGCGTCGCGGGCATACTCGATGCATAGCTCGTACCTGCCCGGTCCCGGCATCGTGCGCCCGCTGCCGGCTGTCCTGAACACCGCAGACTCATCCACGATCAGCGCCTTCTTCGTTCCACAAACAGCGTAGTAAATCGTCCCGCGATGGCCCCCGCCTGAATCCGGATCATACCCGAACGACAGGTATTCCAAGCCGTCGGGCAGGTCGAGCGCGATGAGGCGAAAAGCGCCCTGCGGAGAGCAGGGGTCGTCCAAGTTGCGGGGCGCCATCGATAACAGGAGACGGCAATCGTTGGCCATAACGCCGACCTGCCGGTCCACAGCGGCCATTTGTACGGCCGGAGCCGCGTTGGTCAGCCCGAAGGCCGCCAGCCCCGTCATGATCGCGATGACGAGGACAGTAGCGACCAGCGCAATCGGGATAGTATCGGCTGCGCGATCGTCACCCGCTATCGACGCCATAGACCTCCGGCTCCCCTCCCCCGTGGGCGCTGGTCCGGGGACGTATTCGGACAATATGGTAGGACTCGGTGGCGTCGTCCAGCACGATCGCCGCCCCCTTCGTCGTGCCCAGGCGGGCCATCGCCTCTTTGATCGGCTCTTTCACGTAGATCGGCCGGGCCCGCTCCAGCGCCTCGATGTCGTCGCGCAGCGTGAGCCGGTGCGAGATCAGGACGTCCGCCTGGGACAGGACGTCGTAGCCCAGGGCTGACGGGCGCTGGGTGGCCAGCACGAGCGAAAGACCGGGCTGACGACCCTGCCGGAGCCATTCGTTGATTAACGCCTGTCCTGCGCTGCCACCGGCGAACATGTGGGCCTCGTCAATCATCATCCAGATCAGAGGCACCCCCCTCCCGCCGTCGGCCTCATCGCGCCTGGCCCGGACCCGCACGTCGTAGAGCGCGCGGGCGAGCGACGCGACGGCGCAGGAACGGATCCCGGGGTCATGGCCGTAGCCGCTCAGGTCGATGACATTAATCGTGCCAGGCTCGAGCAGCCCGGCGAAGGAACCGTCTCTGGAGAAGAGTTCCCAGGAGGACACCATGGATAACAGCCCACAGAGCGACGACCGGACCTCCGGCGGAGCGTCCGATGAGGCGATCGCGTCCGACAGCTGCCCTATTTCGAACGTACCGAGCCGGACGATGGCGCCGATAAGCGCGGCCCCGTGACCGCTCAGCGGATCGATACCCAGCAGCTCGCAATAGTCGTAAGGCGACAGCGAGCCGGTGGGTACCAGGAACGGCGCTGTACCCGGCTGCGACCTTTCGAGAAACGGCACGGGGGCAAAGGTTTTGATACGGATGCCCCCAGCGGACAGGCCCCATCGGGCCAGATCGCATTGCTCTGTTGACTCCGACATCTGGCCGAAGATGCCCATGGTATCGATGACGATGACGGTAAAGTTACGTCGCACCGCGAGGGGCAGCCGGGCGAACTCCTCCGCCAGCACGCCCATGGTATAGGACTTGCCGTAGCCCCTTTTTCCGCAGACGACCACGGCGTGCGGCCGGAGCACGTCCAGGAACACCGGGGCCCCGGCCGAGCCGTCCAGCGCCATGTACCGGCCGATATAGAGCCGCCCGCCCCGGGCATCGTCGGGCCTGCCCAGCAGGTATTGTTTCTCTGCCATGTTATTTACAATAATTTGAAACTAAATAAATGTTAGCATGAACGATTATATCCTCGCAGCCCGGATGACTACGTATGCAACTCTGGCGGTTTCACAGGAAAACTGTCGGCATGTGGGTGATCGAGTCCAACCGCAGCCTGTTCCGGTACCCGCTGGAGCCGGGCGCCGACCGATCGGAGCCGGCCAGGGAGTATTTTAACTACATGCAGCGGGCGCTGGACGCAGCGGCCGACCTGCTGTCCGTCCGCTACGTCGAGAGCCCGCCGGGGCACGCGATCATGAAAAGCTATGTCCAGCTTATTCCTGCGGAGATCAGGCAGGAGCTCAGCATTTCCTGGGAAGCGGAGGCCAGAGAGACCGGCAGATGGATACCGGCGGCCCTGTTCGGCGGCCTGTCCCGCATCCACGTGAAAGAGAACACGGCCGTGCTGCCGGTAGAAATCCCCGACGCATTACGGCTCTGCCTGGTGGCGTCGGAGGACCGGTACCTGCTGACGCTGGTCACGAACTGCGATCTCTGGATGGACCGGTTCATCTCCGGCGAGGACAATGCGGAAGCGGGCTCGCTCAACGCTTCGGCCCTGGGCCGGACGATCGGGCGCCTCGAGAACGCAATGGACGGGAGAGTCGTCTCTTACTCGTCGGAGATGGGTGTCCCAATCAGCGAATCGGGATTCCGCTGATGGGGCGTCCCAATCAGCGAATCGGGATTCCGCTGATGGGGCGTGCCGATCAACGAGCGGCTTCAGCTGATCGGGCAGGTGCCCAGCATAGCCAGTACTTCACCGTCTGACAGGTCCGGGAACTCCTCGTAGTAGCTGGCTACCGCGAACGACCCGTACTCCTGGACGGTCAGGCTGATGACCTCGTCGGCCTCTTCCTTCAATCGCTCCACCGACGAGCGCGGGCTGCAGGGCACGGCTACGACCACCTTTTTCGGCGACTGCTTTTTTACGGCCCGTACGGCGGCGATCATCGTATATCCGGAAGCCAGGCCGTCATCGGTGATGATGACCGTCTTTCCCCGGAGCTCCAGCGGCGGCCCCGGCCGGTATACTTTCACCCGGCGCTGCACCTCGCCGAGCACTGTCATGACGATGTTGTCGATATCGGCCCTGCTGAGCCCGATGTCCCGGACCAGTGCCTCGTTCAGCACCACGGTGCCGTCAGGCGTCACCGCCCCGAACCCCGCTTCCGGGTTATAAGGTATCGGCAGTTTCCGGGGGATGATCAGGTCAAAGGGCGCCCGCAAGGCTCTCGATAGCTCGCAGCCGACGGGCACGCCTCCCCGGGGTATCGCGAGGATCACCGGGTCCTGAGAGCGGTATGCCTCCAGCTTCGCCGCGAGCTTCTGCCCCGCTTCCCGACGGTCCCTGAAGATCATGTGGCCCGCACCATATCCGCTGCCTTCGCGCTCTCTCCCGGGGACAGCGCGTTGATGATGGCGTCGCAGAAGAACCCCACGTCCGACGGCTGCCGGGAGAAGATGTACTGCTGGCTCTGGACCAGCGGCTTATCGATGTACCGGGCGCCCGCGTCCTCGATCTCTACGGCGAGCGATTTCCAGCCCGTGGCGTCCTTGCCCTTCAGCAGCCGGGCGGTGATCAGGATCTGCACGGCGTGGCAGATGGCCGCGACGGGCTTTCCGGTCTTATCGAAGTCCTGCACGAACCTGATCACTTCCGGGTAGATGCGGATGTGATCAGGGCTCTGGCCGCCCGGGATGACGAGCGCGTCGAAGTCGCTGGGGTCCAGGTCGTCGAAGGCCACGTCCGTCGTCACCTGCAGGCCGTTCTTTCCCTCGAGGCCCTGGCCGGCCTTGGCTCCCGCGATGACCACGTCGGCACAGGCCTCATGCGCCAGCCTGTAGTACGGGTACATCAGCTCGATGTCCTCGAAGCCGTCGCCGGCGATCATGAGGATTTTCTTTCCTTTCAGCTCATTCATAGCTCATTCCCGATGAAACGTCGGAGCGCAGCTATATGAACGATTTCAGCAAATATCGCAGTTCTCCCGCCCGGACGGGGATTTCTGCTTTTCGCCGGCCCCGGGGCCCTCGAAGAGCTTTTGATATTCGCCGTAGCCCTCTTTTTCCAGGTCCTCCTTGGGGATGAACCGCAGCGCCGCCGAGTTGATACAGTACCGCAGCCCTTCCGGGCCGGGGCCGTCCGTGAAGACGTGGCCGAGGTGTGAGTCCGCCTCCCTGCTGCGCACCTCGGTCCGGACCATCCCGTAGCTCCGGTCCTGCCGCTCGACGACTTCCTCTTTCCGGATCGGCCGGGAAAAGCTGGGCCACCCGCAGCCGGAGTCGAACTTGTCCCGGGAGCTGAACAGCGGCTCGCCCGAGACGACGTCGACGTAGATGCCCTCCCGGTGGTCGTCCCAGAACTCGTTGCGGAACGGGGGCTCCGTGCCCTGCTCCTGGGTCACGTGATATTGCATGGGGTTCAGCCGCTCTCGCAACTCCTCCTTAGAAGGCTTTCGGTTTCTGGCCTGTTCGTCCTGCATAATTCCTGCTCCTCATAGATGATCAAACGAGGCCATGTATCTACATTTGCATCTTTTTCATCGATCTGCAACGAGGGAGCAATGGCGAGACATTTCTTTCTCAGCGCACAGGCTAAAGTTATTTATCCATTGAAGCATAGAGACTAATTTGCATTGTGATGTAAATATGTATGATCTCGCCCTTACCGCTAACAGTATCAAAGAGACATTCTTTAAAAAGAGACCGACAGCGACGCTGCACAGGCTGAAGGTCCGGCAGGGCGTCGCCGGGACCGAGCTCGCGATCGACTGCGTTGCCTGCGACGCTGGCGTCTCCAGCATGGCCGACCCGACATGCAGGCGCTGTGTGATCGGGGCGCTGGCCGATCACGGCAACGCCGAAAGGCTGCTGCTGGAGCGGGACCTCGTTCGCGAGTATAGTGGCGACACGCTTGTCCGGCTGAGGGCACTGGCATCGTTCTGCAGCGACCTGAGCCTGCGGGCGGCGGGGCTCCGGCAGTTCGGGTGCGGGAAATGCGACGCCCGGCGGAAAGAGAAGATCGGGGCGGTCGTCGAGCTGTCCCGGGCCGGCCATGAAACAGCCGCCGACGCCATCGACCGGCTGTTCCTGGAATGCTATAGTGGCAGCAACCGGCCCGGGTGCCGGGACTGCGAGCGGCGTTTCGCCTCGCTGGCGGGCGACATGGCCATAGCCGCCGCAAAGGTGAGGGACATCGACTACAGTGCGCTGGTCCCGTATGTCATGCCGCGCTTCTCCCGGTCCCGGGTGATCGGACAGCCGCCGGCCGGGGCGGCCTTCCTGCGGTCCTACGAGGTGGAGCCGGGCAACGGCTGCCCGGCGATGCACGTGGCGATCTATGGCCTGCCGGAAAGCCCGGAAAAGCTGTACTTCGCCATGCCGTGGGAATACTCCATCGACCGGGAGGACCTTTCGCTGATCGTCGGGGCCCGGGAACGGCTGCTGCGGCGGAGGCCGGACGGCGAGGAGTTCCTGGACGTGAACGGCGCCCGGGCCTTTTTCGCCCGGCACGCGAAGAGCTCCATCATGGGCGCGGCCGCCGCCCGCGGCATCCGGATGGAGACAGGGCGGCTGGAACGGCTGGCGATGACGTTCGTCAAGTACACGTCCGGCCTGGGCATCATGGAAGACGTGCTGGCCGACCCCCACATACAGGACGCCTACGTGAACGCCCCGGTCGGCGCCACGCCGCTCCACGTGGTGGTCGACGGCGAGGAGTGCACGAGCAACCTGTACCTGTCGGAGAGCGACGTGGAGTCGATGATCTCCCGGCTGCGCGCCATCTCGGGGCGCCCGTTCTCCGAGGCCAGCCCGGTGCTGGACATGGACCTGGGCCAGTTCCACACGCGCGTCTCCGTCATCGGCAGCCCGCTATCCCGGGGGCTGGCGTATGCGTTCCGGCGGCATAAGAAGACGCCGTGGACGCTGCCCCAGCTGGTCAGCCACAGGATGCTGTCGCCGTATGCCGCGGGGCTACTCTCGCTACTGGTGGACGGCCACGCCTCTATGCTCATAACGGGCACCCGGGGCGCGGGTAAGACCTCGCTCCTCAGCGCGCTGATGCTGGAGATCCCCCAGAGCTACCGGATTCTGGCCATCGAGGACACGCCGGAGCTGCCGGTCGAGGACATGCAGCGGCACGGCTGGAAGGTACAGGGCATCGGGACGCGGGCGGCGGTGTCCGGCTCAGAGGCGGAGTTCCAGGCGTCCGACGCGCTGCGGGCCGCGCTGCGGCTGGGCGAGTCGGCGCTGATCATCGGCGAGGTGCGGGGCGTCGAGGCGAAATCGCTCTACGAGGCGATGCGCGTGGGCGCGTCGGGCAACTCGGTCATGGGCACCATCCACGGGGCCTCCTGTCGCGACGTCTTAGAGCGCGTGGTGCAGGACATCGGCGTCCCGCCCGCCTCGTTCAAGGCGACTGACGTCGTCGTCGTCTGCTCGACCGTCCGGCCGGGCGGGGGCAGCCAGCGGGAGCGGCGGCTCATCGAGATCGCCGAGGTGGAGAAGGGCGAGTGGGGCGACGACCCGGAGGGCGCGTTCGACGACCTCCTGGCATACGACGCTTCGTACGACCTGCTCCGGGCCACCGACCGCATCGACACCGGCCGCTCTGAAGCGCTCAAGAACATCGCGAAGCGGTGGGGGCTCTCCATCGAAGAGATTAACAACGCCGCCGCGGCGAGAGGCCGGATGATCGCGGCGGTGGCGGATGCAGGACGACAACTTCCCACCGCCATGGAAGTGGAAAGCTATGCCCGGTGCATCAACGTGTTTCGCGTGGCATGCGACGGCCGGGGCAGGCCGGACTATGCCGGCGCCTTGCAGGCATGGGAGGAATGGTTCAGCAGAGAGCTGAAAGGGGGTTCCTGTGAGCGTTGAAGGGGCCTACGTACACGCCGGCCGTATCTCACACCGCGCCCTGTCGGCGATCGCGGGCAGCCGGCGGCTGGACAATTATGCCGGGAGGCATTACAGCCGGGACCTCACCGCGTCGCTCGGCTTTACCGGGATGGAGATGGAGGCCGTCGAGGTACTGTCGCTCGCCATTGCGTCCGCCGCCGTGGTTTCGCTGCTGGTCCTGGCCGCGGGCGGCACGGCGCTGGCGGCCGGCATGCTGGACGAGGCCACCATGGTCCTGCTGGTCGTCGCCGCGGGCGCCGCGCCCATGCTGACCTTCGTGTACGTCAGCGAATACCCGAAGCGCCACGCGGCATACATGCGGGTTCACTCGCTGGGCGACGTCCCTGAGGTGGTCAGCTACATCGTCATGTCCATGAAGCTCAATCCCAACATGGAGCGGGCGCTGGCCTTTACCGTCAAAAACTCCAGGCGCCAGCTGGCCCGGGACGTGCGAAAGCTCATGTGGGACATGCAGATCCGCGCGTACGACAGCCTGGACGAGGCGCTGGCCGCCTTCGCCGACCAGTGCGGCGCGTACGGCGACCACTTCAAGCGGGCCATGTTCATCGTGAAAAGCTCCACCTGCGAGCGGGACGAGGCCATGCGCACCATCGCGTTGAACCGGGCGCTGGACGTCGTCCTCACCGGGACCAAGACGCTGATGAGCGGGTTCATGGCCACCCTGCACGCGCCGACGCTCATCCTCTACTCGATCTTCGTCATGGTCCCGCTCGCGCTGGTGGCCATGCTCCCGGCCGCCGCCGTCGTCGGCCTGAGGATCAACTCAGTACAGCTGTTCCTGCTGTACGACCTGCTCTTCCCGCTGGTCACCCTGCTTTACGCCCACTCCATCCTGATGAAACGGCCGGCGGCCTTCGCCCCGCCCGACATACCGGACGACCGGAGGATGCCAACAGCGTTGCCCGGCCCGGCCTGGGCGGTGATCGCGATAGGAGCAGGCGGCGGGACTTGCGCGCTGGGCATGGCGTTGCCGCCGGGCGTATTGCCCTTCCAGCAGGCCGATTTCGTCATCTGGGGCATCGCCGGGGCCATCGCGATCTACTGCTACTGCACCTGCCTCCCGTACAAGAAGGCGAGGGACGTGATCACGGCCATGGAGGCGGAGTTCGCCGACTCGCTGTTCGTCCTCGGCCGCCGCATGTCCGAGGGGCGCCCGCCGGAGGAGGGGTTCGCCTATACCGCCCGCATGGTCTCGGGCACCGCCATTGGCAGGGCCTATGCCAGGGCCGCGTTCAACATCAGCTGCCTGCGATCGACGCTGCGGGACGCGGTGCTCGACCCGGGCTACGGCGCCTTCGCGGACGTGTACTCGGACCGGATCCGGGCCACCATCAGTATGCTCATCGAGACATCGGCCATGAGCGGCGAGGTCGCCGGCGGCTCGATCATCCGGATCGCCGATCACTTAAAGGAACTACAGGGGATCGAGGAGGAGATTAAAAAGATGCTCTATACCATGACGAGCATGCTCAAGATGACCTGCGTGGTCTTCGCCCCCTTCATCGCCGGCGTCACGCTGGCGCTGTCCGGGGCCGTCGCCGAGATCGTAGCCAAAACGGCGGCGGACATGCGGGGCCTCCCGGAGAGCGCGAGGCCCTATTTTCCCATGGTACCCCAGTTCACCGCCCCCACCGTTTCCACTGCGGAATTCACCCTCATCGTCGGCGTCTACGTCATCCTGCTCGTAATCATCCTGCTCCGCTTCGTGGACGGCATCGAGCACGGCGACGACGTGCAGGAGTTCATGTACAGCGTGGGCCGGACGCTGCCGGTTGCCGTTGCCGTGTTCAGCGTCACGACCGCGGTGTCTACGACGGTATTCAGCGGCATGATGTGAGAAGTCGCCAGGGAAGCTAAGAGCGTCAGGGATGCTAAGACCGCCGGAGTAGATGCCGCCAGGACTCGTAGATGAAAATGGACATTTATATGTGAGTCGGGGGATGACCGGGGTTTTTAGTCAGGTATTTATGATGAAAACCAGGGCCGGTAAATCGTTAGTAGACCTGTCGCGCGCGTGTGCGCCATGGGCGGGAGGGCGGGCAGTTCGCAGCCTCCGTCGATAGGCGGGAATGCGACGAAAGCCAGCGCACAGGCTTCGACGTCGCAGGCCTGATCGGCATGAACACATTTTTCGTATGAAACGCTAATGTGCCTGATGCACAGGCATATACAATGAAAATTCTGAACGTTTTTCATACTAAAGACTTTCAGGATTTTCATCGTATATGCCTGTGCAGCAGGCACATCAGCGTTTCATGAGAAGGCTGATGAAAATTGGGCCTTGTTCATGCTATGCGACTACTGTCACGCTCGCCAGGAGCGCCAGGTAGCCAAGAGCGCCAAGGATTTTTTGGGAAATTATGGAGAGAATTGCCTTTTTATGAACAAAACTTGGCGTCCTGGCGTCCTGGCGGCATCTATCCTGGCGTGCCTGGCCCTCTTGGCGTCCATACATCTATAGTGTCTACGCTGGCGCTCCTGGCCCAACTGGCATCTACGCTTCAGTAATAAATCAATCACATCAGCGTTATTTGCATCTAAATGAAAATTTATAAATACAATAAGCGCTTACTTATTTACACCAAAATGAAAGTGATGCTTATGAAAGGCGATAAAAGTTTCCGGAAGAATGACGATGCGGTGGAGGGCCTGCCGGTCAGGCTCATCGTAGTCCTGGTCGTGGGCGTGATCGCGCTGGCGGCGATGGTGGCGGCGCTGAACGGGTTCAAGCCACAAAAGACACTCAGCGCCACTGTCTACGAGGTCGGCGGCAAGGACGGTAACATGCTCATGATTCCCAAAGCGGGCTTCGGACCGGTGGAGCACAACTGGACGTGCCGGGTGAAGGTGGTTGACGCAAATGGCGATGCCATCGAAGGCGCCAGCGTGATCGTGCACGGCCTCTCGGGCGCCGGCAGCGACGTCACAGATCGGTATGGCATAGCATACCTCTCGAAGACCAACAACGTGAACCTGAACTCCAACCAGAACTCAGGCTACATGACCATGGAGGTCTCGGCCCCGGGCTACAGCACGCTAAGGAACGAGAATGCGATCGCAGTTATTCGTGTAGACTATAACCGGGCGATAACAGAGGAGGATTAGCCGGAATGCGTATCGTACACTCGGAACAATAAAAGGCCGCAGAGACCGCAGAGACCGCAGAGAGTCGGCGGATGACCGTGGTCCTGGTCAGGTATAAGATAATGAAAATCGGGCTGTGGTCATGCTAAGCGTGAAGGAACGGCAGCACAGTTAAGGCCGCAGAGACCGCAGTTATTATTTAGATTTCCACTTGCCCTGTCAAAAAAGGAAACTGCGGTCTCTGCGCTCTGCAGCGTGCGTAGCACGCTCCTCTGCGGTCTCTGCGGCCTTTAACCATTCAGGGCGTTCCGCTACGCATACCCTGTTAAACAGAATGGGGCAGCTCATAGCTGGCGGCGCAGCCAGGCGAAGCCTTCGGCGGCGCCTTCGCCGTAGCTGGCCTTAGTCACGTAGTCGGCGGCGGCCTTGACCTCGGGCCCGGCGTTGCCCACGGCGATGCCGATGCCTGCCGCCTTGAGCATGTGCAGGTCGTTCGCGGAGTCGCCCATGGCGGCGAAGTTTTCCGGCCCGATGCCCATGACAGCAGCGAGCTTCAGCATGCCGGTGGCTTTGTTTACATTCCGGTGCTTCAGGTGCAGCGCGAACTTCGTGTCGACGATCTCCAGCTCCGGGTAGCTCTCCGCCACCACCTGCCGGGCCCGGCCGACGTCGATGTTCCGGCGGAAGGCGAGTTCTGATTTCCGGTAGGTCTCGTCCAGCGGCTCCAGGCCCGGGAACTCTTTTAGGAGCACGTCCCGGGCCCGGCGGCACTGCTCAATATCGGCGAGCACGAATGGCTTCGCGTCGAACCCTGCCTGCACCACGCCGCCGTTCTCGCCGATCATCAGGTCGCTGGCGCCCAGCAGCTTGGCGGCCGCGCGGACGAAGCAGACCACGTTGCCGCTCGACAATATGACGGGGATCGGCATCCGGCGCATCTCCTGTACGGCTTCCAGGCTGATCAGGCGTTTCATGTCCGTCAATGTCCCGTCGATATCGACGACGATCGCTTTGATGTCTTTAAAGTCGGCGCGCATGCTGATCAGAGAAAGCATCAGAAAATGATATAGATAATGGTTATTCAAATCTATACTACAGAAAAAAGATTATGCGGTTTTTTATAATCGTCTTGGCGCTCTTGGCTACCTGGCGCTCTTGGCTACCTGGCGCTCCTGGCGCTCGTGACAGTAGTCGTGTTGACATAACAGAGCCTGCGTCGCTGTTGTGGTAAAGGCTATGCGACTCCTGTCACGCTCGCCAAGAACGCCAGGTAGCCAAGAGCGCCAAGGACGATCAGTACAGCGGTTATCAGATAAAAACCTGAAAATTCCATGGGACACGGAGTATGCGAAGTCTTGATCTGAAGAGGCTACGGTGGCCTGTTCTTCAAACACACTCTGTGTACCCTGTGAACTCTGTGAACTCTGTGTCAGATACCTTGTATGCGTATACAACTTTTCACGGATGACTGTTGTCTACGATTCCACCATAGTCTACTGCGGGTGCGTCTTCACGTAGTCCTCGACGACCCGGCGGATGTCCTGTACGCTGTCCAGCACGGTGATGCTCTTCATCTTCCTGATTTTATCCACGTTCTCCACGTCGACGTCCCGGATGTACAGGGTGAGCTTCTTGCCGCCGGGCAGGATGGTCTCCAGCTCGCCGGGCTTGTTGTCGGGCGGGAACAGGTAGATGGGCACGTTGGCCTTGGCGCCCTGGGAGACGGCGTTCGTCATGAGCGTGTCCGATATGCCGTAAGCGATCTTGGCCGCCGAGTTCGCGGTCACCGGGGCGACGATGAACATGTCGTAATGCCCGGTCTGGAGCTTGCCGACCAGGAACGGCGAATTCGAGTTCACCTCCGGGCGGAGCTCGTAGAACTCGTCCTTCAGCTTATCCCAGAGCTTGTACCATTTCAGCACCATCATCGCGCTTTTCGAGACGTAGATGTCGACTTTCAGGTCGTACTGCCTCTTGAGCTCGATCATCGTGGCGGCGATCTCCTCGATCTTGTCGCCGCAGCCGGTTATGCCCCATGCGATCTTTACCATCAGGTACCACTCCTGGCCTTTTCCATCATGTCGTAGAACCGCTTCACCGTCTTCCGTACCGTCCGCAGGCCGTCCTCGTCGGCGGCGATACCGTCTTTTCCCTTATCGTGGGACCAGAGGGAGCCGCCGAGGTTCGCGCCGAACGAGCCGCCGCCGCACGGGTACATCTCGTTGAGGATGAAGAAGTTGTTGATCGTCGTCAGCGCGATCTCCTGGCCGCCACTGCGGTCGCCGCCGACGGCCAGGCCCATGCCGACCTTGCCTTTCAGGATGAGCGGGTCTTTCGCGAGGACCGCCCGGCACCGGTCCATCAGCGTCTTCGTCTGCCCGCTCAGCGTGCCCTGGTAGCAGGGCGTGCCGATGACGACGCCGTCGGCCCACATCATGCCCTCGTAGAACTCGGGCGTGAGCGTGTCCTTGTGGACGCAGCCCTTCTGCTCCCGGACGCAATAATCGCAGTGGATGCAGAACCGGATGTCCTTGCCCCTGACGTGGAAATATCTCGTCTCGCACCCCTTCTCTTTGAGGAGGTTGAGCGCGTAGTTCACCGCATAGTCGGTACCGCCCAGGCGCGGGCTGCCGCAGATGCCGAACACCTTCATGAGAACCTCGCCGGACTGTTACGCCGGATCGTTAAAAAATAGGTATGGGCGGGAGAGCAATAAAACTTCGCATAAGTGGGTTGACGGTGCTCCTGTGACATAATATCACGACAGTCACCCCGCGTGGCGGTTTGTCGTGGAGCCGAGACGAGCGGGCTATGACAGCTGATCCGACCCCTCCAGCACGGTGATGTCGATCAGCGGCTCTACTTCGAACCCCTCGCTCGACAGACGGCCGGATATCGCCCGGTTCAGGCGCTGCCGGATCTCGGCAGGCGAAGCCGCAACGCCGTTCGCCCGTTTTACGTAGACTTCGGCAAGCAGTATACGGTTTTCCTGCGTGCTCGATGGGGGGAAGCGCACGTTACCATCAACGAATATCGCCATACCGCTCTGATCGACCGTCTCCTGAATCAAGGAAGATGCCTTTTGTTCCCGGCTGTACATCTGCAGGTCCGGGACGTCAAGGTACTGCCAGGCAATCAGGCCGGCCATAGCAATAACGGTCAGCGCGATGATAAGGTAGAACACCTTTGGTTTCCCCCGGAGATAGCGGGCGCCCCGGGACGTGAGCCCGGACAGGCGGAATACCGCGGTGCCACCCAGGTTAATGCCCAAAATGGTGAGCAGCAGCGAGAACAGGCCGTTGTCCACCAGATCCCACCGGCCGATGACGGCGGCCATCCCGATCAGGCCGGCCGCCGGGGCCAGGGATGCGGATACGAGCATCCCGACAGCCGCCCCAGATACGAGGCTGTTATGCTTGGACTGGGTCTGGTTGAGTGCGCCGGCGGCCCCGGCAGCCACCATCAGCAGAGGGTGAATGATCGACAGTTTACTGACCGATATCATCATGCTCGTAACGATCTGCTGCCGTAAAGCAAGGCTCAGCACGGCGGCGACCGCAATGGCGACAAGAAGGGAGACAATGTACCGGAAGAGGCTGCGCCACAATAGCCTGAAATCGCCCCGGGACGTGGCAATCGCCGTGTTCATGGCCGGGCCGGCGAACGGAGCGACCAGCATGGCGGCAATGAGCAGGTATACCGTGTTAGTGTACAGGCCGACCCAGACAATGATGCCCGCGGCGATCGCGTAACCTATAAAGCTGTGCCACGAGCCGACACTCATAAGCCCGTAGAGGTATACTTCCAGCGGGCTCAGGGAACTGATATCTGTGGCCTGGTTCTCCACCCGTTCCTCGGGCGGGTACATGGGCACGACGCCTGTCGGCGCCAGGGTTATGCGTGCGTCCGGGATATCGTCTACCACGGCGATGAAGCTCTCGATACGGGCATTGGGCAGGTTGACCGCGGCCAGATCCCTGGTCTCTCCCGAAACCGTGGACTGCGTCAGAGAAAGGTTCACTCCGTGATGTTTTCGGGCTATGTCAAGTACGTCCTTGCCTTTGCCCTGAGGGACGTCAACAGTAAGCTGGCGCATGAAAATCCCTGCCCGGCACTGTGATAATGCCATATATGGAACAGCGATATCTCAATCGTCGTCCGGGCACATCGTCTGGCTGATGGTAAGTAAATCGGAAGCACGGAGTATAACTGTTGACGTGAAAAAGGACGAAAAAGGGAGCGACAACGGCGGTAAATGACATCCCGCCGCTTACCTGCGCTTGGTCTTGACGTTGCCCGTGGTCTTGTTCTGCCGCATGATCTCGCTGACCCAGCCCATCATGGCGCGCTCATCCTCCCAGCGGAGGTCGCCCTTTTCGAGGGCCTCGCCGAAAGCCTCGAGGGTATCCTGCACCTTGAGGAACCGCCGCTTCTCGATGCACGCATCCACGTAGAGCGGGTACACCTCGTCGGATAGGCCGTACAGCTCCTTGATCGGCTTCATCTTTTCCATGAGCTCGGCCCTGACAGTTTCACGGTTGCCGTTGGAGAGGCCCCGGATGAGGTACGAGAATACCGTGGCCGCGGTCTCTTCCTGCTCCAGCTTGTCCATGTTCATTGAAGCATCTCCGTCAGATTCTCACTCTCATCCGCATATTCCGATAAAGCCTTTACGCTACGCTCGCGGCGCCACAGGGCGGTACCGGCCGGCGACGTCCTTGCGGACGACGTCCTGGCAAACGACGTCCTGAAGGACGTCAGTCGATGAGCAGCACGGCCATCGGCTCCGGGTGCCCTTCCACCGGGAACTTCAGCCCCATGCCCGCCTGCTCCGCCGTCTTTTTCATGTTGATACCCACGGCGTGCTCGGGGATGCGGGCCTGCGTCGGGTGGAGGCAGATGCCGTTCTCCACGTTACACTTCTCGCACAGGCGGCAGGAGCCGTTCACCAGGGCCAGCGCGAAGGTGTTGCCCCGGTTGAAGGCCGCCTTCTCCAGCTCCAGCATGATGCCGTGCATGGTCTTGCTGTACTCGAAGTAGTCGGCCCAGAACTTCGAGGCTTCCCTCTTTTTGTCCCCGGGGGCGGCGGGGTCGAGCCAGTATTTGTAGATCGATCGCACCACGTCGCCGCTGGCGCTTGCGGGGGACCTGAACTTGACCAGCATCACATGGCCGTACTCGCCCAGGATTTTCCTGAACTCGGCCGGCGTGGGCGCGTGCGGCGGGCAGGTGAGCTTTTTGCCGTAGCCGACGCAGCCCGACCGGCACTTGAGCACCACCCGGTCCTCGACGAACACCCGGTCCGCCGGGATGACTTTCGCGTCGACGGCGCCGAGGTCACGGGCGAGCTTTTCTAGATAGCCAAAATCATCAGTGCCTGACATTGCCATATCTCCGGTAATTCCTGATAATCAGTCTTCTTTTGCCATAAGGATTGCTACGCCGATGACGAAGAGTATGAGGCAGAGGAAGCAGCAAACTCCGTATCCATAATGGCTTCCCTGTGGCGCCGCCTAACCTTTACCGCACCCGGCATGCAGCAATGCAATGCCGGGCAACGGCGTGAGAGAAGGGCACGGCCCTATCCTTCGTGCCCTCATTGTCCAGTGCTTAATCTTCCTTCCACTTCATCACGAGCACCCCGACCACGAACAGCACGACCCCGACCGCGCCGACGACGGCGAGGCTGAACAATGCCACCTCGTTGTTGCCCGTAATCATCGAGCTTCGCAGGCCGTCGTTCAGGTAGGTCAGCGGCGAGACCATCGCCAGGTACCGGAGGAACCAGGGCATCTGCTCGACCGGGAAGAACGACCCCGAGACGAACATGAGCGGGAAGGTCAGCGCGCTGGCCGCGTTGGCCGCCGTCTCCTCGTCCTTGATGAAGCTGGCGATGATCATGCCCAGGCCCGAGAACACGGCGCCGCCGGCCACGATCATGACGACCATCATCGGGTTGACGTTCGGCACCACCCCGAAGGCCATGTAGCCGGCGACCATCGCTATCGCGGTCGAGATCATCAGGATGATCGTCATCTGGATGATGCGGCCCGCGTTCCAGACGACCCGGGAGATCGGCGTGGTCGCCAGCTTCCGGAAGACCCCGGTGGCCCGGTTGTGGGCCATCATGCCCACGGTGCCGTTGACGGCCGACGACATGATGGACATGCCGATGATGCCGGGGAGCAGGAAGGCGAAGTAGCTGACGCTCTGGGTGGCGACGTCGTGGGCCTGCGCGCCGACCACGGGCACGGCGTTGGCCAGCCGCATGTTGAGCCCGTTGATCACCTCGTTCAGGATGGAGATCAGCGCCAGCGAGGAGGGCCTGGACTTGTCGTAGTAGATCTGCAGCGCGGGAGCGGTGGCGTTGCCGCCGGCCATCTTCGCCTGCACGATGCCCTGCTCGAATCCCGCCTGGATCTCGAGGTATATGCTGATCTTGCCGTCCTTCAGCTGCTGCTGCAGGTCCATGCCCGCGCCGTCCTTCAGCTCGATGACCGTGGTGTTGTTCAGCGCCTGGAGGATGCCGCGGGATGTCTGAGAATTATCCGAGTCATTGTAGTACAGCACGTACGAGCCGTCCCCGCCGCCCATCACGTAGCCGAGCAGCAGCAGGATCACGATGGGGAAGAGCAGCGTCCAGAAGACGGCGCCCTTGTTCCGGAAGAACGACAGGAGGCTGTACTTGACCTCGGTGAGCAGCCGGACCATCTAGTTCGCCTCCTGCGCGAGGGTCTCGCCGGTCAGGTTGAGGAACACGTCCTCCAGCGTCGACTTTTTCACGTAGATTTCCTTGCAGGCGAGGCCGCCCCCGTTGATGGCCGACACTGCCTTCATGATGCTGCCCATGCCGTTCCCGTGCGGGAGCGACGCGAGCACGTCGTTGCCCGACGCCCGGCTGCCGGGTATCTCTTTAAGCAGCCGGTCCCGGGCCGTGGCGCTGCACTCCCGGATGATGAGCGTGTTGCCGCCGCCGTACCGGTTGATCAGGTCCTCGGGGGAGCCGTCGGCGATGATCTTGCCCCTGTGAATGACGTCGACGCGGTCCGCGAGATAGTACGCCTCGTCCATGTAGTGGGTGGTCAGGAACACCGTCTTGCCCTTAGCCTTTAGCGCCTTGATGGCGTCCCACACGTCCCGCCTGGCCCTCGGGTCCAGCCCGGTGGTCGGCTCGTCGAGGAACACGATCTCCGGGTCGTTGACCAGCGCGATAGCGATGCCCACCCGCTGCTTCAGGCCGCCCGACAGGTTCTTGAACAGCGTGTTCCGCTTGTCCTTCAGGTCGAACATGTCAATTAGGCGGTCGACATCCTCGTGCCTGCGGTACATCTGGCCGAAGTAGTCGACGTTCTCCCGCACGGTCAGCCACTCGAAGGCACAGAAGCTCTGCGGCATCACGCCGATCTTCTCCTTGATCTTCAGCTCGTCCTTCCTGATGTCGTGGCCCAGGACGCTGATACTGCCCGACGTAGGCGACTTCAGGCACTCCAGAATCTCCACGGTCGTCGTCTTGCCGGCGCCGTTGGGCCCCAGGAAGGCGAAGACCTCGCCCTTCCGGATGTCGAACGAAATGTCGTCGACGGCGGTGAAGCTGCCGTATTTCTTCACGAGGGATCTGACCTCGATGACGTTCTCTGTCATTTAATCACTCTTCTTGGTCTGCGGTTGCGTCGCTATGGAGGACTGCATGAGCTCCATGGTACTTTCGATGAACTGCTCGTGGCTGATGCCCTGGCTCGCGAGGGTGTCGACGAAGTTCGAGGGCAGGTTGACGACGGCCTCGGAGGCGACGGCCAGGTAGATGGCGACGACCGTCGGGTCCAGGCCCTTCCGGATCGTGCCGTCGGCCATGCCGGTGACGACGGCCCTGCCCATCATGGCAAAGATGTCGCCGGACAGCCGGGCGACCTCGGCCGCGTCCGCGCTGCCCGGGGCATCGAAGCGCCCGGAGCCCGCGTGGCGGAACATGCGGTAGTAGTGGGGATACTGCCGGTTGAACTCCAGGAATGCGTCGCCCGAGGCCCTGATTTTTTCAATGCTGGTGGCTGCCTTCTCGATCTTCTCCCGGAACAGCCCGTGCATGATCCGGACGCCGCGGCGCACGATGGCGAAGTAGAGCGCGTCCTTGTTCTCGAAGTACAGGTAGAGCGTGGCCTTGTTCATCCCGACTGCGTAGGCTATCTCGCTCATCGAGACGCTGTCGTAGCCCCGTGCGAAGAACAGTTTCTCCGCCGCATCGATAATGTACTCGCGCCGCTGCTCCTTTTCCCGTTCTTTCAGCTCTTTGATCGACACCGTTGTCACCAGCATTGTAACTTAAATTTATATTTCTAACCGATGGTTATGGGGGTAACCAATAGTCAGCCAGGCTATTTATAGCCTTCGCTACAGCATAGCAACCGCTATAAAAAACCTGGCGCTTTTCCGCGCCGGGTCAGTACCAGCCGTGGTACCAGTGGCGTCTCGTGCTGTGCACGACGCTGGCGATCAGGCCCAGGAAGATGCCCCCCAGGAACCCGACGGC
The DNA here is from genome assembly GCA_002067315.1 of Methanocella sp. PtaU1.Bin125. GTDB lineage: Archaea > Halobacteriota > Methanocellia > Methanocellales > Methanocellaceae > Methanocella_A. The sequence continues at coordinate 18,989 of MVRA01000186.1, read as the reverse complement.
TGCCAGCAGCGCGGCCATCCGTATGTCGTGGATGCCGGTGATGAAGCCAAGGCCGTCCACGAGTGCCCCGTTGAACCGGGGGAACAGCTCGATGAACCATCCGAGCAGGAACCCGAACAGCGCGCCGAAGAAGGCGCCGAGCAATATTCTCAAGACCATCATGTCTCCTCCTTAATCATGTCCCGTTTTTAAGCGATTCTCTCAGCTTCTGCAGCCGATCGGCGATATATGCCAGCCGCGATTCCGCCGGCTTGAGCCGGTCCCGCGGTAGGTCTTCGAGGTACGAGACGTAGCTGTCGATCTCGTCGAGCGTGCCTTCCAGTGAGCGCGAGCCGTGGTGATGGTCATGGCGATGGCTGCTGTAGCCGATCTCCTCCATGCCTGCGGACGTCAGCTCGTAGCGCTGGTCATCCCGCTTCCGGATCAGCATCTCCTCCTGCAGCGTGTTCAGCAGCGGATAGATCGACCCGGGCGACGGCCGCCAGGCGCCCATGCTCATGCGCTCGACCTCGTCCATGATCTCGGCGCCGTTCTTCGCAACCTCGCTCAGTGAGTACAGGACGACGTACCGCAGGCCGCCCCATCGCCGCATTTTGGCGAGGTTCTTGAACATGTCCTTGTTCTCTTTCATCCAGTCCTTGTTCCACCACATATCGCGTCACCGATACCGGGTTTTTTGAAGCGGGCCCGGGGGCCTGCCTGACGATTCGTTTTTACGCCAGGGCATATATCGAATTTCCGATATCGAAACTTAGATATCGTTTTATCGATATAAACCTTGCGTTGCTTTGGACATATTTCCTGGCGATCTTAGCAGCTCTATCGTTCCTCGCTGAGCAGTCCATGCCAGTCCCGGGGCTCGATCACTCTTCCACCAGTACCAGGACACGGATCCTGAAGCCCGGCCGCTTGGAGAACTTGCCGCGGTTGCCGATGCCGAACGACCGCCGTTTCTGCCGGTCAATACGGTGTGTCGTGGAAGGCTTTCCTTTCCGGACTTTCTCGATCTCGTGCTCCTGGTGCGATTTACAGAAAGGACAGTAGGTCCTGATCTTCTTTGGCATTTTCATGATATTCATCTCGTTTCGCTTGTTTCGATAGCCTCCGCTATGTGCGGAGATCTGTCATTACACACGAAGGGCTAAGGCGAAAAACGGTAACTAAAAACCGGGAAACTGCAGTAAATCAAGGCTTTGTTGACTGCAGCCCCCTTCGAGAAGCCGTCGTGGAGACTCTACAGTAACCGTTTAGAAAAACGCACTAAGGCAGTGCAAATAAGTAATGCTTAAAGAGGTATATAACGAGAACGGCGCCCGGCCGGCCTTCATGCGCACGCGCGCCATGGCACGCAGGCCGCATCGCGATGGACGCCGGCCTGCGCAAGCGGCTCACGCCTGCTCATGCTTGTCGCTGCAGCAGACAGGGTTTCGCTTGTCCTTCGGGTCGAACAGCCCTATGTTGACCTTGTCGACCTTCCCGCCCCTGCGCGCGTAGTCGGTGACCGTCTTCTGTTTCCGGATGTACAGGCCCTCGTACATCTCGAACGGGAACGGCAGCGCCTTCTCTGCAGCGGCCCTGACCTGTTCCACGACCTCCGGGCCCTCGATCTCTATCCATATCCGGCCGACCTGGACCGTGAGCTCGACCTGCTCGCCCTTGATGTTCAGGTATTTTTTCTCGACCTTGCCGTACTTCAGGTCCAGCAGGTCGTCCGGGTTTTCCTTCGGCAGGCGGGGGCCGAACACCACGATCCGGCTGATGCCCTCGATCGCGTTCAGCTCGTCGATCAGCTGCTGGGCGGTCTCGACGTTGAGCACCCGCTGCGGAAAGACCTCGATCTGCATTCGTCCGTTCTCGTCCGTTTTTCCCGAGATGGGTTTGTTGAACCTCGACATTTTCCTAATCCTCCTTCTGTGCACACCTCACCGGGACCGGCACCAGCTGCGATGCGGCTTTCCGGGGGGCATTAGCGTTCATGATCTGACCGTAAACGTCACGGGTCACGGCCTCCCGTCGCGCTCTGTCGTGTGCCGTCGGCGGCACCTCCTCCTCGTACGCCAGCCGGCAGCCGGCCTCCCGGGCCCTGCCGATGACTTCCCAGTCCAGCATGCCCCGGGTTATCGCGCCCCGGAGCGTTACGCCCCGGCCTGCGGCGATGTCGCCCGCGAGCCCGGGAAACGTGTCGTTGCAGAGCTTTTCAACGCTGCTCATCACCGGGCCGGCGCCGCCGATCTCCCAGAATCCGCTGCCGGAGACGATGACGATCTTATTGAGGCCCACATCCTCTCGAGCAATGTGAGCCGCATGCTCGTAAGGCATGTCTGTGGACGTTTGTGTCCCGGGGATCAGCCTTTCCAGCAACATCTTCAGCGATGGCGTCGCCCCCTCGGGGCCGGTACGGCCATCGAAGTAAAGCGGCGAGGCAAGGACGAGGATGTCTGCCCTGCCCATCTTCCGCCGCAACCACTGAATATCGTCGCATTCCGGAGATGTACTCATTATCAGGTCGCAAGCATAATAAAGCTCCGCTTCCGCCCCGGACTCCCTCAGCCCGTCCAGGAAAGGTTCCAGGAGCAGCGAGACAGCGCTCCGTTCCCTCTCCGGGCTGGTGTTGATTGCCAGCACTTTCATAGATATCACCTGTTTAACAGGGCTGAAATTGCCCTTTTTCTCTCAACGACCATGTGAAGAGTTCAGACACTCTCCAGGACCACAGTAATCTGCTGTAATCCCATGTCCATGAAATACAGATACGGCATTGCATTGCCGGGCCAGGCCTCCCGGACAGTGCCGTTCATGGCGGCGTCGCGGCGGCCCGGACGAAGAACAGCCTTTTCGTTGCGTTTTTACGCCCGCCATGACATCGCGACGCGACAAATCTGCTTGTAGCTAATGGTTTTAAGCACATAAACGCTTTGCCTGAAGCGCTGGTCTCGCCCGGTTATTCTGAAATGTTAATCACAGCTCGTACTTCCACCCGTCTTTCCGCAGCGCCTTTTTCGCCGCCGCGTAGCCGGGCATGACCTGGCCCATCAGCGCCCAGAACCGGGCCGAGTGGTCTTTGACGCGCGCATGGCACAGCTCGTGCGCGACCACGTACTCCAGCTGCTCTCGCGGGGCCATCACGATCTTGGCGTTGAAGTTCAGCAGGTTCTGCGCGGTGCAGCTGCCCCAGCGCTTCGACAGGTTTTTGACTTTATACGGCAGCGGCAGAATGCCCAGCCGGGGAGAATATACGTTCAACGCCTGATCAATGGCCATCTCGGCGTGGAAACGGTACCACTCGAACACGGCGCCCCGCACCATTTCCGCCCGCTTCTCGCCCCCGACGCCCGGCGGCAGGATGACGTTCAAACGGCTGTCGCCCAGCGTCACCAGCGGGCCGTGGTCGCCCGTCGCGACGTTGAGCAGGTACTCCTTTCCCAGGTAGAGAAAAGCCTCGCCGTCGACGTACTTCTTGGTCGCGTCCCGGCCGCCCTCCGCCCGGAACTCGCGGAGCTTCTTATCGATCCACCGGGCCTTTTCGGCGACGAGCCCCCGGACCTCGGCCTGGCTCATCCTTGCGGGAGCGGCGACGCGCACCTCGCCCGTCGGGAAGACGGTGATGCCGACGCTCTTCCTGCGGCTGTACACGACGTTATAGGCTATCCGCGAATCGCCATGTATCACACAGTCCTGCCCTGTCCGGTCGTTCACAACTACCTATGCTGCCCTGAAGGCATTAAAAATTATTGCACAGAAACTCTCGATCGGGGGTCTGTAACCGCGATGTATTTACCGGGCAGTATTGACGTTAGTCTAACAATAAAATATATATAGTTAGACTAACATGTTGAGGCTGACGACTCTATACCGCACAGAACTATACCACACAGACTATACCAACCTCTATACTCCAAAATGGCAATGCCACAAACTGTTTGACCAAACCTTTATACCATCGGGCTGATAAAAAGAGTCGCCAGCCCGGTGGCGTGAAGTGCCGGGACCCGGACGGCCGATTACGATGAACAAGAAAACTCAACGTCAAGCCGAACTTTTAAAGCTTCTGGACGAGATCGGCAAACTGACCGAGTCCATGAAGGCCAGGGTCTCAAACGGCGACGCGGACATCCGCGACAGCGTCAAGGAACTGGACCATCTGATCCACGACCTGAAAGCCTCCGCCGGCCTGACCGCGTTCGACCGGACCGCGTACCAGCGGGAGTACATGCGCAAGAAGCGCGCGGAAGACCCCGACTACCGCCCGATCATCGAGCCGATCAGGGACCTCCCTGACTGGCGCAAGCCGCCGATGAAATAAAATTACCCTGCTACAGCTTTTCGTACACGCCCTGGAACGTCGGCGCGCCCTGCGGGCTCTTCCCCGTTGCCGCGCCCGTCTCGCGTAGCCCGTTCTCCCGCATGATGGCCCGGATCTCTTCCGGCGCGATGCCATGCGCGGGACTCGTCGGCTCGCGGATATAGCATCGGCCGCCCTTTTTGAGCTTGCTCAGGACGATGCGCATCTTCTCCCGCTGAAATCTCGCCGGGATGTCGTGCAAGATGTAGTGGACAAAGACGACGTCATAGGACTCCAATGGTATGTCCAGGTCTGCAACGTCGCCGTGCATCAGGTCGACGTTCGAATATTTGTCGGCCACTTTCTTCACGTAGCCCATCCAGACCCGGGAGATGTCGACGCAGGTCAGGTGGCCGTCCGGCAGGGCCTGCGCCAGGAGCTGCGACGCGACGCCGGGGCCGGAGCCGTACTCGAGCACCCGCTCGTCGCCCCGGAGGCCCAGGCTCTCGATATATGGCCGGTAATAGGAGCGGGCTATGACGCGATAGGTGAACGCCTGGAAAGCCGCCAGAAAACGGTTCGGTTCCTTGAAGGTCGCAGCCTGCGACCGTTGTGCAGCCATAAAGCAAACCTCGCGATGGCTGAATCATTGTCCCGCAGGTAAAAATAGTTGCCGAGCCAGACGCTACAGACCGGGCCGGGTCCCGGAGAGTCGTGCACGGCCTATAAAAACCACTTTTTCCGGTACCGGGACTCGCTCCAGCTCTCTTCGGCCAGGCACAGCTCGCTGTCCATCACGGCGAGGGCGTCGTTGATCGCGCGGGTCAGCCGCGACGTGATCCATTCCCCGACGTCCGCCGGCCGGCGGCCCTCGCGGGTCAGCACTCTAAGCTGCCGGGTCGCGTTGCTCAGGAACCGGTCTTCCCGGACGATCAGGTATTCGGTGATTACGGCGTCTTCGTAATTCGCCGGCCCGAACACGATGACGCAATAGATGGAGCCGCAGCGATGACACTGGCAGTACAGGAGCTCGCTCCCCGGCAGCTCGATCGGGTCCTGGCCCGGGCCTTTGATCCGGACGGAAAAACTGCCGTTGCCGGCGAGGTCCACGGCGCCCGCTACCCCGGGCTGCCGGCCGCACCCCGGGCAGGCCCTGACGGCGAAGAGGTCGTCGGGGTTGAAGCCGCAGCGGCTGACGATCAGCTCGGAGACGATGTCCAGGCCCTGAAAACAGTCCGGTCTTTCGACATTCATACAGGCTCCATTAATTAGTACTGTATGCTGTTTTATTATAATAATTAATATGATATGGCTAATTATTATCATAGGTACCATAGCGGCTACGCCGGGACGGTCGCGTCGTCGTGGCCCGCGATAGTCGCGAATACACTCTGACCGCCAACCAGCGCCCGGTGCCCCCGCCCGGCATGGGCTTCCGGAACCTAAGTCGCCGGGCCCGCCACAGGTCAAAGCCCTCACGCCGTAGCCCCACTGCCCCGTCGAATCGCCGCCAGGGCCAGTCGCCGGTAGAAATGGGACTTATCTCAGAAATGTAATTACGCGTTTTGAAGATTATGTTTATTATATCTGTCGTGTATCGCATAATTATAAACAATATATTTAGCAATTCGATTGGTTAATCATCTGCTTGTTCATGGTAATAAAAAGTAAAACGGGGAAACGATGCGAGTACGCTCTAAGACGCTGATTATTGCCGCCATCACGATCATCGCGTGGATTTTTTTAGTTTACACAGCGGCGCAGGCCGTTTTATTACAAAGTTACACGGATCTCGAGGCGCAGAGCGTGAGAGAGGACGTGAGCACTGCCCTGCGCCTGATAGAGAACGACCGGTCCTCAATCGACTCCACGGTGGCGGACTACGCGAACTGGGACGACACCGCCCGCTACCTGATCGATCGCGACCCCGGCTACATCGACGCGAACTTCGTGGACGCGACGCTGCTGAACCTGCGCATGAACGTCGTCGTGCTGGCCGATGCGAACGATAGCGTGACCTACATCAAAAGCGTCGACCTCGCCGGGAGCGGCGAAGCCCCGGTCCCCGATGGTCTCACAGATCACTTGGGCCCCGGGAGCCCGCTGTTCAGATCGTCGCATTCCGACCGGCTATCGGGGATCATATCGCTCCCCGGCGGCCCGATGATGATCAGCGCCTACCCGGTGAAGAACAGCGAGGCAACGGGCCCCTCGAAGGGCACAATCATCATGGGCCGTTTCCTCGACCGTGGCGAGATCGACCGCCTGGAGGAGATCGCGGGCATCCGGATGGCCCTGGTGCCACTGGACAGCGAGGGCACGCCGGACCTGTCCGACGCTGCGCGGAGTTCCGGCGACGGCGCGGTACTGGTTGCACCGGTCAATGGCAGCCTGGTGAGCGGCTATGCGGTCTTATGGGACGTGTACGGGAGCCCGGTGACGGGCCTGCGCGTGGATCTCCCCCGGACGATCTACGCACAGTGGCAGACGAGCATTCTCAACATCATTGTGATCCTGCTCATCTTGAGCATACCTGTCGCCGTCCTTGGAGTCTTCCTGGTCGATAAATTCGTGGTCGGCCAGATCGTCAGGATGAGCAGGAGGATCAGCCAGATCGGCGCTGACGACGATTTTTCCGGCCGGCTGACTGTCAGCGGGGACGACGAGGTGTCAGCCTTCGGTGAAAAGATCAACGAGACGCTCGAAGCGCTGGAGCGGTCGCGGCAGAGCCTCCGCGCGAGCGAGCAGAAGTACCGCGGCCTGGTCGAGAACATCAGCGATATCGTCTGGGAAACGGACCGTGACCAGCGGCTGACCTACCTGAGCCCGAAGGTCCGGGACGTCACCGGCTTCGAGCCGGGGGAAGCGCTCGGAAAGACTCCGGAAGAGCTGGCCTCGATCACCGCCAGGAACTGGTTATCCGAACGGGGTAAATTGATCGAGCAATCGACCCTGGGAGAGTTCATCGAGATTGAGGTCCGGCGGAAGGACGGGGCTGTCGTATACCTCGAGCTCAGCGGGATGCCCGTCCGGGGCCCGTCCGGAGAGATAACGGGCTATCGTGGCACCGCGCGCGACGTCACCGGGCGGAAGCGGGCCGAGCAGGCGCTGCGGGAGAGCGAGAGCAAGTTCCGGGTGCTGGCGGAGACTTCGCCGGCCGGCATTTTCATGTACCAGGGCGACCGGTTCGTGTACGTCAATCCCTCGCTGGAACGGGAAATGGGCTATTCCCGGGAGGAGATATTAACGGGGCTCCGCCTGGGTGACTGGTTCCATCCGGACGACCGGAAGATGATAGTAGCGCGCTCGGAGGCCAGGATGCGCGGCGAGCCGGTGCCTTCGGGATACGAGGCCAGGGTCTTCACGAAGTCGGGAGAGCTACGCTGGCATCTGATGACGGCGGGGCTGACCGAGTACATGGGCAGGCCGGCCGGCCTGGTCGTCATCCTGGACATCACCGATCGCCGGCGGGCCGAGCAGGCACTGCGGGAGAGCGAGGAGCGGTTCCGGCTGTGCGCGGCTGCCGCAAAGTTCGGCACCTTTGACTGGGATGTCGTCAACGACCGCCATGCCTGGTCGCCCGAGACCTACGAGATCTATGGCGTGGCGCCCGGCACGCCGCTGACGACCGGGATGATCATGGACTGCATCTATCCGGGCGATCGGCAGGACGAGACCCTTGCGGCCAGCCTCGACCCCGACGGGCCGGGCGGGTACACGATGGAGTACCGCATCATCCGCCAGTCTGACCGTGCGGTCCGCTGGATCTATGTAAAGGCGATGATCGTCTTTAGCGGCGAGGGCACGGACCGCAAGGCCGTCCGGGTTCTGGCCGCCGTCCAGGACATCACCGATCGCAAAGCGGCGGAACAGCGGATGCTGGACTCGTTGCGCGAGAAGGACGTGCTGCTGAAGGAGATCCACCACCGGGTCAAGAACAACATGCAGATCATCTCCAGCCTGCTCAGCCTCCAGTCTGGGAGCCTCAGTGACGAGAAGACCGCGCAGGCACTCCGCGAGAGCCAGGACCGGATCCGGTCCATGGCGCTTATCCACGAGAAGCTCTATCAGTCGGGGGACATCTCCCGCATCGACTTCGCGGAGTACGTCAGCAGCCTGATCACGTACCTGAGGGACTCCTATATGACCGGCCATAACGTCGCCGTCGACGTCAGCGTCACGGGCGTCTCGCTGGCCATCGATACGGCCATTCCCTGCGGCCTGATCATCAACGAGCTGGTCACGAACAGCCTCAAGCACGCGTTCAGGGAAGGCCGGGCCGGTACCATCCGCGTCGCCATGACGGGTGACGGCAGGGAGTACGCGCTGACGGTGAGCGACGACGGCCCGGGGCTGCCGCCCGGAATGAACCTGTGGAACGGGCCTTCGCTGGGCTTGCGGCTGGTCGCCGCCCTCGTCGACCAGCTTGGCGGCCATATCGAAACGCTGCCGGCTCCTGGAGCCACGTTCGTCGTACGGTTCAGAGAGCACTAGCTGTCGTCGAGGCCTTGCCTGTACCAGAAAATGGGGAAAAGGGACGGGACCGGTTCAGTCCTTCAGTCCCTCGGTCGTCACGCTGAAGATGGCCTCGCCTTCGGGCAGGTTCGGGCTGTCCACCAGCCTCGCGATCCTCTTCTCGCCCTTGCTCTTTCTTAGATAGAGCCGGAACGTGGCGGTATGGCCGACGATATGGCCGCCGATCGGCCGGGTCGGGTCGCCGAAGAACGCGTCGGGCTTCGCCTGCACCTGGTTGGTCACCATGACCACGGCGTTGTTGAGGTCGCCGAACCGCATCAGGTCGTGCATGTGCTTGTTCAGCTTCTGCTGCCGGTCAGCCAGCGTGCCCCGGCCCACGTACTCGCTCCGGAAGTGCGCGGTGAGCGAGTCCACGATGATGAGCCGCACGGGCTTGTCCGAGTCCCGCATCTTCTCGGCCAGCTCGGAGGCGCTCTCGACCAGCAGGATCTGGTGGTTGGAGTTGTACGCCCTCGCGACGTGGATGTTCTTGAGGAACTCTTCCGGGTCCAGGTCTTCGCCGCCCTTCAGCCCTTTCACCATCTGGGCGATACGCTCGGGCCTGAAGGTGTTCTCGGTGTCGATCATGATGACGGAGCCGCCCAGCCCGCCCTCCTCGGGGGGAAGCTGCACGTTGACGGCCAGCTGGTGCCCGATCTGGGTCTTTCCCGAGCCGAACTCGCCGTAGAACTCCGTGATCGACTGCGTCTCGAGGCCGCCGCCGAGCAGCTCGTCCAGCGAATTGCAGTTGGTCTTGAGCTTGCCCACTTCCTTGCGGCGCTCGAACACCGTGTCCCCGGTCTCGAAGCCGCCGATGTTGGCGCATTTCTTGGCCGCCGCGACGATCTTGGCGGCGGTGTTCTCGCCGACCTCCGCGGCCGACGCCAGCTCTGCGGGCGATGCGACAGCGATCGCCTCTACGGATGTGTATCCTGCCTCTTTGAGTTTTTCGGCGGTAGCAGGCCCCACGCCAGGTAAATCTTCCACTGTCAGTCTTTCTGCCATTTTGATACCTCACGGCTCGGCCAATTTCTGGCCGCATAATTAATTACATATATCGAGCGATATGCAGCACATATCGTGCGCTATGCACTGATATATGCCACATATATCCTGTGGATATAGAACGTTATCGCAAGCACGCTGAAAGTATTATCGCGGCCGGGGGCACGGACCCGTAGAACCGGCCGGGGCATGCCGTTTGCGACTGCCGGGGCCGTTCAGGTGAAGAAGGCCGCGATCGTATGAATATTTTCCCGCTTCAGGTATTAAATTAGTAATTCCTTCTTCCTAAGGTTATGTTTATCATACCGGTAGGAGATAACTATTGAGGAAGCATTAGCAATCCCGGAGATCATGTTGGCCGCTGATCTGCCGTATCGTTCCCAATCAACAAAACGGGTTAAAAAATGAGAGTTCGCTACAAAACGCTGGGAATCACCGCTATCACTCTTATCATCACGATCTCTTTAGTCTACGTGGCAGCGCAGTCCATCCTGTTACAGAGCTATATGAACCTGGAGGCGCAGAGCGCGAGGGACGACGTGGGCAGCGCCCTGCGGGTGATCGACTATGATCAGTCGGTACTGGCCTCGATCGCGATGGACTACGCGAACTGGGATGACACGGCCAATTTCCTGATCGATCACAACGCCGACTATATCGACACGAACTTCGTGGACGCGACGCTGCTGAACCTGCGGCTGAACGCCGTCATCCTGGCCGACATCGACGACAACATCGTCTACGGCAAAAGCGTCAACTTTTCCACGCAGCAAGAGTCCCCGCTCCCCGCAGGCCTCATCGAGAGCCTGACCGCAGGCAGCCCGCTGTTCCGGTCGTCGGAAGACGAGCCGCTGACCGGGATACTCGCGCTGCCCGACGGCCTGATGATGATCGGCGCCTATCCGGTGAAGGACAGCACGGCTACCGGCCCGTCGAGGGGCACGATCATGATGGGCCGCTTTCTCGACGATGAAGAGATGGACAAGCTGAGGAACATCACCGGCATCGCCATGTCCCTGGTGCCGCCGGGCAGTGCGGGCACACCGGACCTGCCGGCCATCATGCAGGAGCCTGGCGGCGACGGGATCCTGGTCGTGCCGGCCGACCGGGATACGGTGAGCAGCTATACGGTCATACGGGACCTGTACGGGAGCCCGGCGATGGTCCTGCGGGTGGACCAGCCGCGGACCATCTACGCGCAATGGCAGACGAGCATGCTGTACATCGTCGCGATCCTGTTCGTCTTGAGCACCCCCGCCGCGTTATTCGGGGCCCTGCTGGCCGACCGGTTCGTGATCAGCCGGATAGTCCGGCTGAGCGCGCGGATCAGCCAGATCGGGGCCAACAACGAGTTCTCCGGCCGGCTGGAGGACCGCGGCAACGACGAGCTGTCGGCGTTCGCGGGCAAGATCAACGAGGCGCTCGACGCGCTGGACCGGTCGCGGCAGCAGCTGCAGGACAACGAGGAACGGCTGCGGAGCATGGTCGAGAACATCAACGAGGTCATCTGGGAGACGGATGCTGCCATGCTGCTCACGTACATCAGCCCCAAGGCCCGGAACATCTTCGGCTATCAGCCTGAGAACCTCAAGGGCCGGTCACCGTTCGACCTGATCAAGCCGGAGGAGCGGGACCACATCCGGTCGATCATCCACGAGATGAACGTCCGGAACGGCTCCTTCGCGGGGGTCGAGTTCTGGATCGCGCGCCCGGACGGCACGCTGGCCTGTATCGAGGTCGGGGGCAATGTCATTCGCGACGGCTCGGGGGAGATCACCGGGTACCGTGGCATCGCGCGGGACATCACCGAGCGGCGGCAGGCGGAGGAGACGCTCCGGGTCAGCGAAGAGCGGCTGCGGCTGTGCGCGGCGACGGCGCGGTTCGGCACGTTCGACTGGGACCCGGTGACCGACCAGCATTTCTGGTCGCCCGAAACTTACGAGATCTACGGCTTTCCGCCGGACACGCCGCTGACCTTCGAACGCCTGACCGGCAGCATTTATCCGGGGGACCGGCAGGACGCCGTTATCGCGGCGGCGCTGGACCCGGCAGGGCCCGGCGGGTACTCCATGGAATACCGGATCATCCGTGCATCCGACAGCGCCATACGCTGGGTCTACGTGCGGGCACGCGTCTTTTTCCAGGGCGAGGGGGACAGGCGCCGGGCCGTCCGTGTCCTGGGGGCCATCCAGGACATTACCGATCGCAAGCAGTCGGAGGAGGCGATGGCCGCCTCGCTGGGCGAGAAGGACGTGCTGCTCAAGGAGATCCACCACCGGGTGAAGAACAACCTGCAGATCATCTCCAGCCTGCTCAGCCTCCAGTCGGGGAGCGTGAAAACCGAGAACCCGGCGATCATGTTCCGGGAGAGCCAGGATCGCATCCGGTCCATGGCCCTCATCCACGAGAAGCTCTACCAGTCCCGGGACATCTCCCGCATCGACTTCGCCGGGTACGTGCGCAGCCTCACCTCGTACCTGATGCACTCCTACGCTACCGGCCAGAGAGTGAACGTCGTCGTCGACATCGAAAACGTGCTGCTCGGCATCGACACGGCCATCCCCTGCGGCCTGATCATCAACGAGCTGGTCTCCAACAGCTTCAAGTACGCGTTCCAGGACGGCCGGCCGGGGGAACTGCGCATCGGCCTCGCCCGGGAGGGCGACCTGTACGTGCTGACGGTGGGCGATAACGGCGTCGGGCTGCCGCCCGGGCTCGACTACCTCAACACCAGGTCACTGGGCCTGCAGCTGGTCAACACGCTGGTCAGCCAGCTCGAGGGGACCATCGAGCTTGACGGCTCGCAGGGGACCAGGTTCCGGATTGTCTTCAAAGAGATCCGATCGGACTTTACGAAGAAAGCTCCGCCCGGATAGACCTCTCGTTTTTCCGCCGCAATAGTCACTTTTATTTAGTTTTGGGAGCGATAGCTTAGCGTATCGGGGATGCCGGGCAAGCGGTCAGGCATGATGCCGGTAGCCCGGCAGGACGTCTACGGCAGAGCCAACGAGGTATGAAGCCATGCAACTGCGGACGAAAGCGCTGATCATCGTTACAGCAGTCATAGCATTGCTTTTATTATTGATGTACGCGGTTGCGCAAGTCCTCATCGCCGGCGGCAGCGGCGACATGCAGGCCCGCATTGTTTACTTCCTGCTGATCAGCGGGGTTGCCGGGCTGGCTCTGGGGTTCGCCACGGTATTCATTGTCGAAAAAGCCGGCATCTTCCAGATACGCAAGCTGGGGGAAGTATTATACAGGGTGAGGACGGAGAACGACCTGTCGGCCCGGGTGCCGGTGTCCGGTAATGACGAGGCCGCACAGTTCGCCAGGATGGTGAACAGTACGCTGGACGCGCTGGAGACGTCCCGGCAGCAGCTCGCGCAGAGCGAGAGCAAGTACCGCAGCCTGGTGGAAAGCATCAACGACGTGGTCTGGGAGATGGACAGCGACCTGCGGTTCACCTACGTCAGCCCGAAAGTGCGGGAGGTCCTGGGCTACCAGCCGGAAGAGGTCAGGGGTAAGACACCGTTCGACCTGATGGAACCGAAGGAGAAGACCCGGCTTGGCCCGGCCATTACCAACATGATCAGTCGCAGAGGATTGTTCGAGCTGGTGGAGTTTTCCATGATACGCCGGGACGGCAGCAAGGCCGAGCTGGAGATCAGCGGCCTGCCTGTTACAGACGCCTCCGGCAGGATCACCGGGTACCGCGGCATCGCCCGGGACATCGGCGAGCGGAAGCGGGTGGAAGAAGCGCTGAAGAAGGCCTACGACGATCTCGAACACCGGGTCCGGCAGCGCACCGCCGAGCTCGAGAAGGCCAACCGGGCGCTACAGGAAAGCGAGAGCAGGTACCGTGATCTGGTGCAGAACGCCAGCAGCATGATCATCCGCTTCGACTTGAGCGGCCGGATCACCTACTTCAACGAGTTCGCCTGCACCTTTTTCGGCTACTCGCGCGACGAGATCATCGGGGCGAGCGTGCTGGACACCATCGTGCCCCCGGCCGAGTCGTCGGGCCGCAACCTGTGGAAACACATGGAGGACCTGATGACGCGCCCGGACCAGTACATGATCAACGTGAACGAGAACGTGCGCCGCAACGGCGAGCGCGTCTGGGTCTCGTGGACCAACAAGGCGGTCATCGGCCCGGACGGCCGCATCGAGGACATACTGGCCATCGGCAACGACGTCACCGACCTGAAACATACCTCCGCCGCGCTGAAGAGGGTCAACGACACCCTCGAGCTGCGGGTGCAGCAGCGGACAGCCGAGCTGGCGCAAGCCGTGGAGGCACTGCAGGCGGAGATCGCGGAGCGCCGCAAGGTCGAGGCAAAGATGCAGAGCTCGCTGGAGGAGAAAGAGGTCTTGCTCAAGGAGATCCACCACCGGGTGAAGAACAACCTGCAGATCATCTCCAGCCTGCTCAGCCTCCAGTCGGGGAGCGTGAAAACCGAGAACCCGGCCGGCATGTTCCGGGACAGCCAGGACCGCATCCGGTCCATGGCCCTCATCCACGAGAAGCTCTACCGGGCGCGGGACATCTCCCGGGTGGACTTCGCCGAGTACGTCAGCAGCCTGACCGCCTACCTGGCCCGGTCTTACATCACGGGCCCCGGCGTGGAGATCGCCATCGCCATCGACGGCATCTACCTGGACATAGACAAGGCCATCCCCTGCGGCCTGATCATCAACGAGCTGGTCTCCAACGCGCTCAAGTACGCGTTCCCCGGCGGTCGTACGGGGCATGTCCGCGTCAGCATGGCCCGGGAGGGGGGCAGATATTTGCTAATAGTAGGCGATGACGGAGCCGGGCTTCCCCCGGGCCTGGACTTCCGCAACACCGCCTCGCTGGGCCTGCAGCTGGTCAACACGCTGGTCAGCCAGCTGGAAGGGGCCGTCTGCCTGGAGGAAGGGGCCGGCACCACGTTCAGGATAACATTCCCCGATGAAAATAAAAAATAACCCTATATTTTTGGCTTGTGATTGCAATGGCATTAAAATTTGGTTCTAATTGTGTAATTATCCATTAAATAGGTTACATTTATTTCGTTTAAAACCAATTTATACAGGCCCTCTGAGAGTGATCGAAATAAAAACGCCTGACATTACACCTATGAATGCCAGCAGGTGCGGGTGCGCGGCTACGGATAACCCCGTTCGGGCGCCGGGGGAAGAGATGGGCCTGCCCGGCTTTTTCTGCCGCATTCGCCCTGGCTGCGGCCACTATGGCAGGGCTCGCCTGGCACGTCTGGCAGCGGAGACGAGCCGGGAGGGCGCTACTTCGCGCTCTGCACGGCCGCTGCCGCCGAACAGGCGCCGACCGGCGTGCCGGAGGTCTCGGCGGCCGACACGCCGTCCCGGGTGATGTTCGCCGGCCTGTCGCGGGACCGCCGCATGTACACGCTGACGGTATCCGATGACGGCTTGGGGCTGACCCGGGCCTCGACTGCCGAAATACCGCCTCGCCGGGCCTGCAGCCGGTCAACACGCCGGCCGGTCAGCTCGGAGGCACGATAGAGGTCGACCTCGCGAGGGGAACAAGCTTTAAGATAACGTTCGCAGAGATAGAATAAAACGAAGTGGAGCGGTAGAGGAATGGTACGCATTTTAGTTGTCGAGGACGAACACATTGTCGCGATGGACCTGATGAACCGGCTGAGAAGCCTCGGGTACGAGGTGCCGGAATCGGCATCATCCGGGCAGGAGGCGATCGATAAGGCCGGCCGGCTCCACCCGGACCTGGTGCTCATGGACATTTTTCTCAGCGGCCAGATGGACGGCATCCAGGCCGCCGGCGAGATCCGCGCCCGCCACAACATCCCCATCATCTACCTGACCGCATACGCGGACTCGAACACGCTCCAGCGGGCCAAGATCACCGAGCCGTTCGGCTATATCCTGAAGCCCTTCGAGGAGCGGGAGCTGCTCACGACCATCGAGATGGCGCTCTACAAGTACCGTATCGAGCAGCGGCTCAAGGACAGCGAGCGGTGGCTGGCGACCACCCTGAAGAGCATCGGCGACGGCGTGGTCGCCACCGACCGGGACGGCCGCATCAAGTTCATGAACCCGGTGGCCGAGACGCTCACCGGGTGGAAGGAGAGCGACGCGCTCGGGAAGAGCCTGATCGAGGTGTTCCGGCTGGCCAGCGGCGACAACCGGCAGATGCTGGAGAACCCGGTGGTCAGGGTGCTCCGGGAAGGGACGGTCGTCGGGCTGTCCGCGAACGCGATGCTCCTCTCCCGGGACGGCCGGGAGACGCCGGTCTACGACAGCGCCGCCCCCATCAGGGACGACAACGGGAATATCGCCGGCGTGGTGCTCATCTTCAGCGACATCACCGAGCGGAAGCGCTCCGAGGAGGCGCTGCGCCGCAAGAACCGGGAGCTGGAGATCATCAGCTCCATCACCTCGTCGATCAACCGCGCCCGGGGCATGGACGAGATGCTCGACCAGATCCTCCGCGACTCGCTCGAGCTGCTGGAGATGGATGCCGGGGCCGTGTACCTGTGCGAGCAGGAGAGCATGCACGACGCAAAGCTCACCGCGGTCGCTGCCCGGACGGAAGCGGGCAAGGCGATACGCTACACGCAGGTGCTTCACAACGTGTCCCAGGACATGAACGCCATCCGGCCCGGGGACCCGGCCGTCGTGATCTTCGAGGGCGCGAAGGTCGCCGCCACCGTGCCGATCACCGTCCGGGGCGACGTGATCGGGATCATCGCCTTCTACTCGGCGGCCGGCGCGTCCGTCGGCGAAGAGTGGTCGGCCATGCTGCTGGGCATCGGCGCCCAGATCGGCATCGCCATCGAGAACGGCCGGCTGTTTAAAAACATACAGGACACGAGCCGGTATCTGGCGGATATTATCAACGAGTCCCCCGACGCCGTGCTCACGGTCGACATGGGCGGCTTCATCATGTCCTTCAACAAGAGCGCCTCCCGGCTGCTCAAGTACGAGGCCGACGAGGTGCGTGGACGGCACGTGACGTCGCTGCTGCCCGATAACGCGGACATCGACCTGGCGGAGCGCAAGAACTACGTCCGGGAGTTCCGCTGCAAGGACGGGACGGTGGTCACGCTCAACATCTCCACGTCGACCCTCTACAGGGAAGGCCGGAACAACGGCTTCATCATCACGCTGAAGGACCTGTCGGAGATCACCGGCCTCAAGATCATGCCGATCACCGAAAAGGCGGTCGAGACGGCGCAGCGCTACCACTTCGAGAAGGGCTGCCTGTATTTGTTCGACAAGCGCAAAGGCAACCAGAGCCTCGAGGTCTTCGCGGACCAGGTGAAGCACAACATCCAGGGCCTGTGCGTCACCCGGCAGAACCCCAAGAAGATCCGGGAGCAGTACGGGCTGGAGAAGACACCCATTATATGGCTCACCGGCGGCGACGGGCTGCAGGGCGAGATCCACATGAAGCCCGACAACCTGACCGGCCTGGGCGCGACGCTGGGCAAGTTCCTGACCCAGTCGAAGAACGGGATCATCCTGCTGGACGGCCTCGAGTACATCATGACCCGCAACGGCTACGATGCGGTGCTGAAGCTGGTCCACTTCCTGAACGACCGGGTGATGACCAGCGACTGCATGGTCATCTGCTGCATCGACCCCGCCACGATGGACGACCGGCAGTACCACATCCTGCTCACCGAGATGAAAGAGTTCGACGAGTGAGTGGTTTCAGGCTATCCCGTGGTGTATACAGAGGCCACAGAGATGCCACCTCTGTACACCAGGGACAGTATCGCCCGGGATTCCCGCAGGATAGCGTAAACCCGTAATAATCATTTTATCCCCGTCCTTCGTTGTCCCGATCATGGCACGGGTGCAGGATCTCTTTTCGCCGTACAGGATGGGCAGGCTCGTACTGCCGAACCGCATCGTGATGGCGCCGATGACCCGCTGCCGGGCGGAGGAGGGCAACGTCCAGAGCCCGCTGGCCATCACTTACTACGCGCAGCGTGCCTCCGCCGGACTGATCATCTCCGAGGGCTCGCAGGTCAGCCCGCAGGGCGTCGGCTACGAGCGGACCCCGGGCATCCACTCGGCCGCGCAGGTCGTGGGCTGGAGGAAGGTGACCGACGCCGTCCACAAGGCAGGGGGCCGGATATTCATCCAGCTGTGGCACGTGGGGAGGGTCTCCCATCCCGACTTCCTGGACGGAGAGCTGCCTGTCGCGCCGTCCGCGCTGCCCGTGGAAGGCTACGTCCACACGCCGGACGGTAAAAAGCCCGTCCCGGTGCCCCGGGCCCTCGGGACGGACGAGGTGCCCGATATCGTCAGGCAGTTCCGGCAGGCCGCCATCTTCGCCCGGGACGCTAAGTTCGACGGCGTCGAGATCCACGGCGCGAACGGGTATTTACTGGACCAGTTCCTGCGGAGCGGTTCCAACCGGCGGACGGACGAGTACGGGGGCAGTGTGGCGAACCGGGCCCGCCTGCCGCTGGAGGTCACACGGGCCGTGATCGACGTCTGGGGCGGTGACCGGGTCGGCTACCGTATCTCGCCATATGGCACCGGGTACTCGATGTCGGACGCCAACCCCCTGGAAACCTATTATTATCTCGCGAAAGAGCTGTACAAAACCGGCCTGGGCTACCTCCATCTCATCGAACCCCTCGGGGGCCGGATGGGATTCGTGCCCCCCGGGGAACGGCTGGGGGCCGCCCTGCGCAGGATCTTCGGGAGGACGTTCATCCTGAACGGCGGCTATGATCTCCACAGCGGAAACGCGGCCATCGCCCGGGGCGACGCGGACCTGATCGCTTATGGCGTGCCGTTCCTGGCGAACCCCGATTTGCCGGAACGCTACCGGCTGAACGCGCCGCTCAACGAGCCGGACGTCTCGACCTTCTACGCGGGCGGGGCGAAGGGCTATACGGACTACCCGGGCCTTTTAATGAACCGATAAGCCAAATTGTATGGGGCTCAAACCGTTAAAATGACTCATGAATGACAGTAAAAAAAGACTCTTCTGCATGGTTGGGATCGAAGGGCGGTGGCCGGATGTCTCTGATGGTTTGCCGTTCAGGCGTCCTGTGATGAGCACGCAAGGGCGCGGGACTGCATACTCGCGACGATCGCGACGTTTCTCTACGTTCTCGCGACGATCGCAACGAAACGCGACGGGCGCGACGTTTCTAAGAATGATAATATTGCGGGTTATCGGTTA